>CAIWOY010000380.1 GCA_903914415.1 uncultured Phycisphaerales bacterium | reverse complement strand
TTCACCGGCTGGGGGCCGGTGCCACACCGCCGAGCGGGCCGTCAAGGCAGGCTCTGGCACTGCGTGAGCACTGATAGTATTACTCAGGAATGGAGGAAAGCAAGGCGAGGCGGCGATGGTGTTGGCGGTTGGCGGAGTTTGGCGGCGGGCGGCGGAGATGGGCGGAAAAACCACAGAGGCACCGAGACACAGAGAAGAACGCTGACGGGTTCTGCGTCAAGAACCTGGCGCGCATCGAAGTCCCGGAGCGACGACCGAGTGTAGCCGGGGGGGTGGAGCCCGTCACGGCGGGCGGAACCCCCGGACGACGCCCCCCGTCCTCCTCTTTCCCAAACACCGGACGGGGCGTCCGCCTCGTCGCTCCCGACGCTCCGGCTCATACTGCCCGCACACGGGCCAACGTCCCTGCGTCAGCCCACCTCCCAATCCGGCCTCAACCGCCTTAGCGTGGCGGCAGCGCGCGCCGACGCGAGGATTACTCGCCGCAGCGAGCGGCTGCTCGCCAAGGCCTTCAGTCCCCGCTCGTTCACGCCGGGGCACTGGTGCACGCTCAGCGTGGTCAGCGTCGGGTGCCTGGCCAGCTCGGCTAGCGCGCGCTCGTTCACGCCGGCGCAGACCGACACGTCCAGCGTGGTCAGCATCCGGCATTTGGCCAGCGCGGCCAACCCGCGCTCGTTCACGCCCTCGCACAGCGACACGTCTAGCGTGGTCAGCGTCGGGCACTTCGCCAACTCCGCCAGCCCACGTTCGTTCACGCCGTCGCACGCCCACGCGTCCAGCGTGGTCAGCGCCGGGCACTTGGCCAGCTCGGCCAGCCCACGCTCGTTCACGGCATCGCACATCGACACGTTCAGCTTGATCAGCGCCGGGCACTTGGCCAGCTCGGCCAGCCCACGCTCGCTCACGCCGTGGCAGGCCGACACATCCAGTGTGGTCAGCGCCGGCCACTTGGCTAGCTCGGCCAGCCCGCACTGATCTACGCCGGTGCAGCCCGACACGTTCAGCCTGGTCAGCGCCGGGCACTTGGCCAGCTCGGCCAGCCCGCGCTTGTTCACGGCGGCGCAGTTCGGCGCGTCCAGCGTGGTCAGCGCCCGGCACTTGGCCAGCTTAGCCAGGCCGCGCTCGTTCACGCCATCGCAGTTTGACACGTCCAGCGTGGTCAGCGCCGGGCACTTGGCCAGCTCGGCCAGCCCGCGCTCGTCCACACCGGCGCAGTTCGACGCGTCCAGCGTGGTCAGCGCCTGCATTCGCCCGAGCAATTGCAGGTCCGTGACACGCGTAGAAGCAAGGTCGAGATGGCTCGCGTCCAACCGAGCTTGCAACGGCCCCAGGTCATCGACCTGTCGCCGCACCGATTCGGGAACCCAGTCGTCACCCAGGCTCCAGCCCGGCGCTTCCGACGTGAGCCGCGCCAGCACAAGCGGGATTTCGAGCGGGTTCATCGCCTGCGCCAGTTCGCCGATCAGCCCCATGTCCGTGGCATCTGTGGAATACTCACGCAGGGCGCTAACCGCACGCGCCGTCTTGATCAGCCGCAGCGCGCGAACACACGCCACCATGCGCTGCCTACTCATCCGCAGACGGCGCCGCAGCCGCTCGACGACTTCCTCCCCTAGCGTGGCCAGCGCCTCGGCTGCGGCAAACGTGCGCGGCGGGATCAACTCCTTCTCCAGCTCGTCGATACGTTTGTGGAGGTCCGGCTCTAGCGTGACCGCGACGCCCCGCATGCGCACCGCGAGGAGCGCCCGCTCCAGCTCCGCTCTCCGGGCCCTCCGTCCTTTGCCCGACGCGCGCCCGCGCCTCACGGTACCTGCCGGCAGGATCGCCCCGATTAGCCGGGTAACGTATTTCTCAGCCTGCTGGAGCCCCGCCGCAAATAAGCAAACATTCCGGCAGTCCGCCCGCAGGGCCTCCTTGGCGAGGTGGTTAGTCTTGTTCCACAGCAGGCAGTATCCGGCAGCCACGAATTCCTTGAACGTGTTGTGCACGAAGTCGATCGCGCCGGCCTTGGTGGGCCGGATCATCCCGCCGCGCTCCAACAACACGTCGAGAATCGTCCTCGCCTGTTCTGCGGGGCGACGAATCCGGCTGATCTCCTCCGCAACGATCCGCTCGACGTCCTCGCGGGCCATGACCGGCGCGTTCTCGTCGATCATCTCCCACGCCAACCGGGCGAGGATCGCCTTGCGCTGCTCATACGTCAGCGTGCGATATTCCTCGGCGACCTGCGCGAGCTTCGCCTGCCCGAGCGACTCCTGCTCCCGCTGGTAGAGCAAGATCTCGCAGAGCTTCTCGACGATCAACACCTGCGTGCGCGGCAGCTCGTAATTGTGCTGCCCACACAGCGCGCAGATCAACGCGCAGAGCAGCGGCGTGCTGGCAAGCTGCGCCACCGGTGGATTGGCCGAAAGCCGCTCCTTCAGGAGGGCCGCCTTCTGGAGCAATGCCTCGGCCCGCCCGGCATGTCCGCCGTCTCGCAACGCCTCCGCAACGGTCCCGTGCCATGCGTCGATTAGGTCGTTGCGGTCGGTCTCCGACAGCGGCGCAATTCGTGCCTCGCGGAACCCGAAGCGACGGACCCAGCCAGGGTCATCTACAAGCGGCCGCGTCGAGATCACGATCACATTCCCGCGCTTCTGATATGTGCGCAGCAGGTCCTCGATGCCCTTGTATACGCCCTGCCGGTGCTTGGCCGGAACCTCGTCGATGCCGTCGATCAGCACCAGCGCGCGCCCTTGCTCCAGGATGTTCTCGACCCATCCCGGCGGCGGATCGCCGATCGCAGTCGAAATGCAGCCCGGATACTGGCACGGCTTGGGCAACCGTCCCTCGACGCACTCGCGCAGCAGGATCAGAAATGGCATCCTGCTGACCCACTCGCGAACAAAGTCCGCGGCTTCAAAAGTTGCGGACCAATTGGTCCGGAAGCGCTCGAGCACCGCCTTGGCAAGCGCGCCCTTCAGTCGCACCTCGCCGACCCGAGCGCCCCTTAGCTGCCGGACGTCGGTGAACGTCTGCACGAGCATCCAACCGGCAGAGCGCGCGGCCTCAATCGCCGCCCATTTTAGCAGAGTCGACTTCCCGCTCCCCGCGTCGCCACGCACCAGCAAATTCCCGGTGTCGTCGAGCGCCAGCTTGTCCAGCACCTGCCCAAACGCGGTCGGGGCCGATAGGTTCCGCCCATCCTCGGACGTAAGATTCAGCGAGATGTACGCCGTCGAGAGTTCCTGTTTTCGTAGCGGAGAGTCGTCCGGCAGCCCGACGCCGAACAACTCCATCTCATTCAGTGTGTCCGTTACCGCCTGCCGGTACTTCTTCTCGAATTCTCTCCCACGTTCGGCATCCGCCCCCTCCAGTCGCGTGACGATTTTCTCGGTGCGCTGGACCGAGACGCCGACATCGCCGAGGGACCTGACCGCCTCCTCGATCCGCCGACCGAGTTCCCGCTGCCGCTTCAACAGCTCGGCCTTACTGGCAATCTGAAACCCCTTTAAGTGCTCGCCGGCGGCCAGGACCGCGCAAACTACCTCCCGCACAAGGCGATCGTGCAGACTGCACTCCGCTTCGCTCAGCGCCGCCCTCTCCCCGGCTGGACTTTTCAGGATCGTGTCGCCGATCTGCCGGGGATCAAGATCGTGCGCCGCGCAAAACTCCGCCGTGAGTTGCCCATCAAGCGTTGCCGCCGCCGCCAGCATCACTGGTTCAGCGTGGACGGTGCCCCCTTCGACCTCCCACTGAAACAGCGGCTCCAGGTTCGTCACCAGGGCAGCCAGGGCCTTGTGGAGCTTAACGGCTGGCTTCTTCCGCTCCTTCAGTGCCGCCCCGGCGAACTCCCCCGCCAGGTTCTTGGCCAATTCGTAAGAGTTCAGCCGTTTGCAGTACTTGCGGCGGGTAGCGGCGGGAGTTGGCCGGTTTGCAGGTAGGTGCGCAGGGCGTTGGCGATGGTCAGCAGGGGGTCGTGGCCGCGGAGGCGCAGCGTGCGGTAGACGCTCATC
>CAIWOY010000379.1 GCA_903914415.1 uncultured Phycisphaerales bacterium | reverse complement strand
TCTGGCTGCGGCTGCCCGCGTGTCTGGCCGACGTGGCGATCGCCCTGGCCCTCTTTGTCGAAGGGCGGCGACTGCTGAGCCCGCGCGGCGGCATGGCGGCCGCGGCACTCTACTTCCTGAACCCCGCCACCCTGTACATCAGTGCGTACTGGGGCCAGACCGACAGCGTGCATTCCTGCTTCGTCCTGCTGGCGTGCGTGACGCTGAACCGCTGGCGCCCGACGCTCGGCGGCGTCGCGATCGCGCTCGCCGTCTTGCAGAAGTTGCAGGCCGTGACGTTTCTGCCCCTCGTGCTGCTCGACCTCTATCGCCAGAAACGCTGGCGCGGGCTAGCCGGCGGCGCGCTGGGCATGTTGGCGACGGCGGCGGTCGTGCTCACGCCGTTCGCGGCGACCGGCACCGTCCGCGACGTGCTGACGCGCGGGTATGTGAACGTGGTCGGACAGTACCCGTACCGCTCGTTCCACGCGTTCAACCTCTGGTACATGACCGACGATCCCGGCGCCCGCGACGACGCCTTACCCGCGTTCCTGCTGCCCATCGTCACGCAGGACACGCCGCTCGACGGCGGACACTGGATCGCCTTCTTCACCTGGCGCCGCCTCGGCCTCGGACTGTTCGCCCTGGCCGTCGCCGGCACGCTCGCGGCGTACAGCCGGCGTTCATCCCCCGCGGCGCGGTCGCTGGCCGCCGGCGTCCTGGCACTGGCGTTCTTCCTGCTGCCGACGCAGATGCACGAGCGCTACCTGTTTCCGGTGCTCGCGGTTTTACCGCTGTGGGTGATCGGCGGGCCGTGGCGCGAGCGGGCCTACGTCCTCGTTTCCGTCCTGTTCCTGCTCAACTTGACGCTCGTGCTGCCCGTCGCAGCCGTGAGCGAACAGATTGCGGCGTTGAGCATCATCATCGGTGCCGCGCTACTGGTCGCGCTGCTGGGTGCGGGGCTGGCCGCCACGCGACGCCCCGCGGCGAAGCCCGTCGTCGCCGACGCCCCCGGTCTGGTCGCGACGGTCGCGTTACTGGAACAGCCAGATCCGCTGGAGCCGTCGCGGCTGGTGTGCTGGTTCCGTCGGCTCACCGTGGTCGCAGCGGTCGTGTTCGCTTTGGCCGGCGGCTTCGTGGTCACGAAGAATCTGTGGCCGCGCGGCGGCCACGATTCCGGGTGGGTTTACCTCAGCACCCTGCGGCCGGTGCGGCCCAGCCAGGGCTACGGACGGCTGCACTTCGATTCTTCCGTCGACGGTAGCGCTCTGCACGTGGGCGAACGCCTGTATCCGCGCGGCGTGGGCACGCACGCCCCGTTCGAACTGGTCTACGACTTGCCGCCGGGGTACAGCCGATTTGTGGCGACGATCGGGCTGAACGCGTCTGCCACGGGACTCGCGGAGGTGTGCGTGCTGCTCGACGATCGGCCCGTGCGCTCGACCGGGCCGCTGCGGGCGTCCGCCCAGCCAGCCACCGTCGATATCCCGCTCATGGGCGCCCGGCAACTGAAGCTCGTCGGCCTCGACCTGGGCGACAAGACCGGCGACCAGGTGGATCTCGCCGACGCCCGGCTGGAGAGGTAGCCGCAGTCCGCCGGCAGCCCGCGTACCGCGTTGCTCAAGTCTTGGCGATCGGCGTATCATCCACACGTGTAATCGGCCCGCGCTGAACGAAGGGAGTATGCCATGAAGCACGTCTGGAGCATTGCTGTCACAGTATTGGTCGCGGCTGTGGTGTTGCCGCTCGCGCTGGTTGCGCAGGAGGCGAAGCCGAAGGCCGCGGAGTCGCAGCCGGCCAAGGAGAAGCCGGCCGCGTCCGCCGCCGGGACGTACAAGGTGGACCCGGTGCACTCGTCGAACGCGTTCTGCATCCGGCATCTCGGCGTTACGAACTTCTACGGCCGGTTCAACGAGACGGCCGGGACGTTCGTGCTGAACGACGACGACCCGGCGAAGGACGCCTTCGAGATCACGATCAAGGCCACGAGCATCGACACGCACAACGAGGCCCGCGACAAGCACCTGAAATCCGACGCGTTCTTTGACGTCGAGAAGTACCCGGACATCACGTTCAAGAGCACCGGCGTCAAGAAGGAAGGCGCCGGCGTGCTCGCGGTGACCGGCGATCTGACGCTCCACGGCACCACGAAGCCCATCACCACGACGGTCATGCTGATCGGCGCCGGCCCCGGGATGAAAGGCGAGTTCCGCGCCGGCTTCGAGACGACGTTCACGGTCAAACGTAGCGAGTACGGCGTGAGCGGACTCCCCGGCGCCCTCGGCGAGGACGTCAAGATCACCGTCAGCGTCGAGGGGATGCGCGAGTAGCTGTTAGTCAGATCGGTGCGGCGAGGTCACACCCTGCTTGATTCAGCGCGCAGGATGCTCTGGCGCGGCGGCCGGCACGTCGACGGAGAGGCCGCCGAAGCCGCGGCCGGGACGCATTCCGTAGCGCGCGTCCAGCAGGTAGACCCGCTGCCCGCCGTGGCCGTCGGGGACGATCGTGGCGACCGGATTCCGGGCGAATGCCCGCCACGCCCGCCCTTCGCGCGAGTCCGCCACGCGCTGCACCAGCGGATCGTCCAGGTGATTGGGCACACGCTCCGGGTCGCCGGGGCCATCCTGTATCGAGACCTCGGCGCGGTACACGGCGTGCTGCGTCTCGGCGACGATCTGCCAGCGGAAGGGATTCGCCGGCTGCGGACTGATCGTGTGGGCGCTGATCGTCTCGCCCGAGGGCAATTGGGCGGCGATGACCGGCTCGGCCATCCGCCAGGCCGTGCGGCCCGCCCAGCCGAGAAAGCCGACGTACGCGACCGCCAGCGCCAGTGTCGTCAGCACGACGGCGCCGCCGTGCCGCCGTCCAAAGCCGCTCCACCGGGCCAGCGCGAGCGCCAGAATGACGGCCGGCCAGGCGATTTGGAGCGCCCGCGGGCCGCGCTCGCCGTTCAACACGATCACGACGCTGAGCACAACCGCGAACGCCGCCAGCGCGATGCTCCCGGCCGTGGTCCTGCGCCCCGCCAGGCACACGGCCGCCCCAAGCAACAACCACAGCCACGGATCGACGATGAACAGCAGGTCGCCGTAGTACCACGTCCCGTCGAACGGCAGCCACGGCCGCCAGCCGTACGTATTGCACCAGTCGAGCAGGGGGTGCGATAGCGTGGCGAGCGCGACGCCGAGCAGCAGCGCCCCAAGCGACCCCGGCGGGCGGGCGCGGGCAAATCGCTTTCCGAGCCACCACATCAGCAGCGCGAAAAGCGGAATTTCGAGCGCGATGCCGAGCAGCCCGTGCGTGACGCCGCGGTGCTGGATGAGCTTCGTCGACCTGTCGCAGAAAACCAGGACCGCGTTCTCGCAGTCCGGCAGGTTGGCCGCGGCGACAAGGGCGACCGCCGCGAAGGGCGCGGCCTGTCCCAGGCGGGTCTTCGCGAGGGCGGCCCCCAGCAGGCTGTGCGTGATGTTGTCCACTGCGGAAAGTATAGTGGGTCGGGCGTGGTCATGCGGCGGCGTGCGGCGCGCGGATTGGGGCACGCCGCGGAGTCCGCCGCGGGCTATTATTCCCGTCATGCGGGCGGCCGGCTCGGTCGCGCGGACGCATTCAGGAGACCTCGGATGCAGAACGTGTTTCGTCGCCCGCTCGGGCGTTTGTGGATCGTCTTGGCCGTGGTGCTGGTCGCCCGCGCGCAGCCCACCACCCGTTCGTCCGCCGCCGCACTGTTCGACCCGGATGCGTATCTCGCGCACATCAAGTACCTGGCGGACGACAAGCTGGAGGGGCGCCAGCCCGGCACGCCGGGGATCGAACTGGCCGCCGAATACATCGCCAAGCAGTTCCAGGCCGCCGGGCTCAAGCCGGCCGGCGACGACGGGACGTGGTTCCAGTCGTTTGAGGTGCGACAGGGCAAGAAGCTCGCCGACGCGGACGCGCTGTTCGAGATTGACGGTCTCGACCAGAAGTGGTCGGTGCGGAAAGACTGGGTCCCGCTGTCCTCCTCCGCGCCGGAGGAGATCGAGGGGCCACTGGCGTTCGCGGGCTTCGGCATCGAGGCCGATCTGCACGAGTACAACGACTACGCGGGGTTCGACGCGACCAACAAGCTCCTGCTGATCTTCCGCTTCGAGCCGCGGAGCGACGACCCGAACGCCGACTTCGGCGGCAAGGAGCCGTCGATTTACTCGGAGTTTCGCAAGAAAGCGGTGACGGCGGCGCAGCACGGGGCGAAGGCGCTGCTGATCGTCAATCCGCGGCGGGAAGGGCTCGAGGACAAGCTCAGCGACTTCGACGAGGAGCTGAGCCACCAGACCTACGACCTGCCGATGGCGCACGTGTCGCGGGCGCTCGCCCAGGCGCTACTCGATAAGGCCGGGCTGGGACCGCTCGACGGCGTGCAGGAGAAGCTCGAGCACGAGCGAAAGTCCCTCTCCGCCGACCTCAAGCTGCACGCGAAGCTCAATCCCGGCATTCAGCCGCACAAGGTCGCGACGCGCAACGTCATCGGCCTGCTCAAGGGCGACGGCAGCACCGACGAGGCGATCGTCGTCGGGGCGCACTACGACCACCTCGGCAAGGTGCCGAATTGGCGCACACGCGACAAGACGCCGTTGGTTCATCACGGGGCGGACGACAATGCGTCAGGGACGGCGGGGGTGATCGAGATGGCCCGCGTGCTGGGGCGCGAGGGCGGTCTGCGCCGCAACGTCCTGTTCATCGCGTTCAGCGGCGAGGAACTGGGTCTGCTGGGCAGCCGGCACTTCGTCGAGCATCCGACGATCCGGCTGGACAGCGTCCGGGCGATGATCAACTTCGACATGATCGGCCGGCTCAGCCAGGACAAGTTCGTGATCTTCGGCATCCCGAGCGCGACGGAGTTCGACGAGCTCGTCCGGCGAGCCGCGGAGCAGGCGGAGCTCAAGTACCGCGCCGCCCAGGGCATGACCGGGGCCAGCGACCACGCGAGCCTCTACCACAGCAACATCCCCTACCTCTTCCCCATGACGGGCGTGCACCAGCAGTACCACACGCCCGAGGATACGTGGGAGCTGATCGACGCGCCGGGGGCGGCGAAGCTGCTGACCGTGTTCCACCAGGTCGTCCGCGCGCTGGCCGACATGAAGGCCGGCCCAACCTTCCAGTCGCAAACGGTTGAGGTCGCACCCGAGGACGAGCAGATCAAGCCGGGCATCGAGCACGAAAAGGAGGCCCAGGAAGCCGAAGAGAAGGCCCGCGCCGAACGCCGGCTCCGCCGCGAGACCAGCCAGCCGGCCATGCCCAATGTCCGGCTCGGCATCACGCCCGACGTCGCCGGCGACGACCAGCCGGGCGTCGTGGCCGACGTCGTCATGGACGGCGGCGCGGCCAAGGCGGCGGGGATGCAGGACGGCGACCGGATCGTGCAGATCGGCGAGCGCAAGATCAAGGACATCTACGCGTACATGGACGCGCTGAAGGGTTTCAGGCCAGGCGACAGCGTCGACGTCAAGGTGCTCCGCAAGGGCGCGGAGCTGACGCTGAAGGTCACTTTCAAGGCGGGCCGCAAGCCGCCGCGCGACCAGTAGGATCGCGGCGGCGCGGGTCGCCGCGTACCGCTCCGCCGCCGCCGCGGAGTCCGCTGCGGTCCGTGGCCTCCCTCGCCGCCGGCTGGCTATAATGCCCGTGTCCACGGCGGTCGGTGGTGCGGGCAAGTTGGCCGTGACCTTCGGCCGTCGGGCCAGGATGCTTTGCGATGGCGACGCCCACGCCCCAGATCAAGTGCGGACTCTGCAACGCAACCATCGGCCCCCGCGAAGGCTTCTTTCGTGCGACCGGGGACTTCCTCCCGAAAGGCGACCCGCTCACGCCGCTCTGCAACACGCCGGTGCATTGGCCGTGTTATGCGCAGTGGCCGGAGCGGCCGCGCTTCGCCCGGCATTATGTAAACGCCTGGATGCAGGCCAACCGCCGGAACCCCTTCTGGTGGTCCGTCCATCGCGACGAGCACGTCTACGTGTCCGTGAACCCGAACCGCGGCGTCGAGGAGGTTTCGGTCCGGCTATCCGCGTTGGGCAGCGATGTCCGGGTGCCGCTGCCGCGGTGGACGGACTGGCTGGCGGACTTCAAGAAGGTCACGCCGAAGCTCCACGAATGCGAGGTTCGGGCCTTGCAGGAAGCTCTGCCGGCCCTGCGGGCGCGCTTTCCGAGCGATCATGCGCTCGTGGATGCGATCGATCCGGACGAAAAACGCTCCCCACGCGCCGCCGCGGCAGCCAGCCCGGCAAAGGCGTAGCGGCCGCGATTTGCAGGGCACTTGCCGGTCGGCCCCAGCACGTCGTCGAAGAAGATCCGCATGTGCCGCCACGACCGCTCGGCGGCCGGCTTGTTATAGCCGACGCCTTCCATGCCGAGCTCTGGCCAACTCGCGGGTCTTCTGCCTGGCGAAGTCGTTGAGCCCCCACCACTCGTGGACGATCAGCACGCCGGGGCGCTTGCCCTTCGCGGCGTCGTCGTACGCCAGGTAGCCCTCCAACGCCACGTCGCCATGCTGGTACGGAGCGTCCTCAGTCACGATCTTCGCGCGTGCATGCGCCGCCAGCACTCCGGCCATGAGAATGACTCCAATGCGTTGCATGAGCGCTGTCCTCCGTCGCCCGAACGGCTGCCCTTCGACACGGAGAAGATGATAGGCGCGCCGCGCAATCAGAGCCCCGAGCGCAAGCGAGTGGGTTGCCGGACGGGCTCACGAAAGGTCTACGCCTTGCGCGTCCGTAACGTACTCGACCGCCGCCTTGATGCCCTCGCGATTCCACAAATAACGCGTGCTCCCGTGATGCGTCCAAATCACGGCGCCCGGTCCGAACAAGCGGGCCTCGCGCAGGCGACGCGTGGTCCAAGCCTTGAACTGGGCCAGCATTGTCTCCGGCGGCACGCCCCCATACTCCACAACCAAGTGCACGTGGTTACTGCGGACGTTCAAGGCGAGGATCACCCACCTCCGATACGCGCAGTGCGCAACGATCGTCGCGTGCACGATCTGCCGTGCGGCAGCGTCCAGCGCGACCGGCGGATTGCGCAGCCGTCGGGATTCGTCGCGCTCTCGCTGCGTGTCCTGCGACTTGAACGGCGAGCCACACACCCGGTGGTCGTCGTCAACCGAACCCCGCTCGTCGCGGTGCAGCCACGTGCCGTAGCGGGTCCACGTAAGGAAGAAGGCAAGCGGCTCGGACATGTGTCGCACCTCCCTTATTCGGACGGACGGCCGGCAACCCACTCGCTTGCGCTCGGGGCTCTGATGCGAGGCGCCGATGCGCAGCGCTACAAGCCGTATTCCCCCCACCGCCGCGTCACGAGCGCCTTAACCTCCGGCGTCATCTCCAATTCCGCCGGCCAGGCGCGGACCGTGCCCTCGCCGGGGAGCTTGCGCGTCGCGTCGATGCCCATCTTGCTGCCGGCACCGCAGACGGGCGCCGCGTGGTCGAGAATGTCCACGGGGCCGCGGACAAACTCGATGTCGCGCTGCGGATCGACGTTCGCGCCGACGTGGAACAGCACGTCGTCCGGATTGTGCACGTCCACGTCCGCATCGACGACGATGATGATCTTCGTGAGCGCCATCTGCCCCGCGCCCCACAACGCGTGCATCACCCGCCGGGCCTGGTACGGGTACTCCTTGCGGATCTTCACGAACGCGCAGTTGTGAAAGCACCCGAACGTCGGCAGGTCGTAGTCGAGCACGTCCGGCACGATCATCTGGACAACCGGGAGGAAAATCCGCTCCGTCGCCTTACCGAGCCAGAAATCCTCCTGCGGCGGCTTGCCGACAATCGTCGCCGGGTAGATCGGGCGCTGCCGATGCGTAATGGCGGTGACGTGGAAGCGCGGGTAGTAATCCGCGAGCGAATAGAACCCCGTGTGATCGCCGAACGGCCCTTCGAGAATCAGGTCCTCCGCCGGGTCGATGTAGCCTTCGATCACGATCTCGGCGGTCGTCGGCACCTCGATCTCTGGCTGCGAGACGCCCGGCACCAACTCCAACGGCTGCCCCTGCAAAAACCCCGCAAAAAGACACTCGTCGATCCCCGGCGGCAATGGGCACGTCGCGACGTACGGCAGCACGGCCGGCCCGCCGAGCGCGATCGCCAACGGCATCCGGCGGCCGCGCTCGCGGTAGAGCCGGAAATGCCGGGCGCCGTCGTGGTGCACGTGCCAGTGCATCGCGGCCAGCTTCGGCTCGAAGAGCTGCACGCGATACATCCCCACGTTGCGGTCGCCGGTGTCCGGGTTCTTCGTGAACACGGCCCCCAGCGTGATGTAGCGGCCTACACTCCCC
>CAIWOY010000378.1 GCA_903914415.1 uncultured Phycisphaerales bacterium | reverse complement strand
CGGGTGCGCGCGCGGAGCGCGCCGACGCCGATCCAGGCACGATCGTGGAGCGCATGGTCGCCTTCTTCGAGCAGCGTGTCACGGGGCTCGAAGCGGCCGGGTTGCGCCGCGCGCGACTGGTCCTCGACCCGGGCATGGGCTTCTTTCTCGGGCGCGACCCGGCGTTGAGCTTGGTGGTTCTGCGCAGCCTGCCGCAACTCGCCGCCCTCGGTCTTCCGCTTTGCGTGTCGACTTCGCGGAAGTCGTTCATCGGCGCCGTGCTCGGAGGTGCGACGGCGCCGCGTCCCGTCGAGCGGCGGTTTGCCGGCACGCTGGCAACCGAGCTGTGGGCGGCGCTCCACGGCGTGCGGTACGTCCGCACGCACGACGTCCGCGCGCTGCGCGATGTGCTCAGGATGTGGGAGGCACTTCAAGGTCCGCTGGAACCAGGCTCGCCACGGGATCTCCCGGCGCCGCCGCGCGGGCGATGACCGCGGCGTAGATTCGCCGCGCCCCCAGCCGGCGGACCACCTTCGATACCTCATGCACCGTGGCCCCGGTGGCGATGAGGTTGTCGACGATGCATACCGTCTTTCCGGTGAAGTCGGGCCGTCGCCAGCGCGCCGGCGCGAAGCACCCCTTGACGTTCTCGAACCGCTGAGCCTTGGACGAAATCCCCGTCTGGCTGGGCGAATGCCGGGCCCGCCGCACGAGCCGCACGACCGGGGTCTTCAGCCGCTGACCGAGCGCCTCGGCCAGCACGCGGGCGTGGTCGCACGGCCGCTGCCACCGCCGCAGCCAGTGCATCGGCACGGGCACCAGCGCGTCGAGCCCGTCCGGCCAGCCGCGATCCTGGAGGGCGGCGGCGAGCCACTCCGCCAGGTAGTGCGCGTTCCGCTCTTGCCCACGGTACTTCAGGCCCAGGACGATGGAGCGTATCGTGGGTTCGTATGTGCTCACGCGGGCGACGCCGGCGACGTTCCAGAATTGCTCGGTGCGGCAGCGGGCGCAGTGGTCCTCGTGGATTGACGCCCGCGGCAGCGTCCGCCCACAGCGCGGACAGCCCGGCCGCAGGAACGCCGTCGCGATTTCCGTGTGGCACCCCGCGCACGCGAGCCCGTGGCCGCCCGGCAGCCAGACGCCGCAGGAGACACACGTTTGTGGGAGCGTCGCGTCGAGCACGCCGCAGCCCAGGTCGCGCAGCGTAGCGAAAATGGGTCTCAGAACGCGCGTCATCCCCGGCACCCTGATCGCCCCATCGCCGCCCTAGGCCGGGGGCTCCTCGGCCGCCGCTGGCTCCTCTGCCGACGGCTCGAACGGCGTCACCTGCGGCTTGCCCGTTGCGTCGAGCTGGATCTGCTGGATTCGCTGTTCCGCCGCGTCGAGGATCTGCCGGCACTGGGCCGCGAGGGTCATCGCCTCTTCGTACCGGGCGATGGATTCCTCGATTCCGATCTCGCCGGACTCGAGCGCCTCGACGATCGCGTCGAGCCGCTGCATGGCGTCCTCGAACTTGAGTCGCTTGGCGGGCTTGCTCATGGCGTTGTGGTCCCGACAGACTGCCGGGGGACATCATCCCGCGGGGCGGGGGCGGCGGTCAAGCGCCGCGGGGGCCGGCGCCCGGATCGCCCGGACGGGTGCGGCGTTTTGGTTTTGACAACCACGGGCCGATCTTTCATACTCTCGCGGTTCAGCGTGACCGTATATGGATACCGCCGGATCCCGCTGCCGGCGGCGGGCACGCGCGGTGTGACCGGTATGAGTTTGTAGGAGCCTGGTATGGCCGGTCGTCCTGCCACCCTGCACGGCGGCGCATCCACTCTGTTGTACTGGGTCATCGTCTTCGCCATCCTTTGGATGCTGTCGCTGGGCCTGTTCATCTTCCAACTGGTGAACAACAAGGCCGCGGAGAACACCGCCCAGAACGCGGAGCGGAAGATCGCGCGGTACGGCAACCCCCCGGCGTACTACGTCGACGAGGCCCAGGCCCGCCGGGACGGCAAGGTCTTCGCCGTGATGGACGAGAGCCTCCGCAAGCTGGCGACGCTGGCGACCGGGGTGGCCGAGGACGTGGCCCCGACGATCCTCGAGAAAGCCAAGACGACGCTGACCGGCATCGCCGACCGCAAGCCGGGGACCGTCAACCCGGCGGACACGCTCCTGACGGCGGTGGAGAAGCTGGATCAACGGCACACGGAGGCGCGGGACGAAGCGGACGCGGCCCAGGCTTCCGTCACCGACCTGCGGGCGGAGAAGGACCGGCTGACCGAGCAGCTCAAGGTCACGCGGGACACGTTTGACGCCCAGGTCGCGGAGATGCGTAACACGCTCCGGGCGCTGGAGGACGAGAAGACCACGGCGGTGCGGCAGAAGCAAACGCAGGTGGAGGCGCTGGAGGAGACGGCCAAAGCCCTCAAGACGCAGGTCGTCTCGATGGAGCGCGAGGGCATCTCCGTCGTGCGCGACAAGGACATCGAGATCGGCCGCCAGCAGACGATCGTCGACACCCTGCAAAAGCAGATCCAGGCCCTCAAGCCCAGCACGTTCGACCCGCTGGCGATCCTGACCAAGGCGGACGGCCGCATCCTGCGCGCGGTGCCCGGGAGCGACGTGGTCTACATCAACCTCGGTACCGGCGACAAGATCAAGGTCGGCATGGGCTTCGAGGTTTTCGCCCCGATGCGGCCGGCCCCGCCGGATCTCCGCGGCAAGGCTTCCATCGAGGTCGTCAACGTGATGGAGGACACGTCGGAGTGCCGCATCACGCGCCCGGAGCCGGGGCAGGCGACCCGCGAGCCGGTCGTCGAAGGCGACATCATCGTCAACATCGCGTACGAGCGGAACCGCAAGCCCAAGTTCGTGGTGCGCGGCGACTTCGACCTAAACTATGATGGGAAGGTCGACTTCGACGGCGGCGAGCAGGTCACGAACATGATCCGGCAATGGGGCGGACAGGTGGTCGACAAGCTCGACGAGTCCGTCGACTTCGTCGTCATTGGCCTATCCCCCAGCGCTCAGGCCCTGCCCGCCGGCGTCCCTGTCAGCGATGTGGTCAAGGACCAGGCGCAGCAGAAGGCACTGCAATCCGGCGAGTTCGGTGCGCTCGTCCAGCAGGCCCAGCGCATGTACATCCCCGTCATCACGCAAAACCAGTTCCTGTTCCTGCTCGGGTACGTGCGGCACTGACGGCGCGCGTCGGGCGGTGACCCGCGCGCACCGGGGACACATTGACCATGCCTTCGCGCACGGCACTCGGTTCGTGCCTACGTCACCCGCCGGAACTTGCCCCCGCCTTCGTTGACCAGCTTCGTGAACCCCTTGGCTTTCAGGTTCTTGTCGCTCAGCATCGCATGCCCGGACGGGCGCGTACTGATGCCGCACGCCGAGATCAGCCGCTCGATGCGACCGCCGCACTGCGGACATTTCTGCAGCGGCTCGTCCCGCATCGACTGGCGCACCTCGAACCGCGCGCGGCAATGCTCGCACGCGGCCTGCACGTCCACGGCTCGATATTCATACGTCGGCATGGCGGCCTCAATCGCTCTTCGGCGGCAGCGCTCGGCCGGCACCAGCAGCACATTCGCCCTCCCGCACTATTGTATCCCGCGGCGGGGATGCCGACGCATACGCCGCGTCACTCGCCGTCGACAGCCCGTGTCCCGGCTTCTTCTCGTACAGCAGCCAGTACACGACCGGGATCACGAACAGCGTGAACACGGTCGAGGCCAGCAGCCCGAAGATCAGCGCCCACGCCAGCCCCGAGAAGATCGGGTCGATCGTGATCGGAGCCGCCCCCAGCATCGCCGCCCCGGTCGTCAGCAGGATCGGCCGCAGCCGGACCACGCGGCTCTCCATGATCGCGTCGAACAGCGAGCGTCCGCGCTTCAGCGACAGGTGGATGAAATCCACGAGGATGATCGAGTCGCGCGTGACGATCCCCGCGAGCGCGATCATTCCGATCATCCCGGTCGCCGTGAACAGCACCGGGTCGGCGTACGGCCCGACGTGATGCGCGAAGAGGTTGAGGAACCAGAAGCCCGGCATGATGCCGATCACGGTCAGCGGGATCGCCAGCATGATGACGAGCGGCAGCACGAACGAGCCCATCTGGGCGACGAGCAGGATGTAGATGCCGACCAGCGCCGCCGCGAACGCCAGCCCCAGGTCGCGGAAGACGTCGAGGGTGATGTTCCACTCGCCCTCGCCGGAGAAGTCGATGCGGATGCCGTCGGGCACGGACCACCCGATCCCGCCGCCGTTGCTCAGGAATGTGCGCCAGCGCATCCCGCGCGCCGGGCAACCGAGGTCAACGAGCCCGCTGCCGACATTCACTACGGTGGGCTGTGAGGTTGGGTGCTCGACGGCCAAGTGGCCCCATGCTGCTCGATCCGCCTCGATGTCGACAACGCACTCGGCCGGTGTCCGCCCCGCGGTCTCGGCGAAGACGTATACGATCCGCTCAAGGTTCTTGTGGTAAATCGTCTTGTCGACCCACGTTTCCTCCCAGTGCCCCAGCTCCGCCAGCGGCACCAGGTTGCCGGCCGGCCCCTTCACGTTGATGCGGCCCAGATCATCGGGGCTGGACCGGATCGCCCGCGGCAAGCGCAGCTCGATCAGCAGCGGGTTACGCTCCCCGGGTAGCTCCAGCGCCCCGTCCGTCGCCCCGCCCAGCGCCGTGCCGATCGTCTGGGCAATCTCCGCCGTCGTCACCCCGTTGATCGCCGCCTTCTCCTTGTCCGTCACGAAAACGAGCTTGCGGCTGTCCGCTTCCACGGTGTCGTCCACGTCTACGACGCCCGACTCGCGTTCTAGCCGGGCGCGGACGGTCTTCGCCGCCGCGATGAGTTCCTCATACGTCTGGTCCGGCCGCCCGCGCACCTCCGCCGTGATCGTCGCAATCACCGGCGGCCCCGGCGGCACTTCGACGATCTTCAGCCGCACGCCGTGCCGCTCCGCGATCGCCGTCAGCTCGTCCCGCATCCGCAGCCCCAGCGCGTGGCTCTGAACCGTGCGGTTCTTCTTGGCCACCAGGTTCAGCCGCAGCTCGGCGACGTTGTCCCCCCGTCGCAGGTAGTAATGCCGCACGAGCCCGTTGAAATCCATCGGCGACGCGACGCCGACGTACGACGTGAAGTCGGTCACCTCGGGCACGGCCGCCACGTAGCGCTCGAACTCGCGCACGGCGGCGTCGGTGCGCTCCAGCGTCGTGCCCGTGTCGAGGTCGAGCACGAGCAGCAATTCGTTCTTGTTGTCGAACGGTAGCATCTTTAGCGGCACGGCCCGGCACGCCGCCAGCCCGGCCGCCGCCACCATGAGCAGCGCCATGATGCCCAGGAACATCCACGCCGCCCGCCGCGAATGCAGCAGCGGCGCCATCAGCGGGTAAAAGGCGCGATACAGCCGGCTCTTGCGGAGCTTCTCCAGGTCGTGGGTTTCATGCACCGCACCGCCTCTGTCCCCCCTCTCAGGGGGGACTACAGAGGGGTTCGGACCTGCGGCCGACGATGCGCCTGACCCTCCCCCAACCCCTCCCTGAGCGGGAGGGGGGTTCATGCCCACCCCTCGATCCCTCAAGCCCTCGGTCCCTTGGTCCCTGCCCGCGTAATGCCGCCGCAGCACGTGATACGCCAGCCACGGCGTGATCGTGAACGCGACCACCATCGACATCAGCATGGTCACCGGCACGTTCAGCGCCATGGGCCGCATGTACGGCCCCATCATGCCGGTGATGAAGAACATCGGCAGGAACGAGACGATCACCGCCAGCGTTGCCGTGATCAGCGGCGGCCGGATTTCCGCCACTGCTTCGAGCACAACCGGCCGCGTCGCCCGTTTGCGCAGCCCGAAATGCCGAGCGATGTTCTCGACGTCGACGATCGGATCGTCGACCAGCAGCCCCAGCGAGAGGATCAGCGCAAACAGCGTCACGCGGTTGATCGTGTAGCCGAACAGCAGGTTGACGGCCAGCGTCAGCCCGAACACGACCGGCACCGCCACCGCCACGATCAGCGCCTCGCGCCAGCCAAGCCCCAGCGTCAGCAGCGCGATGACGATGAAGATCGCGATCGCGAGGGCTTCGATCAGCTCGTTGACTTTCTCATCCGCGGTCAATCCGTAGTTCCGCGTAATGACCAACTCAATGTTGTCGGGCACGACCTCGTGTTTGAGCGCCCCGGCCTCCTTGAGCACGTCCTCCGCGACCCAGACCGCGTTCGTGCCCTTCTTCTTGGCGAGCGCGATAGTGACCGCGGGCTGCGACCGGTCGACGGCCCCCGCCGGCGGTGCTGCCGGCCCCACCAGCGTCCCCGGAAACGCCGGATGCGGCATGAACCCGCGCGCCGGGCCCCAGCCGTGCCGCACGTAACTCACGGCTTCCGCCGGCCCATCGACCACGTCCGCCACGTCCTTCAGAAACGTCGGCCGATCGCCGGACACGCCGACGACCAGCTCTTTCAGCTCGTCCGCGTGCACGAGCCCCCGCCCCGCCTCGACGCGCAGCACGTCGTCGTTGCGGGCAAACTCCCCCGCCGTCTGCGTGACATTCGCGGCCGCGATCGCCCGCTGTACCTCCAGTGGCGACACGCTGTACGCCTGCAGCCGGTCCGGATTGAGATACACATGCGCCGTCCGCGGCGGCCCGCCGACCACGTACGCCCGCGAGACGTTTTTCACCGCCGCCAGCCGCTGGACCAGCTCCTCGCCGACGCGCCGCAGGGCGTACTCGTCCGCGGTCGCGCTCGTCAGCGTCAGCGTGACGATCGGCACGTCGTCGATTTCGACCGGCTTGACCACCCAGCCGGTCACGCCCGGCGGCACGAGGTCGAGGTTCGCGTTGATCTGCTTGAAGAGCTTGACCAGGCTGCGTTCGCGGTCCTGCCCGACGTAGTAGCGGACCGTGATGATGGCCTGCCCCTCGCGCGACAGCGAGTAGACGTACTCGACGCCGTCGATCTGGTACAGGAGCTTCTCGAGCGGCGTCGCGACGAGTTGCTCGACCTCGCCCGCCGAATGGCCCGGGAAGCTCACGTACACGTCCGCCAACGGAACGACAATCTGCGGGTCCTCCTCCCGCGGCGTAATCAGCAGCGCCGCCAGCCCGAGTAACGCGGCCAGCAGGATCAAAATGAGCGACAGATTCGAGTTGAGAAAGACGCGCACGATCGCGTCGGTGAACGTGTGCGCCTTCACCACGCCAGCACCCCCCTGTTTAGCCGTTTCCGGCGTATTGTGTCCACCCGCCTGCTCGACGCTCATCTCATCGTCCACCCTTCATCTTCAGCCCAACGTCGCACGCGGCGCAACACCGCCCAACTTGACCATGTTTCTGCGATGCTATCACGGCCCCGCGCATTTGTCCCGTGCCGCCGGGCAGGCCCCACGCGAGCGCCGACCACGAGCGGAGTACAATTGCGCTACGATGACGCAGATTTCGTGCGACGTCCTGGCCATCGGCGGCGGACACGCCGGCGCGGAAGCCGCCTGGGCGGCCGCGAATCTTGGTGCGCGCACGATCCTCGTCACGCACGACCGCGCCGCCATCGGCCGCATGTCCTGCAATCCCGCCGTCGGCGGCCTCGGGAAAGGCCAGATCGTTCGCGAGATCGACGCCCTCGGCGGCCTGATGGGCCTCGTCACCGACGAAGCCGGCATCCAGTTCCGCATGTTGAACCGCCGCAAGGGCCCCGCCGTGTGGGCGCCGCGCGCCCAGGCCGACAGTCGGCTCTATGTCGCCGTGCTCCGCCGCTACCTCGAAAACTGCCCGAACCTGACGATCATCGAGGCCGGCGTCGACGAAATCCGCGCGGAGCCCGCGACTGACCCCGCGGCCGAATCCCGCGTCACCGGCGTGCTGCTCAACGACGGCCGTCGGATCGCCGCCACGGCCGTCGTCGTGGCCAGCGGTACGTTTCTCCGCGGCCTAATGCACACCGGCGCAGAGCAGAGCGCCGGCGGGCGGATCGGCGAACCCGCCGCGGCGCGGCTCAGCGACTCGCTCCGCGGCCTCGGCTTAACCCTCGGCCGCCTCAAAACGGGCACCCCGCCGCGCGTCGCTCGCGATAGCGTGGACTTCTCGCGCCTCCGCGAGCAGCCCGGCGATCCGGACCCCGCCCCGTTCTCGTTCATGACGACAACCATCACGCAGCCGCAGGTTTGTTGCTGGCTGACGAGCACCAATCCGCGAATTCACGAGCTGCTGCGGGCCAACCTGCACCGCGCCCCGCTCTACACCGGTCAGATCGAGTCCGTCGGCCCCCGCTATTGCCCGAGCATCGAAACGAAGATCGTCCGCTTCCCGGAGAAGGAGCGACACCAGATTTTCCTGGAGCCCGAGGGCCGCGACAGCGACCGCATTTACCTCAACGGCGTCAGCACGTCGGTGCCGCGCGACGTGCAGGAGCAGATGGTGCACCTGGTCGACGGTCTTGAGCGGGCGCGCATCGTCCAATGGGGCTACGCCATCGAGTACGATTTCGTGCCGCCCGAGCAGATCGACGCCACGCTCATGACGAAACGCGTCAGGGGGCTGTTCCTCGCGGGACAAATCAACGGCACCAGCGGGTATGAAGAGGCCGCGGGGCAGGGCGTGGTCGCCGGCATCAACGCCGCCCGGTTCGTGGCCGAGAGACCGCCGGTGACGATTCGCCGTGACCAGGGCTACATCGGGGTGATGATCGACGACCTTGTGACCCGCGGCGTGACCGAGCCCTACCGCATGTTCACGTCGCGCGCCGAGCACCGCATGCACCTCCGCTACGACAACGCCGACCGGCGCCTGACGCCGCTCGGCCGCGAGATTGGGCTCGTGCGCGATGAGCGCTGGCGGCGTTTCGAGCAGCAGCGCATCCGTTTCGAGGAGTTGATGGCCGTGCTTGGCCGCGTGAGGTCTGAGGGGCGAAGCCTGCTCGAATGGCTCCGCCAGCCCGACGAGACCGGGGAGCGCTTCCTCGACCGGTTCCCCGAACTGCGGCCTTTCTGGCAGGCGCGTGACGTTTGGGGCCGGGCGCTCGTGGCGGCCAAGTACGAGGGCTACATCGAACGGCAGCAGCGCGCCATCGCCCGTTTTCGCGAATTGGAGGATTGCGCGCTCTCGCCCGAGACCGATTACGACGCCATACCGCAACTACGGCACGAAGCCCGGGAGCGCTGGAAGGCGATTCGTCCGCGCAGCGTCGGCCAGGCCGCCCGCGTCAGCGGCATCCAGCCGACGGACGTGTCGATGCTCATCGTCTACCTGTCCGCGCAGGACCGGTTGGGCGGGCCACCCGTCATTTCTTCTTGAGAATCCCGCGCCAGACGCCGAACTCGCGTGTGCGGGCCGTTGCGGACGACGCCAAACGGATGTCGTCGACGATGTAGTAGCACCGGGCGTCGAGGGCGCGGGCCTGCGTAATGACGTTACGCGCCTCTCGCCGCTCGACCTCGATGAACAGCTCCTGGACTGGGCCGTCGCGGCCGTAACCGTCAAACTGGGTGACGACCAGACCCCCCGCCCGCAGCGCCTGCGCCATCTCCCCGCCCTGCCGGGTCATGATCCGCACGACCTGTCGGCCCAGCGCGAGCTTCTGCTCGATGGTCATGCCGACGAACGTGCCCAGCGCGAACCCCAGCGCGTACGCCACGCCGTAGATCGGCTCCGCCCGCAAGTCCTGGATCACGTGCGAGACGACAAAGACCCAGATGAGCAGCTCGAACACGCCGACGGTCAGCGCGACCGTCCGCCGGCCCTGTATCGTCATGATGGCGCGAATCGTCCCGAGCGAGACGTCGCCCACGCGGGCCACGATGATCAGCAGGCACATCAGCAAGACCGAAGCAGTCATCTTTGTTCCTCGTCGCCCCGGATCACACACTGCCGGATCGGCCCCTGCGCCCGCCGGGACCAAGCTAGTGTAGTGGCTCAGAAATAACCGCACGTTACGGATCGGGGAGCATGGGCCTCCGGCCCGTGCGAATCGCTGCCGAAACGGGCTCCCCAGGCGATTACGTTCACGTTCTTGTGAGCCACTACTAGGCCCGGCCGGCAGCCGTGTCAAACCGGCCCGCGCCCGGAGTCCATCTGGCCCTCCCGGCCCGTTATAATAGGCTCAGGCCGTCACCCGTCGGAGAGCGCAACATGAACATCCCCCTCAAGCGCGGCATGTTGATCCGGCATCAGAACCACATCTACGCGGTCGCCGACTTCCAGGAGCGCCACACCGGCAAGCAGAAGCCCACGGTGCACGTCGCCCTGCGGGATGTCCGCGACGGCCACCAGGTCGACCGCGCCCTCGACCAACTTGAGCCAATCCAGGAAGTGGCGCACGCGTTCCGCCACGCGCAATACGTTTATACCCGCGGCCTAGAGCGTGTCTTCATGGACAGCGAGACCTTCGACGAGTTCACGCTCGCGGGCCCGCAGCTCCACGGCTGCGAGCCGTTCCTCAAGGAGGGCGAGACGTACCGGTTGCTGTTTGTGGACGAGCACGCGCTGGCGCTCGAGATGCCGGAGATCGTCAAGCTGCAGGTGGCCGAGACGGCGGCCCCAGGGCATTCGGTGGGTGCGTCGGCAAGCGTGATGAAGGAAGCGACGCTGGAGAACGGCCTGCTGGTGAAGGTGCCGCTGTTCATCAAGATGGGCGACATGATCCGCGTGGACACCCGCACGCGAACGTACGTCGGCAAAGAGCAATCGTAGCGGCCCGCGCCCTCGCGCGGCCGTAGCGCCGGCCCTCCGTGGCCGACGTACAACGTGCGCCCGGTCGTGTGTGTTTGCGACCCGCCGCCCCCGGCGCAACGGAACCCGTGGGCCACGTCGCCCTACGCATCCCTTCCTTTTCAACCCCGGTGGGGTGCAGGTGCCCCGCTCCCTTCCCACGCGCCCTTGCCCCTTCATTCTCGCGTTTCCTCCGCACCCGTCATCAGCACCCAGAGCACCAGCGACGGGTTCCCACCGAACGCCCCCCCATCCGGACCGCGCTCCGCCGGGCCACATCGAGCAACCCGGTGACTGATCCTCCCCGGAGGACAGGCCTCTTGCCAGCACGAGCGCCCCCACTTGAGGAAACTCGCCGCTCCCACGGGCAGCGCCGCTGTGCCAATGCACTCCCCCGCCGTCAGGGCCACCGGGCAACGGGGCCGTGACCGTCAGACATCCGCACTGGCCGGCGCGGATCGTCGCTGGCGCTCAGAGCGCCTCTTGACGCCGAACCGAAGTTGCATCATCCTGCCCCTGCGTTGCGCAAGTGCACGCAGGTCAGAGAACAACGCGCAGCAAGACGGGAGTGGCTGGCACACAGAACTTTCCGCCGGAGCGCTTTCAAACGTGCTCGAAAAGTCATTCTCAGACTCTGAACTCGTCCTCGGGCTGATCGGTGCCGTTGGGACCGATCTCCAGAAGGTCCGCGATATCCTTAGGGATCGCCTCAAGGTCATCGGCTACAAGGTAGCCCAGGTGCGGGTCACGCGGCAGGTGATTCCGAAAATCGTTGCGCCGAAGCGGCACCCCAAAGGGGACGAGCACGCACGTTTGGTCGCACTGATGGACGCGGGCGACGCGGCACGCAGCCGATCCGGCGACAACTCGATCCTGGCTTTAGGCGCCGCCGCGTTCATAAACTCAAGACGTAAGACGGCCAACCCCAAGAGGCCGCGACACCGGGCGCGACAGGCTTACATCATCAGTTCGCTCAAGCACCCTGAAGAAGTCGAGCGACTTCGGGCGATCTACCCGCACGGATTCTACCTTATCGGTGTGCATTCGGATGAAAAGCGCCGCAAGAAGTGGCTCAGAGAGGACAAGCAGATTACCGACGGCGCCCAAATCCGCGATTTGATCAGCCGCGACGAGGATG
>CAIWOY010000377.1 GCA_903914415.1 uncultured Phycisphaerales bacterium | reverse complement strand
TTCGGGTCCGGATGCGCCGGCGTCACGGCGTAATACTGCACGCTCCCGTCGATCTCGCTGACAAACGTCTGTTTGTGCCGGTCCGTCGGATTCCGCACCGCGAGCCTGATCGTCGCCGTGTCGAGCACCGGACCATCCGCGCTGCGCCTCAGCTTCAGCGCGACCATCGCTTCGTTCGCGTCGGCCGCCGGCGGCGCAACCGGGATGCGGAACCTGACTTTTCGCAACGTCAGCAGCATGATCGGCGGGACGTCGCTGCGCTGCGGCTCGCCATCGTCCAGCGCCGCTTCGATGACGAGGTCCGTCTGCGCCGCGTTTGTCATGTTCAGGACCGGCAACGCCCCCCAAAGCGCCTCCGTCTCGCCGCGGATGATGTCCGGCAGCGTCGCGTCGTCGGTGTCGAACGCAGCGTCGCCCTTCGGCGTCTCCAGTTTCGCCCGCACCTGTCCCCGGCCCACCGCGAACAAAAACGTGTTCGGCCCTGCACGCAGCCGAACGGGCACTTGCACATACCCCGTGCTGTACGGATCGCCCACCCGCGGCTCGCCGTTCACGTAGACCATGTTGTGCCCCGCGGCGTCGAGGATCAACGTCTTGTCCGCGTCGGCCGCCACCGTCCAACACGCATAGCCGCCCTGGAGGGCCTCGTGCCGCAGCCAACCATCCTCGCCCGGCTCCGCGGCTTCCCATTTGCGGACGGCCCCGTCTGGCGCACGGACCTCATCCCCCGCCTGCGGCACCGTCCAGCGCCCCGCGACAATCTCCGCCTCCACCGCATCGGTATGCACCGGAACCCGCCCGCCCTTCCCGACCGGCGAAAGCACCAGCCAGTCGCCCACCGCGAGAGCTTCCGCGACCCCCGCGAGTACGACCAGGCACACGGCGATTCGTCCAGCGCGCATCGGCACTCCTCCGTTCGCCCCGGCCCTTTTGCCTCCCCGCCCCGTCCGAAAACCGGAGCGGTTCTGCTAGAATAGCACAGACCGAAGCCCGGTAGGGCGACGCTCGGTAGGACAAAGCTCGGTAGGGCAAAGCTCCGCTTTGCCTACCCCCGCAAAGCAGAGCTTTGCACGACCCACAAGCAGGAGACCCTGAATGGCTGCCCATTGTGCCCCGCGTGCTAAGCCGGCGGTTCGAGCGGTTGAGCCGCCCCACGCCGACCATGCTCACGACCCGACCACCATGTCGGGCATCCCCATCAAGCGCTGCTACGGGCCCGACGACATCGGCCACATCGAGTTCCTCAAGGACATCGGCTCGCCCGGCGAGCTTCCCTTCACCCGCGGCATGCACCCCAACATGTACCGCAAACGCGTCTGGACCATGCGGCAGTTCGCCGGCTTCGGCTCGGCCGCCCAAACCAACCAGCGTTTCAAGTACCTGCTCGAGAAGGGCCAAACCGGCCTCAGCACCGCCTTCGACCTACCCACCCTCATGGGCCGCGACTCCGACGACCCGCTCGCCCTCGGCGAGGTCGGCAAGTGCGGCGTTGCCATCTCCTCGCTCGAAGACATGAAGGTGCTCTTCGACGGCATCGACCTCGGCGCGGTCAGCACGAGCATGACGATCAACGCGCCCGCGGCGATCCTGCTCGCCTTCTACATCTGCGTCGCCCGCGAGGAAGGCGTCGCCCTCGACGACCTCCGCGGCACCCTCCAGAACGACATCCTCAAGGAGTTCCACGCCCAGAACGAGTTCGTCTTCCCGCCCGGGCCGAGCGTCAAGCTCGTCATCGACACGATCGAATACTGCACCCAGCACATGCCGCAGTGGAACACCGTCAGCATCAGCGGCTATCACATCCGCGAGGCCGGCGCCACCGCCCCGCAGGAGCTGGCGTTCACCATCGCCGACGGCCTGTGCTACGTCGAGGAATCGCTCAAGCGCGGCCTCGACATCGACGCCTTCGCCCCTCGCCTCAGCTTCTTCTGGGACATCCACAACGAGTTCTTCGAGGAGGTCGCCAAGCTCCGCGCTGCCCGCCGCATGTGGGCCCGCATCATGCGCGACCGTTTCCACTCCAAAAACGACCGGAGCTGGTGGCTGCGCTGCCACTGCCAGACCGCCGGCGTCTCGCTTACCGAGCAGCAGCCGATGGTCAACGTCATCCGCGTCGCCTACCAGGCCCTCGCCGCGGTCCTCGGCGGCACGCAGTCGCTCCACACCAACAGCATGGACGAAACCCTCGCCCTGCCCACCGAGAACGCCGTCAAGATCGCCCTTCGCACCCAGCAGGTCATCGCCGACGAGACCGGCGTCGCACGCACCGTCGACCCTCTCGGCGGCAGCTACTTCGTCGAGAACCTCACCAACGAGGTCGAACGCCGCGCCCAGGAAGTCATCGACCACATCTACAAGACCTATGGCGGCGTGCTGCCCGCGACCGAGGCCGGCTTCATCCGCCGCTCGATCGCCGATTCGTCCGCCAAGTACGGCGCCGAGTTTGACCGCGGCGAGCGGATTATGATCGGGGTGAACAAGTACGTGGAGCACGATTTCGAGCGCATCGCGACCCTGAAGATCGACGCGGACGTCGAGCGCGGCCAGGTCGCGCGCGTCAAGGAGCTCAAGGCCACGCGCGACAAGCAGCGCCACGCCGCGGCCCTCCAGAAGCTCCGCGACGCCGCCGCGGCCGGCGAAAACGTCATGCCGCACCTGATCGACTGCGCCGAGGCCCTCGCGACGGTGGGCGAGATGATGCACACGCTCGAATCCGTCTACGGCCGCTATGACGGCGGCCCGGAGCTGTAGGAGGCGTTTCCGACCATGAATCAGATTGGGATGAAGGCTCCTTGGCTCGCCGGTAAAACGGCGTGCGGTAGAACCTTTAGCACGTTTCTAAACCCACGGCCTCTGGCCGTGTGCCCCGAAGAGCTTCGGAGCGATCCGGCGTTTACGGATTTGCCGGACGGCGTAGGCTCTCCCTCCGGGAAGGCCCCGTGGGGCAGGAAGGAGAGCCCGAGGCATGATTGGGAAAGCCGGTCCCACGTCCGGCGGGCGTGCAAGT
>CAIWOY010000376.1 GCA_903914415.1 uncultured Phycisphaerales bacterium | reverse complement strand
GGCGATGCCGCCGACCACATAGCTGGCCGGGCGCGTGTGGAGTTCGAGCACCGGCGTGTTCAGTGCGGTCGCCCACCAGTTCTGCAGGCCCGCGAGCATCAGCCCCGCATATCCGCGGGCCGCAAGCAGCCCGACGGCCGCGCCGAGCGTCGCAACCACCAACCCCTCGCCGAGCAGCAGCCGCGCGACCTGCCGCCGCGGAAAACCCGTGGCGAGCAGCAGGCCGATCTCGCGCGCCCGGCGCTCGACGCCGAGCCGATACAACAGTGCCACCAGCATGGCGGCCGCCGCGATGAGGAACAGGCTGAACCCCAGGAATAGCCCGCTGAAGTCCGTCGTGCCTCGGCTGGCGGCCAGCGCCCGCGCGCGGAGCGCGTCGATGCGGAAGCCGAGCCGGGCGGGGTCCAGCCCGCGGCGCAGCTCTTGCTCGACCTCGGGTTGGAGGCTTGCGGGCGCTTGCCCGGCGCGCGGGTAGAAACGCAGGGACGTTAAGCGGCCGAACCGCTCGCGGTCATGGGCCCACAGCCGCTCGCCGTCCGCCAGGGAGATGAACGCCTTCGGCGCGGTGCGATACGTCTGCCAGTACGCTTCGTCCTGCGGACGGATTTTGTGCACGTCAATCGGGAACGGCGGATTCCAATCCGTCAACGTGGTTGCGTCGGTGATGCCGCGGTACGGCGGCGCGAACCCGGGGTCGAGCGCGGCTCCGCGCATCCGCAGGATGGCGCGCAGATGGAACGTGCCCTCTTCGCTGGTGAGCTGCCCCGGCGGGCCGGCCAGCCAGTAGCGCAGGCGAATCGGCTCGCCGACCCGCGCGTGCAGCTCGCGCGCCGTCCATTCGTTCAGCAGAATGTCGCCCGACGCGCAGGTCGGCACGGGGCCACTGTCCGTCGTGGTCAGACCGTCGAGCAACTCCGGCCCAGGCTCGATCGCCGCCACAATTGAGTACGGCACCTCGGCCTCGGGCCCCGTTTCCACGGCGATGCTGTTGGCGAGATAGGCCAGCACGCCCGCAGCCGGGACGCCAAGCGCCTTCGCCGCGCCGCGCGCCGCTTCCTCGACCGGTGGGGCAAGCAAGAACGCGTCGCTCTCCAGCGCGACGTAGCCGTGCCGCTCATCCGGGCGGAGCGTGAGCCCGAAATCCGCGAGCGTCGTGCACTCCCCGAGCATGTCCATCAGGCGGCTGACCGCCGCCGCGTCCCGTCCGCCGCGCGGCCCACCCGTCACGAACAGCGTGTTTGTCCGGTCGGGCTGTCCGAGCGCCCGCTGGAGAGTTCGCTCGGGCACGAACGCATTCAGCGGGCGAATCTCCGACGGATTCAGCGTGATGTTGAATTCGTCTCGGTCGAGAATCGCCACGACGCTCAACCGCAGCGTGACCAGCGCGTCATCACGATGGCCGAGGAGCGTCTCGCGCGAGATTGCGGCCGGCTTGGCGGCTCGCAGGAGAATTTCGTCGCCGGGCATGGCCCGAAGCTCGTCAGCCAGGTTCCGGTTCAGGACGACCGCGTGCCCGGCAACCTGGCGGGCACGGGTGGGCGCCTCTGCCTCTAGCGACGGCGCGGTGAAGCTCAAGACATTCACGTTTCGCACATGAGCGCCCGAGCCGGTGTGACTGGCGTTGCCGCGGACGATGATCAGCGACTCGACCGCGCCGCGGTCGCGCGAAAACTCGGGCCGGGCCGCGATCTCGCGCGCCAAGTCGGCGCGAAAGAACCCGCTGGATTGGACGACACAGTCCAGGTTGGCGAGCCGGCTCAGCACGGACGCCCGCAGGCTGCCGCGCAGCGAGTCGCCCACCAGCAGCGCGCCCGTCAACACCGCCGTCCCCGCGACCACCCCCAACACCACGGCCACGTGCGCCCGCCAGTGATAAACGAGGCTGCGGCGTTGCAGGGTCCACACGGTCAACGCTCATGTCCTTGCCGCCGGAGACGGCGTTTACGACCGGGCGGCGAGCCGGCCATCGACCAGGTCATACTGGCGTTCGAATCGCCGCGCCAGCGACTCACTGTGCGTGACGACGACCAAAATGACTCCGTGGGCGGCGGGCAGCTCGGCCAACAGGTCGCCAACGTGTGTCGCGGTCGCGCGATCGAGGTTCCCAGTCGGCTCGTCGGCGAGGACCAGGCGGGGGCGGTTGACCAGCGCCCGGGCGAGCGCGACGCGTTGCCGCTCACCGCCGGAAAGTTCCGCCGGGAGATGATCGAGTCGCCCGGCCAGACCCACTCGTTCGAGCAACTGCCGCGCCCGGTCAAGCGCATCCGCGGCCGCCGCGCCGGCGAGCGTCGGCAGCAGCACGTTCTCCAGCGCCGAGCACTGCGGCAACAGATGATGGTCCTGAAAGACAAAGCCGATCTGCCGGTTGCGGAGGCGGGCGAGCTCGGGCTCCGGCAGCGCGAACACGTCACGCCCGTCGAGCTGCACGCGGCCGGACGTGGGCGGCTCGAGCGTGCCGAGGATGTTCAGCAGCGTGCTCTTGCCCGAGCCCGACGGGCCGAGCACGGCCGCCGCCTGGCCGGGCGCGAGCGCAAGCGACACGTCCCGGAGCACCTCCAGCTCGCCGGTTCGGGTCGGGTACCGTTTGCAGATCGCCTCGGCCGTCAACATGCTCGTCATTCCGTGGGCGTACTATACGGAAAACGGCACGCCAGGGCGCGCGTTTCCGAACCGGTAGCAGGAGTCGCAATCAGCCGGCGGCGGGAGGCGTTTGGGACGACGCCGCGATGCGCTCGTACAACCGCCACGCCTCCGCGGCCATGCGCTCTGCCCCGAACCGGTCCAACACGGCGGCGCGGCCGACTTCGCCGAGCCGCCGGCGGAGCACTTCGTTGTCGAGCAGTTCGCCGAGCGCGGTCGCAAGACCCTCGATATCGCCGGGCTCGTGCAGGCGCCCGCCGCCGGTCGCCGCGCTCAGCTCCGGGAATGAGCCGTGCCGCGGCAGGACGACGGGGACGCCGGCGGCCAGGGCTTCGAGCACATAGAAGCCCTTGGACTCCGGGTACACGGTTGGGACGGCGAGCACGTCGATGGACCGCAGAAAGTCGATCTTCTGTGCCCGCGCGACTTCGCCGACGTACTCGAAATCGTTGCCGCAGCCGGCTCGTCGCAGCTCGTCCGTCACCGCCGCCAGGTACGGCAGGTCTGCGGGGCCCAGGTAACCCGCGGCTCGCAACCGGCACGCCCGGCCCGCGCTCCGCAAGCGCGCGAACGCACGGCCCAGCTCCGCGAGCCCCTTCTCGGGGCAGACCCGCGCCAGATAGCCGATCGTGGGCGGCCCCGCGGTCGCCGGCCGCGGACCCGCGAACTCGGTCGCCCGGATGCCCATCGGAATGCGGTGCACGCGCTCGCGCGGCAGCCCGAAATGCTCCGCCGCGTGGTTCGCATAGTACTCGGTGAGCGCCACGAACCCGTCCACGTCCGCCGCCCCGGCCCGAATGAGGTCGAACACCTGCCGCCGGTACGGCTCCGGCAGGCGGTCCAGGAATACGTCCTCGCCTGTGAGGCCGCACAACACCGGCACCCCCAGCGCGGCCTTCAGCGGGCGCGCCACGCCCACGAACATCAGGTTCGGCAGTTGCAGGAGCGCCGGCTGTAGACGCCGCAGACCGGCGATCAGCTTGTCCAGCTCCTTGCGCTGCGGGCCGTGCGCGCCTTGCAGCACCGCCAGCGTCATTTGTCCGAGCACTTCCGGCCGCGTCCGCGCCGCCAGCCGGCCGACCGAGCCCAGCAGTGCCCGCGCGTCGAGCAGGCGGTCCACGAACCACGGCGTGTGGCGGAAGAACGTCGTCGCCTGCTGAAGGAATACGTTTACCGCCCCGTAGTAGATGCGCGGGTGGCTTACGTCGGTCTCGTCCGTGCGCAGCGGCGTGTAGAGCGGGATGAGCAGGATGTCGCGGCCCGCCGCACGCAGCGCCGCGGCGAGGCGGTTGTCGTGCATGCAACTGCCGC
>CAIWOY010000375.1 GCA_903914415.1 uncultured Phycisphaerales bacterium | reverse complement strand
TGGCTACCGGGGCACCAGCACGTTCGGCGGAGGCAACGGTGGCTACTACGGCGGCGGCGGCGCCGCCATGGGTGGCGCCATCTTCAATGAAAGCGGGACGTTGAGCGTCTCGAACTCCACATTCACCGCCAACGGTGCCTATGGGGGAAGTGGCGGCAACGCCGGACAGGGACTGGGCGGCGCCGTTTTCAGCTCCTATGGTACTGTCACTCTGCTGAATACCACGCTGTCCGCAAATACGGCCGCCGATGGTGGTCGCGACTTCTATGCCTACTACGGCACCGCTCACAGAATCGACAACTGCATTCTCGGGCAGTCCGACACGGCGGTGACTGATCTTAGCGGCAACACCGCTACGTTTACCGGTGTCAAGAACATTGTCCGCACGTACAGCGGCAGCGGCTGCACCTTCAATCTTACGGGAACGCTCGCGGGCGACCCGCTGTTGGGCGCGTTGGCCAGCAACGGCGGACCGACACAGAGCATGCTTCAGCAGAGCGCGAGCCCGGCGGTCGATGCCGGCGACGATACCGCCGCCGGCGGCCTGACCTACGATCAACGCGGCCCGGGGTTTCCTCGAATCGCTGGGCCGCATGTTGACATCGGTGCCCTGGAGCTTGTCGGTCCTCCCACGGTGACGACGACCTCTGCCACACTGAGCGGCACGACCGGTTTCGACGCCGGCGGCAACGTCACCGACGACGGCGGTGCGAGCGTCACTGTCCGCGGCATTTGCTGGAACACCGCTGGTACGCCGACCACGGCGGACGGTAAGACCACCAACGGCGGCGGCGCCGGCAGTTTCACCAGCAATGCCACCGTCCTCAGCGAGAACACGCACTACTACTTCCGCGCCTACGCCACAAACGGCATAGCCACGTCCTACGGCGAGCAGAAGACGATCATCACGGGCTCATCGACGCCGGTCGCGGGCTACGCCTGGACCGAGCAGACGACCGCCAGCGTACGGAACTGGGTGGCCAGCGCCAGCTCTGCCGATGCGACCAAGCTGGTCACGGCGGTTTATGGCGGCTACATCTACACGTCCGCCGATTCGGGCGCGTCCTGGACCGAGCGGACGGTGGCGGGCTCACGAAACTGGTACGGTCTCGCTTCGTCCTACGACGGCACGAAGTTGGTCGCGGTGGCTATGAGCGGATACATCTACACGTCCACGGACTCGGGCGTGTCATGGACGGAACGAACGAGCGCGGGTTCGCGGGGCTGGATGCGCGCCGCCTCCTCATCCGACGGCACAGAATTGGCCGCAGCGGTCAACGGCGGCTATATCTACACCTCGTCCGACTCCGGGGCCACCTGGACCGAGCGAACGGTCGCCGGCTCAAGGGCCTGGAACGGCCTCTGCTCATCGTCAGACGGTACCAAGCTCGCTGCGGTAGTTCAGCCCGGTTACATCTACACCTCCACCGATTCGGGCGCGACCTGGACCGAGCAAACGGGGGCGGGCTCGCGAGCCTGGCTGAACATTGAGTCCTCGTCGGACGGAACCAAGCTGGCCACGGGGTACTGGGCCGGCTATATCTACACGTCCAGTGATTCCGGCGTAACCTGGACCCAGCGGACGGCGGCGGGCATTAACCACTGGGAAGGTCTGGCCTGTTCAGCGGACGGAACGAAGCTCGCCGCGCGGCCTATGAGCGGATACCTCCGTACCTCGGCCGATTCTGGCGTAACGTGGACCTCGCAGACCGGCGCGGGGTCGCGGGAGTGGTTCGGCCTGGCTTTCTCGTCTGATGCTACGAAGCTGGCCGCCGTAGTCTATGGCGGCTACATCTATACCGCCGGGCCGCCGATCGCTCCGACCGTTACAACGACCTCCGCGACGCTCAACGGCACGACCGGGTTTGACGCCGGAGGAAACGTGACGAGCGATGGCGGGGCCACTGTTTCCGCCCGCGGCATTTGCTGGAACACCACCGGTACGGCGACGGCGACCGGAAGCCACACCACCGACGGCACCGGGACTGACGTATTCACCAGCCACGCCACCGCACTTGACGAGAACACGCATTACTACTTCCGCGCCTACGCCACCAACGCGATAGGCACGTCCTACGGCGAGCAAAGGACGATCATCACGGGATCATCGACGGTCGTTGCGGGATACGCCTGGACCGAGCGAACGGACGCCGGGTCGCGAAGCTGGATCGGCATCGCCTCGTCCGGCGACGGCGCCAAGCTGGCCGCCGTGGTCAACGGCGGGTACGTCTACACCTCCACAGATTCCGGGGCTACCTGGACCGAACGGACGGTCGCCGGTTCGCGCGCCTGGCGGCGCATAGCCTCATCCTACGATGGCACCAAGCTGGCGGCGGTAGTGAACGCTGGGTATGTCTACACTTCGGCGGACTCTGGCGCTACCTGGACCGAGCGGACCGCCGCCGGGTCGCGGAATTGGATTTGCATCGCCTCCTCCAGCGACGGCGTCAAGCTGGCGGCCGGCACATGCACCGGATACATCTACACCTCAACCGATTCCGGAGCGACCTGGACCGAGCAAACGGCCTCCGGCTCACGCTGCTGGTATGCCGTCGCTTGCTCGAGCGATGGCACAAAGTTATTGGCCGGTGTCGACGGCGGGTTTTTCTACACATCGACGGACTCTGGAGCGACGTGGACCGCCAATTCAGACTATGGCGTAGGAAACTGGTATGCCGCCGCCATGTCCAGCGACGGCACCAAGCTGGCGATCGCCACCCGGGATGGATACATTCACACTTCGACGAATTCCGGAGTCAACTGGACCGTCCGCGACGGTGCCGGAGCACGCGCCTGGTATGCGCTGGCTACCTGCGCTGATGGAACCAAGCTGGCAGCCGTTGTCAACGGCGGGTACGTCTATGTCTCCGCAAACTCCGGGGCCAACTGGACCGAACAGACGAGCGCGGGGTCACGAGTTTGGTGGCGCACGGCCTCGTCCAGCGACGGCACCAAGCTGGCGGCCGCCGTCACGGGCGGGTACATCTACACGGCAGGACCGGCCACCGCACCGACCGTGACCACGACGGCCGTGTCAGGGATCACAACCATAACGGCTACCAGCGGCGGGAACGTGACCGATGACGGCGGAGCGACGGTCAGTGCGCGCGGCGTGTGCTGGAGCACATCGGCCCATCCGACGATCGCCGATCCGAACACCGCCAACGGCACGGGCGCCGGGGGATTCACGAGCGGTCTGACCGGCCTGACGGCGGGTACGCGGTACTACGTCCGGGCGTACGCCACCAACGTCGTCGGCACGGCCTATGGCAACGAGCTGCACTTCAACACGGCGTCCAGCGAGAGCATCACTGCGTCGGGCGGGAGCGCTGGGTTTGTCACCGGCGGGCCGGCGTCGGTCATCGACCCCAATGTGGCGGTGGCCGGCGGGAGTATCGCAGGGTTCAAAGTCGCCGTAGATTCGAACTTCGCGACCGGGGATGTGCTGGCGTATACGGGCAGCTTGCCGGGGGGCGTGTCCGCTGCCTACAACGCTACGAGCGGCGTACTCACGTTCTCCGGGACGGCCAGCGCAAGCAACTGGCAGACGCTGCTACGGACCGTTACGTTCCGCACGACCTCGGGCAGTCTCGCGGCGCGGACGATCACATTCACGCTGGGAACCGCCATCCCTTGCGAGGAGACCGGCCACTTCTACGAGTTCGTGCCTGTGACCTGCACGTGGTCCACGGCGAAGACCGCCGCGGAAGGCCGCACCCTATATGGGCTGGAGGGCTACCTCGCGACCATCACGTCGCAGGCAGAGAACGATTTCATCCGGCAGAAACTGGCGGCGGACGCGTGGATCGGCGGCAGCGATGAAGCTGTAGAGGGAACCTGGAGGTGGGTGACCGGCCCGGAGTCCGGGACCCAGTTCTCCAGTGGAAGCACGCCGGTTGGCGGTCAGTTCACCAACTGGAACACAGGAGAGCCCAACAACCTGGGCGGTGAAGACTACACCGAGATTTTTTCCACCGACGGCGTCGGCAAGTGGAACGATCTGAACGGAATCACCACGCTGACTGGATATGTCGCGGAATATGGCGGCATGCCCGGCGATCCGCCGACGCAGATCACGGCGAACCGGGATGTCACGCTCACGGCGGGCACAGCGCCGACGGTGACGACCGCAGTCGTGGCGGGTATTACGGCCGTGTCGGCTTCGTCGGGCGGCGACGTTACGTCCGACGGCGGCGTGCCGGTCACGGCCCGCGGCGTGTGCTGGAGCACGTCGGCCAATCCGACGATCGCTGACCCCAATACCTCCAACGGCACCGGGGCCGGCGAATTCACCAGTAGTATCACCGGGCTGAATTCCGGTACGACCTACCACGTTCGCGCTTACGCGACCAACAACGTCGGCACCGCATACGGGAACGACGTGAGTTTCATCACGCTGCCGCCGGCGCCGGTCGCAACCGCGGCCGCCGACCTGACACCGACGAGCTTCACCGCCCACTGGGACACCGCGGCCAGCGCGACGGGATACCGGCTGGACGTGTCGGCCAACAGCGGATTCACCGGCTTTGTGACGGGCTACCAGAGCCTCGATGTCGGCGCGGCGACCAGCTATGTCGTCAACAGCAATCTGGCTGCGGGCACGACGTACTACTACCGCGTGCGGGCCTACAACGGCAGCGGTACGGGCGCCAATTCGAATACGATTAACTTGACCACGCTGACCGTTCCGACCGTGACGACGTTGCCCGTCACGAGTATCGCCACCACTACGGCCGTCGGCGGCGGGAACGTCACGGCTGACGGTGGTGCGGCGGTCGCGGTCCGCGGCGTGTGCTGGAATAGGAGCGGGTCGCCGACCACGGGTGACAGCAAAACGACCGACGGTGCCGGCACCGGCGAGTTCGCGAGCAACATCATGGGCCTCTTGCCGGGAATGACCTATCACGTCCGCGCCTATGCGACCAACAGCGTCGGCACGGCCTATGGCAGTGAGATCACGTTCGTCGCGCTGCCCACGCTGCCCACGATTACGACCGTGACTCCGTCCGGCATCGGGGCGGACACCGCCACGTCCGGCGGGGACGTCCTCGCCGACGGCGGGGCCGCGGTCACCGCCCGCGGCGTGTGCTGGAATATCACCGGATCGCCGACGCCCAGCGACGGCAAGACCATCGACGGTATCGGTACCGGCAGCTTTGCCAGCAGCCTGACCGGGCTGTTGCCGAGTACGACCTACTACGTCCGGGCCTACGCGATCAACAGCGCCGGCACGGGGTACAGCAGCGAGGTCAACTTCACTACCGCCGACGCTCCGCAGGATGCCAGCGTGCCTTCGGACGATGGCGGCACGCCGCCGCCACCGTTGGCCCCGCAGCTCCAGGTATTCATCGAAGCCGACGTGCAGCAAGTTCTCGTCGGCGAGACGATTGACTGTAGCGTGCGGGTGCGCAACGTCGGCGACGGCGGCGCGACGAACGTGGAGGTCACCGTTTCGTTGCCGCCCGACACCGAGTTCGTCGGGGCCTGGTGGCTCTCCCCGGGGGCCGCCCAGGCGGCGCCGCTGGCTGCAAGCGTCGAGAACGGAGTGATTCACCTCCAGGTCGGCGACGTCGACGCTGGCGACGACCTGCGCATCGACTTGGAGCTACGCGCCTCGAAGGCGGGAACGCTGGAGATTACCGCGGCGGCCGCGAGCCCGGAGCTTGCCGCGCCGGTCGACGCTTCCGCCCCCGCGAGCGCCGACGTGACCGACGAGTATGTCCAGGTCGTGCGGATGTTCGTCCCATGGTGCGGACCGCTTGGGCTGACGCCCCTGCTCACCCTGTTTGGCTTGGTCGGGCTGAAGCTGCAGGGGCGACGTGTATGACGCCACCGGCGCCGGTAGCACCCAGCCCCCTGCCGCTCGAAATAGTGGCTCGCGCCCGCCTGGCGCGAACTGCACGAGGAGACTGACCGTGAAGCCTGCCGCCGTCATGCGTGTTGTCATTGTGTTGCTCTTGCTGGCCTCGCTGGGGCTCAGCACCGGGTGTCTGGCGTTGCTGGATCCTGCGGTGTCGTTCACGGCCGGTTGGGTCCTGGGGGCGCTGAGCTTCTCGGGGCACGCCCAGACGGTGTGCTACCAGAACGGCGTGCAGGTCGATTGTGCCACGCTGCCCGCCAGTCTGACGGGGTCGTAGCACGCCAGCCTGAGCGCCGGTGGTTCGCGGGGCCGAGCCGCGGTTGGCTCCGGCGATCCCGGCGGATTCCGGCTGGTTTGACCGCGACCGAGGGGGCGCGGGGCGCCGCATTCACCCGCCGTGCGACTCATCGGCTTCGCAGCGGCGCGCACGATGACGGGGGACCATCCCTCCCGTCGGCGCGGAACCCCCCGGGGGGCCCGCGAGATAATCACCGCCCGGCCGGCCTCACGAGTGAATCCTGAGGCGCGGAGCGGTACACTCTTCACCTTCCTTCTTTGCCGTGCGGCAGGGCCCACGGCCTGCTGTGGGCTCCCCGCGCCGCAAGGGAGATACGCCGTTGTCTTCGCCCTGCAGCGAGCGTGCCGCCGCGGGCGGTACTCGCGCACAGGAGGCTGCGATGAACATCGAACGACGGAGGCGTTTCTGGGGCGTCTCCCGACGGGTGCAGCTCGGAATGGGCGTGCTGGTCGCGCTGTGGGCGGCCGTCGGGCCGCGGGTTGGCGGCGCCCAGACGGACACCGCTCCGGCGTCGCCGGAAACGACCGCTCAACCGATCAAGTTGCCGGACACGTTGGAAGGGCTGAAGACGCTACGGGACGAGTGGGCCGCGGAGCTGGCCCGGCTCCAGCCGGCGACGCAGCCGGCCGGCTCACAACCGGCCAGTCAGCCGACCGAGCCAGAGCCCGCGTGGAAGACGGCGTTGGATCTGTATTCCGCGCTCCAGACGCTCATCGTGCAGATCGACCAGCAGATGTCGGCCCGCAACCAGATCGGCGACCTAAAGAGCCCGGAGCGGATCGAGTCGTTCGCCAAAGAGCTCGCCGCGCTGCAGCAGGAGACGAAGGAGCTGGAGGCGAAGTTGGCGGATCCGCCGCCGTACGCGTCCGACGACGACCTGCAGAAAGCCGCGGACCAGTATGAGGAGCAGAACCAGGAGCTCAACCGGCGCACGGCGCTCCAGACGGAGCGGACCAAAGCCCTGGCGGACGCGCCGCAGCGGCGGCAGCAGGTGGCGGCTGCGGTCCAGAAAGCGTACACGGCCTTCGAGGAACAACGCGGCTCGCTACGGGGTCAACTCGACGCCGCGAAGACCGCGGAGGAGCGCAGCCGCGCTGCCCAACAGGCTCGCCGGGCGCAGCTCGATGCGAGCCTGCCGCTGTTCCAGGAAGCTTGCGGAAAACTCCTGGACGAGCGCGACACCATCGTTCAGAACCGAGAGGAACGCCGCATTCCCATCCTGCAGGCGCTGGTGGCTGCGCTCGCGGACTGGAAGGCCCTGCTGCAACAGACTCACGCCCGGAGCGAACGCGAGCGGATCGAAGCGCAGCTCCAGTTCGCCGAGCGACACCCGCAAACCACCGCACCGTACTCCATCACCTATTGGAAGCTCTCCGAGATAGAGCTGGTAGCGCGCGAGGACTTGGAGAAACGTGAGCAAGGCATCCGCACACGCTTTACGCAGGCCACCGCGGCCGGGCTGGAGCAGACGCTAACAAACGAGCGCGCCGTGTGGGTCCTTTTCATGGAATCGCTCGAGCGGCGGCCGAGCGATCAGATCCAGGAGCGCTACCGAAAGGTGGAAGCGGCCCTTGCGGAGTGGCAACACAAGCTGGCGGTAAAACGTCGGCTGCTCGACGAGAGCGCGGACAATCAGCAGGACATCGTGGCCAGGATCGACGCGGTCGACGATCAGATTCGCCCCCTGGAACGTACGCTGAACGACCAACTGAACGCCTACCTGCGCGAGCACCCGGAAGACACGCGCGTCCAACGTTACAACCCGGAGTACAGTCAGTTCAAGACCAAGTACGTCGAGCAGGCTCAGGCCGCCCGCACCGAGGCCACCGAGCTGACCGCCCGGCTGCAGGACGCCACCACTTCCGTTGCGGCGTTTGTCACGGACCTCCAGCAATACCGCAGCCGGTTGTATTGGCGCTACCTGTTTGTCCCGGAACGGCCGCTGTGGACGTACCGGCCGGCAACGCTGCAAGCAGACTGGACGGCGGAGCAGGCCCAGCGCACACAGACTCGGGAGGCCCTTCGCGATACCGCGCGGGGCATCTCGCCCGTGCAGTGGGTGGGGTTGCTCGTGACGCTGGCGTGCGTGGAAGCGCTGGCCATCGCCGTCCGCCGGCGCGCGCGCCGCTACACCCACGCGGTCGTCAAACGATTTGAGGAGATCAAGTCGATTCAGGAGGACGAGCGCGCCCCGATCGCCGATCGGTTACACCTCCTGGTCGCGCGCCTCGTGGGGCGCACGGCACCGCTGGCGTGGCCGGCCGCGGCCGCGGCGATCTTTGTCCCGGCCTACGGCGTGGTCAACCTGCCGGCCACGGCGATCCTCTCGGCGCTGGCGTTTCTGCTCGCCGTGGTCTTGAGCGAGGCCCTTATCCGGGTGCTGTTCCTGCCGGGCAAATCCCGCCAGCGGCTGCTGCGGTGCAGCAACGTCGTCGCGGCGCACTACCGGCGTTGGGCGCTGGCATTGTGGGTCGCGACGGTGCTGCTCGTGCCCGTCCCGCTTCTGTTGCGAGCGCTCGACTGGAGCTACTCCGCGCGCGTCGGCTTGTGGAACGGCTTTCGCATCGTCGCCCTGCTGCTGGTCCTGGCGTTCGGATTGCGCCGGCAGTTGGTGCTCCGCGTGGCCGGACGGCCCGAGCAAGTTCGGCATCCTTGGGTCTTCGGACTGATCTCGGCGGCCTACTGGCTACTGTGGGCCGGGTTGCTCGGCTTGCTCGCCCTGGAGATCGCCGGCTACGGGGCCTTGGTCACGTACGCCATCGCCGGAGTGGTCGAGACGGTCGCCACGATCACGCTCGCGCAGCTCGTGGCCCGCTACGTGAGCGACCTGACGCTGCGGCTTCAAGAGCCCCCCGCCGAACGCCAGCCACAGCTACCGGAGCCGGCGCCCGCGCCAGAGGCGGCCGCAGGCGCCGCCGAGGGCAGGAACCTGGGCCTCGGCCTGGCGGTCGGCGTCTTCCGCTGGTGCGTGGCGGCGGCCGCGCTCCTGCTCGTGCTGTATTTCTGGGGCCTCACAGCCGTCGAGCTCGAGGCCGCGCTGGCCTATCCCGTCGTGGCGGCGGACGCGGCGGCCGGCCGGCCGGCGATCACCGTGGCGCGCGTGCTCGCGGCCATTCTGTCCGTTGTGGCTGCGTGGTGGGTGTCGCGCGGGCTACGCGCCTTCCTGGTCGCGCGGGTCTACCCGGCGTATGCCGGAATCGATCGCGGCGCGCGCGCCGCGATCAACACCGTGCTCCACTACTTTCTCGTGCTCTTGGGCCTCTATTTTGCGCTCTTCGCCCTGCGCGTCCCCTTGGGTGCCCTGACGGTCGTCCTCGGCACCCTCGGATTGGGCATCGGCCTCGGGCTCCAGCCGCTGTTCGTCAACTTCATCAGCGGCCTCATGATCCTCTTCGAGCGGCACGTCCGCATCGGCGATCTCATCGCGGTGCACGGCGAGTTGGGCGAAGTCACGGGCGTGAACATGCGCTCCACGACGATCAAGACCGGCGACGGCGTCGAACTGGTGATTCCCAACAGCGACCTCATTACGCAGAACGTCGCGAACTGGACGCTGCGGGACACGCAGTTGCGCGGCCACGTGCCGGTCAGCGTCGCCTACGGCACGGACGTCGAGCTGGTCAGGCGGCTGTTGGCGGACATCCTGAAGCAGCATCCCCTGGTGCTGCCGTACCCGCCTCCGGAGGTGTGGTTCATGGCGTTCGGGGCCAACAGCCTGGATTTCGAGATCGCGGCCTGGTTCCAGAACGCCGCCAACCGCGGGCGGTTCACGACCTCGGTGCGCTTCGAGATCGCCCGCGTCTTCCGCGCGCACGGCGTTGAGATTCCGTTTCCGCAGCGCACGCTCAGCGTGGCGGGCGGCGGGGCCCTGCCGGTGCGTCTCGTACCCCAGGCGGATTCGCCCGCAGCCGGCGCCGCCCCACGGGCCGCGGAAGCCGCGGAGCAACCAAGGCCGCCAAGGGCGCCAGGCGGGTGACGGAGTTCCGGACGACACGAAGGCCGCTGGAGCGGCGGGGGGTGAAGAATGCCAACTTCACTACGGTGCGCTACCCCCCCGTTGGCAATGTTCGGCTGATGGGGTCAAAAAACTGGTTTCGGACGCGTTCTGAGCGTGCGGCGGGGTGGCAATCTTCGGGGACACGGGTGACAAGGTGACAAAGTGACAAGGCGAGCACCTCAGCAGTCCGTTGTAGAAGTCCGTTTTCGGTGTTCACTTACGCGGCGAGCGCCGTTTTGGGGAATCGCGCGGTGTGATCGGCGAATGGCGCCCGGAGCCAGCTCCAGAAGCCGGAACGGCG
>CAIWOY010000374.1 GCA_903914415.1 uncultured Phycisphaerales bacterium | reverse complement strand
GTAATGCCCGAACTGGCCGCCAAGGCCGGGGTCGCGTACACGCCAGGCGTGGCGCCGGGCATCAGCGTTGGCGACAGCCTCCTGGTACTTGACCACGTCCGTGCGGGTATCCGTGAGCTTCACACGTATCTCATTCTCGTGACGCGTGAGTACATCCCGGCGGCTCGCCATTTCCTGGGCGTAGGTCTGGGCCTCGACGCAGCCGGTGGCCGTGCAGCACCCGCCGACGTCGCAATCGCCGGCGCACTGCATCTGGATCCAGTAGTGGCTGCCGCAGGCGTATTCCCGCGACGTGCCGCGGTACGCCGGGCGGACGACGACAAAGAAGTCGCCATACGTGTGGTTCGAGTCGGGGACCTTGATCTTGCAGAACGAGAACTCGATCACCTGGCCGGCCTTGCCGAACACGTCAACCGACGTGTCCACGGTGCCGGCGCAGGGGTTCTGCGGCGTGAGCAAATTCCAGATTAGCACCTCGGCATCGAACTCGGCGTACACCGAGATGTTGATCTGCCGGGCCTCGCACGACGTTCCGGTCGCGTCGAGCCACTTCGGGTTGTTGGTGTTGTAAGTGAGGTCCACGAGATACCAGTCGTTGTCGCGCGCGTTCGTGCCGGCAGTCACGAACGTCCCCGACGTGCCACACCACGTCGTGTTGCAGACGAGCTCGTTGGGGATGACCGGGGTGTCGCCGGCCGCGCAGCCCGAGTCGTAAGTGTCGGACCAGCCGTCGGAGCACACGCCCTCGGGGCTGATGTTTGCGCCCGCGGGGCAGACCCAGCAGCCGTACTCCGGCGGGCACGTCGTCCCGTCGCCCCAATAGTGCCTCGCCGCGCCGGTGCAAGCGGCGGCGGTCGTAAGGCTGCACGTCGGACTGCTCGGGTTAGTGGAGTCGCAGCACGCCCCCGTCGCCACGGTGCACGCCGTCTCCATGACCTTGGCCGAGTAGATGTACCCGGGCGGGGTTTCCACCGCCGGCGCGATCGTCAGCCAGTACTCGCCGGGCGGCGTGCTGGCAATGATCGCGTGCGAAGCGATCGCGTTCGGGTCGGTGTTGCACGTGACGAAGGCGTTCGGGTCGTTCTGGGCCACAACCGTGTAGCCGGTGCACGGATTGTTGGGGTCAGTCCCCGGCTTCAAGATCTTTAGCGACGCCTTGAAGTGGGCCTTCGCGTACCAGTCCAGCTTGACGTTGCTGGTCCCCGGCACAACCAGCTTGTACCAATCCTCGTCGTGATTCGTCGCGTCGAAATACCACGATGAACCGCAGATCGCCTCGTTGCAGCGGATCGCGGCGAAGGCGGGGAGGACCCCGGTACCGAAGCAGCCGTCGTTGATGTGCAGCCCCAAGTCGCCCGGCGCGTATTCCCGCTCCGCGAACGCGTTGGGATCGCACGGGCAATTGGGCTCGCACGGACCAGGGTCGCAGAGCCCGCAGTGCCACGTGCCCCCGCTCCCGGCACACTCCGCCTCATGCAGGACGCAACAGCCCGACCCCGGAATGCAGCAGGCACCGGGAGTCCAACCGGCGTTTACACCAACCCTGTACGTTCCCATGCAGAGCCACTGCCCACCCGACAACTGCCAAGGCAGGATGCTCACGCGGATGTAGTAGGTCTGCCCGGGTTGGAGATTCCAGGCCATCAATCTCGATGCCCCGCCGCTGCAATCGCCGCCGGTCGGCGGGTCATAGTAGCTGTTGCACCCGGTGTACGCCGATGTGCCGCAGCAGACGCCGCTCGCTCCGCAGCCGGCCCGCAGGTTGCACGCCAGCTCGATCAAGTGGCGGCAGAACTGCGGGTTGTTCGAGTCCAGGTAGTTCGGATCGGGCCGATATACTCCCAGGCAGGTTGCCGGAAGCGGCGCGTCGCTCTGGCAGACGTCGATCAGCGCCTCGTGTACGCCCGGCTGCGGGACGTACTTTAACCACACGGAATTGCCCGTGGGGTAGCAGTTGGACAGGTCGCAGTTGCAACTGAAGTTCGGGTCGCTCAACGTGCTGTCGCCAACCCATGTGCCGGCAAAGACGATGTCGCGCGTGCCGTTGCAGGGAATCGGCAGCGCCATGTTGCAGTTGTTATTGTCGCCCACGCGCGGCGCGTCGGCGGCCGCCTCCCCCGGCTTGACCGTTGGGACGGCGTTCTCCCCCCACCCAATCGCCGCGACGGCCGGTGCTTCGTCGCCACGCTTCGCCGGTCCACCGCCCGCCTCGAGCCGGCGCGCGGCCTGGCGCGTTTGCTGTGCCCGCGCCTTCGTCGCCTTATCCCCGGGGTTGGTGCCGGCCAATACGAGACCGACCATCAGGACCGTTGCCGACGCGAGCAGCGCCTTGCCGTTGGCCATGTTCAGGCCCTCCACTGAAGTGGGAACCCGCCCTATGTCGTCCGCGCTACCCGCGCAGCTCGCCGGGCACGTCCCATATTCTATAATCTTACCGCAAAATCGGACCCGCCGGTAGCAAACGTGACCGAGAATCGCGCGCTGTCCCCGATCGTCTGCGCTAGTGTGGCTGGCGGATCGGCTCGCGGCGCGCGCCCGACGGCACCTTCACCGGCGTCGGCGTGAAGTCCACGCGGCCCTCCGCGCGATCCACCCCGACGCTGAAGTTGCGGTCCGCCCAGTTCGGCGAATCCGGCGGGTCGAGCCACTGGCTGTTGTTCTGCAAGTCGCCCCAATAGGTGTCGTTGCCGCCGACATCGAGGAACAGGCCGACCGAGGTCGTGTCCGCGAAGTACGTCGACACGCCGCCGCGGGCGCGGAAGCGCTCATCGTTGATCGCGACGCCCGGCCGCTCGCCCCGTTTTGCCTCGCGGCGCTTGGCGAGGTCCGTCTGGTACACGTCGTCGCCGCCGAGGTCGATCAGCATGGCGACGCTGCGATTGATCGAGTAGCCCAGGCCGCTGGTGGCGATGCTGTAACGGTCGTTGCCGGCCACGTCGAGCAGAATGCCGATCGTGAAATCGTGGGCGAACGCGAGCGAGTTGGTCGAGTTCCCTTCCGACAGATGCTGGTCGTCGCCGGCCTCGTCGACGCACACGCCGATGCAGAAGTGCGCCCCGGCCCCTTGCGACCAGCACACGCCGTGGTATTCGTCGTTTCCGCCGCGATCGTGCAGCAGGCCGATGCCGAACCAGTAGCCGACGCCCATCGACCAGTTGCCGGCGGAGTAGTAGTCGTCGCCGGCGCCGTCCAGCAGCGCCCCGAGCCCGCCAGCCCACGAATGCCCATCGCTGCCGTCGCCGCGGCGGCCCATCCCGCAGCCCTGGACGTTGGAGACGCCGACGTCGATGTCGGGCGAATGGTACGAGGGCCGGCCGGTGATTGACTGCTCCCGCACGGCGACGTACCGGTCGTTCCCGGTGCGATCGGCCAGCACGCCGACGCCGCCAGCGCCGCCGAAGCCCTGTCCGTCGCCCCAGATCTTGTACTGATCGTTGCCGGCCAGGTCGAACAGCAGGCCGATGCCGAAGTAGCCGCAACCCTGCCCGCTGAACTGGACGAAGTACGTGTCGTCGCCGTCCAGGTCGGCCAGCAGCCCGAGACCGAACTGCCCGACGCCCTGCGCGTAGTGGCGGGCCTCGTAGCGGTCGTTCCCGGCGACATCCATCAGTAGGCCGACGCCGCAGAGCCCGGCGCCCTGGGCGGGCACGTTGGACGTGTAGGTATCGTTGCCGGCCATATCAAGCAAGAGGCCGATGGGCCGGTCAGCGGTGGACGCGGCCACGCCGCCGGTGTACACGTCGTCGCCGCCCAGATCGACGATGAGCAGCGCGTCCGTGCCGTCCACGCGGTCGTTCCCGCCACCGCGCACACGAATCCACCCCCACGGCGACTCCCAGTCGAACGCGAAATCCGGTGCGTCCTTGAGGTCGAGCTTCTTCAACTGGACGCGCGCATCGTCGAGCGCCTGCACGCACTTTTGCCCTGCGTACCAGAGGCTGGCCTCGTCCCAGGTGCGCGCCAGGTCGTCGATCTGCGGGCAATAGTCGAACGCATCGACCATCTCTTCGCCGACGCTGTACCGTGCCGCGACGACGCGCCGCTCGCGGGTGTCCACCTTGCGGAACGCCAGCTCGGCCCAGCGGTGCGCATCGACGACGTTGAGCACGAACTGCCCGAGGATCGGGCTGACGCCGTCCGGCAGCACGCGGACTTTCGCGGCGAGCTCTTCGCGCAGCTTCGGGTACGGCAGCTCGCGCCCGAACGACCAGCTCTCCGTCGCACGCCCGGCGGCAGCCGTCAGTGTGAGAAGCGCCTCATCGAGCGGCGTCTCGGGCGCCCGCAAATTCGCGCTGTAGCCGCGAAAGCCGCCGAATCTGGGGTCCACGCCGAGCCGCTGCACCGCCTGAAAGAGGTTGCCGTCCCAGGTCGGTTCTTTCGTGTCCAGCTTGGCCGGGTCGAGGCGCTCCCAGGCCGTCTCGCCGAGCGCCCGCGTGTACGCCACCGTGTCCAGCGGCGCGGCGAAGAGCGCGTCGAACGCCCGGAGCTTGTAGGGGACATCCGGATACCGCGGCCACCAGCCTTTTGGCTGCCAGCCCAAATCGGCACGGGCGAGGCCGACGAGGGCGAGGGTTTCGTCGAGCGCATCGCCGGGCTGATCGGCGGCGAGCGCCGTGCAGCCGAGCACGAGCGCAAGCGTTGCGCCGCAACCGTGTCTGCTCATTTTTCAGCTCCTTCGGAGGCCGAGTCGGCGTACGTGGGTGCCCGCCGCGTTGCGACGCGCGGCGCAGGTGGCTTTCGGGGCGGTTTAACGGCGGGGCGCGGGGCTTGTCAACGGTGTTGGCGCGCATCCGCGCCGGCGCCGGGCGCGCACGACCGGTGTTTCGATTATGGGACATTCAATCTTTGTCTGCGAACGTCCGAGTATGACCGAGATGAGGATCCGTTCCCGGTGTCCAACGGCCGATAATAGCCTCGCCCTGACTGCGCGGGATTTTGCGGGGTGGTGCAGCGCACGCGGCGGGACGCGGCGGCGGACGATTTTACTTGACAGCGGACCGCGTTTGCCGATATTGTTTAGTACTAGTACGATGGGAAGGCAGGGGACAGGCGTTAACTGTCCCCGAAGCAAGCGCTTGGGATGCGACAAGACGGGACACGCACTCCCATCCGTTTTGCATGTCGTTGGTTATTGTCGTGTGGAGGTTGTTCGGCCGCTGCATGGGCGATGTGTCGCCGCCATGAGCGGTGTCGTTGATGGCCCCTTTGACTCGGAGGAGCAAGCAAGCAAACAACACGGTAGGACATGACGGACTGGCGCGTCCGGCGCGAACGGGACACGCGGACGCATGAAAATGGATGAGCTTCCATCTCGTTTCACGTTGAAAGGAAGGAACAAAACATGCGCAAATGGACAGTGGCGGTTGGAATTGCGGTCACGGTGCTGTGTAGCGTCGCCCTGGCGCAGATCCAGGCGAAGAAGTCCGTGACGGGACCCAAGCAGGGCAGCGTCCAGAAGACGATGGGCGCCGAGCAGCAGTCGCTGACGGCCCCCCGCGCCGACACGCAGACGCCCGCCCCGCTCTCCGCCAAGAAGGGCGTCGTCCAGGGGGCAAATGCGGAACCTCTCACGCAGCTTGACGCCCCGCAACAGCTGACCAACCTGGCTGACGGCACGGCCATGACGGTCAATGACGTGCGGGACCCCAACGACACCTGGCCCTGCAGCGCGGCCGTCCTGAGATCCTGCAACGCCCACCTCGAGACCGCCATCACGTTCAGTCTCCCCTACACGGAACTCAGCACGGACAAACCGACCTGCGTGCCAGCGAACTATGCGGTCGGCAACCCGAAGTGGTACAAGTTCAAGCCGACGGCCAAGGGCGTGAGGGTGAGCACCTGCACCGCCGCCACCGACCCAAATAGTCGGCCGCAGATCCCGGACACGTGGATCCAGATATACAAATGCACCGATCCGAACAACCTGTGTAATACGAAGACGCCGGCGCTGTGCGATAACGACCATTGCCCCGGCGTTCTCGACTGCTGCTTGAACTCCACGGACGACGACCCCAACCACTCGGGCCTCGGCTCGTGGGCCGTCGGGACGGTCGACCCGAACAGTTGGTACCTCATCCAGGTCGGTGTCATCGGCTGGCACACCGAGGCAGGCGACTATAGCGCCCCGATGGGCGGGTACAAGCTGTTTGTCGACTGCAACGACAGTTATGCGGCTTGCGACATGATCTGCGTCGGGGGCGACGTGCCTGAAAGAGAGATGGGGCCGGCCGACACCACGAACCGCTTCAACGACGGCTGTGCGGGTGACCCGACCGCCCCCTTCCCCGAGTTCGGCACCATTCGCTGCGACGAAACCGTGTGCGGTAGCTCGTGGAGCAACGGCGTGGGCGGCCTGGATCCGGACTGGTACCGGATCGTGTTGCCGGCCCCGGCCACCAAGCTGGACTGGTATGTCAAGGCCCAGTTCACCGCGTCGTTCCAGATCATCAAGCCCGGCACGGACCCGAACAATCCGTGCGACCCCAATAGCCGGGTGGTCTTGGCCTACAACGACCCGAACGCCTTTGTCCAATGCAGCCCTGACCCGGCCGCCGCTTACGCACACGTGTTCATCACCCCTGCGCCGGCCGGTGAATACTGGCTGACCGTTACGCCGGTCGGCACGGCCCCGGTGGGCAGGATCTACGAGGCTAAGGTCACCGAGACGAGTTGTACGGTGGCGACCGGCGCGTGCTGCGACGCCAGTGTCGATCCGAACCATCCGACGTGCAACGTCACGGCGGCTGCGAGCTGCACTGCCGCCGCCCAGAACTACTGGGGCGATGGCACGACCTGCCCGCCGGGTAACGGCTGCTGGGTCTGCGGCGGCCCGAACATAAACACCAACTATGAGGCCGTGTGCTCCGACGGCTTCGTCGACAACTACGACTCGGGCTGCGCGTTCAGCGAGACCAACCCGGCGCTCCCCAACGAGTTCGTCTGCAACACGACGTGGTGTGGCACGACGGGGACGTTCGTGACTGCCGGCACCAACGCGCGGGACAACGACTGGTATTACGTGGACCTCACCAACGGCGTCGGCAACCCGGTCTGGTTGGACCCGACCGGAACGTCGTGCGAGGCCCGGAAGATCAACATCCAGGCGTACGCCGATTTCGATGCCGAGGTGCTGATCTGGAATTTCCCCGACCCCCAGAACCCCTGCGTCACCCCGGACGTGTCGGTTGACGTGTACGCCAGGGCCGGCGAGCCGATCGAGTTCTCGTTCTGCAAGACGAAGGTCCCCGACGCGATGCACCTGTATCACGACTTCTATGTCGTCGTCCGCCCGGCGTTCCGCGGCACGTCGCGGGAATTCCCCTGCGGCGGCCACTACTCGATCTACATGTCGTGCGACACCACCTGCGCCGTCGGCGCGTGCTGCCTGGCGAACTCGTGCGAGGTCGTCACCCCGGTCAAGTGCTGCGACGACGGCGGGTACTTCACGGGCTCTGGCACGGCGTGCGACGACGTCTTCTGCGCCTGCGACCCGGTCCTGCCCCTGGAGAATGAAACCAATTGCAACAACCCGCCCGACACGGTCGACGGCGGCTGCAACGACACGCCGTGGAATTTCCTGACCGTTTCGGGCTCGGGCTCTGGGTATTGTGGAACGGTCGCGGTCTGGAGCGATGCACAGTACATCCATCGCGACATCGACCACTACCTGTACACCCACACCGGTGGCGACTTAGCGATCTACCTCGGTGCGCAGTTCACCGGGCTCTGCTGGTTTGGCGGCCCGTACCCCGGTGGTACGGCCCAGATGTGTGACCCGAACGACCAGACGATGGGTATCCAGCTCGACCTGGCCCCTTACGAGTATACCGACCTGGTGTATAGGCCCGCGGCGGAGGTGCCGGCGGGGCTCTACCAGATCGAGGTCACCTCGGACTTCCGTGCCAACGGTGACTTCCCGTGCACCGATAACAAGCGCTACGAGTTCATCATGATCTCGGGCGTCCAGGGTGCATGCTGCTACGGGACCGAGTGCGCCATTAACTATGCGGACTTCTGCAGCTTCAGCGGCGGGACGTGGCAGGGCAACAACACGACGTGCACGCCGAATCCCTGCGCGACCGGTGCCTGCTGCACCCCGACGGGCGGTTGCACGCAGACGCTACAATCCGCCTGCCTGACGCCGAACGTGTGGAACGGCGGATGGACGACTTGCTCGCCGAACCCGTGCCCGCAGTTGGGTGCCTGCTGCAACCCGACGACTGGCGGTTGCACGCAGACGCTACAATCCGCCTGCACCTACAACTGGCACGGCGAATGGACGACTTGCTCGCCGAACCCGTGCCCGCAGCCGAACCCGACGGGTGCCTGCTGCAGCTCGACTGGCTGCACGGTCACGCTGCAATCCGCCTGCACCACGCCCAGCGTATGGATGGGTGCGGGCACCACCTGCACGCCGAGTCCGTGCACCGGTGCCTGCTGCTCCGTCACCGGCACGTGCTCGGTGATCACGTCGGCGGCCTGCGGCACCACCGGTCACTATTACGGCAATAACACCACTTGCCGCCCCGGGAACAAGTGCCCGGCGTCGTGCAGGGGTGACATGAACTG
>CAIWOY010000373.1 GCA_903914415.1 uncultured Phycisphaerales bacterium | reverse complement strand
GGTACATGCGGCGTTCTTAAGAAACCGGGTGAATAGCATCCGCCCGAGGTAGGATCGGATCCGGTTGGAGACCTTGCCGTTCGGTCGCAACTTCTCGACCATCGGCAGCACCTGCGCATCGAACTTCGTAGTCAGATGCTGAAGTGCTGCTTCCGGCGGTTCCCAGCGGACGGCCTGCACGCCCCTCTTGAACGAAGTTCGCGCCTCGCGCACGAGGTTGCGAACGTCATCGCCCAGCAAGAGGTCAGTGGCGAGATTGATGAGTAGCTTCTGATCATCCGATCGGTGCATTGCAGATTCTCGCGTGGGTGTGCTCCGGCCGCATCGAATATGGCTGTTGTCACAAGAACGCGGGAGAACGCGGGAAGAACGCCGGACAGCACCTGTTTTCCCACTTCCTTTGCGTCCTTCTACTTCCGCGGACGCCCGGCCAGGCTGCCCCGTTCGCCGGTGCCGCCGCAAACCTCGTATCAGTATACCGCCCTCCGTCGTTACGAGCTTCGCCCGCCAGCGCTCCGCCAACCAGGCCGACCGCCATCGCGCCCACCACCACCCGTCCATGCCCACGCTTCGCTCCCCGCAACTCGTTACTCGCCCTTCGGTATCCTCTGCTCGCCCTTCTGCGGCTCGGCCCCTCCGCCCCTTGGTCGCTCGATCCCTTCCTTTGCCCTTCGCGTCCTTCCGTCGTTCCCGGCAAGTGCCCGGCCCCGCTTCCGAGCGGTTTGTTCCGATGTTCTTTGCTCGATTTCTGACAAGGGGCGGTTCCTTCGTGTTCTTCGTGTCCTCGGTGGTGAATCTTCGCTCGCCGCCGCCAGAATCCGCCCATCCTCAACAATCCGCGCGTTTCCTTCCCCGCCGCCCCGTTCTTCATCTATACTATCTAGGACCAACGCGGCCGATTCCCCGTACGTCCGCGCCGCCGCCCGAGCATGGATAGTTGAAAGCTCCGGACGGAAAGCTGAGACGCGCGATGCCCCCGCTGTCACGTGTCACCTGTCACCGTTCACCCGTCACCGTTCGTCGCCCCCGCCGCCTGGCCCCGGTTATCGGAAGATTCCCATTTACGACCCCCACAAACGTGAGCATCTTGAGAACCTTCGACTCCGGCGCTCGGAAACGCGATATTATCGCACCTTCAAGGTACTCGATGAGCATCTTCCCCCGTCAACGGTGCCGGTCCGCGCCCTTTCACCGCGCACGACCCCGCCGCCCCGCACTTTCCACAAGGTTATCGGAAGAATGCCAGATAGGGGGCGCACACACTTGGCGTTCTTGGCATCCTTGCCCTCCCGGCAGCGCCAACACGGTTTTTATCCGGAACTCCGCCAACCGCTTGGCACCGTTGGCACCCTTGCCACTCGGGCTCACCCCAGGCGGACGAGCTTGGGCGGTTCCGGTCCCCGCCACGGCTGGTCGCGGCGTCCCTGGTCATTCCGGCGATCACGGTCGTGGTACACGCGCTCTTCCTGTGCAACCGGCTGACCGGGTGGAAGCCGTTTTGAAGACGGGGCCGAGACCCAGCCCCTCCAGCAATTCGTCCTCGCGGATGTGCATTCGCGCGAACTCGCGCGGCGTGTGGTCGTCGTAGCCTGCCACATGAAGGATGCCGTGCACGAGGTAGAGGGCCAGCTCGGCGCGGGCGGCTTGGAGCGTGCCGCCGCGGGTCGCGGCCTGCCGGCGGGCGACATCGGCGCACAGGATGACCTCGGCGTCGAGGCGGCCGGCGCGGCGGTCGGAGCCGAGGTCGAAGGCGAGCACGTCGGTGGGGCCGGGGCGGCCGGTGAATTCGCGGTGCAGGGCGCTCATCGCGCGGGCGCTGACGACGGCGATGGAAAGCGTGCCGGTGCGAAAGCCCTCGGCGGCGAGCACGTGCTGGGCGACGCGGCGCAGCAGGGGGACCATTCGCCAGGAGGCGGGCAGGTTCCAGGTGATGTCGATCTGGAGCAGCGGGGAAGCGGACCCTCCCCCAGCCCCTCCCTGGGAGGGAGGGGGGTTCTGGGACGGCCGCCCGGCCCCCGGGCCTCTTGGTCCCGTTGCGCCCGCGGTCCGGCGGCTCGGCCGCTTGGCGTCGGCGTCTCTGTGCCCCTTAGCTTTACGACGCACTTTGGACTTCCGGTGCCATGTCCTGCTCGTCGCTGGGGTACGTGATGCGGGCGTGGTAGATGCTGATGAGGCTCTTGACGAGGCTCTGCCGGATCATGGCCAACTCGCGGAAGGTCAGGTCGCACTCGTCGAACTGGCCGTCCATCAGCCGCTTGCGGATCATGCCCCCGACGGTGTCCTCGATGCGCTGCGGCGTGGGCTCGGGCATGGCCCGCACGGCGCCCTCGACGCCGTCGCAGAGCATGACGATGGCAGTTTCGCGCGACTGGGGCTTGGGGCCGGGGTAGCGGAATTGCAGGTCGGAGACTTCCGGGTCGCCGGGCTTGCGCGCCTTGGTGGCGGCGTGGTAGAAGTACTCGATGACGCAGGTGCCATGATGCTCGGGTATGAACGCCCGCAGCGGCGTCGGCACGCCGTAGGCCTTGGCCATCTCGATGCCGTCCTTGACGTGGCCGATGATGATGAGGTGGCTCATGGCGGGGGAAAGGCGCTCGTGGCGGTTGGCCATGCCGAGGCCCTGATTCTCGACGAAGTACTCCGGCTTGTTGATCTTCCCGATGTCGTGGTAATAGGCGCCGGCGCGGGCCAGCAGGCCGTTCGCGCTGATGGCCTCGGCGGCCGCGTCGGCGAGGGCGCCGACGAGCAAGCTGTGGTTGTAGGTGCCCGGGGATTCGGCGGCCATCATCCGCAGCAGCGTCTTGCCCGGATCGCACCACTCGAGGAGGGTCATGTTGGTGGTGACGCCGAACAGGCGCTCGATGCCGGGGAGCACGCCTTCGACGATGAACCCGGCCGCGAGGGTGGCGAGCGCCGCCCACAGCGCGCGGTTCCACAAGACGAAGCGGAGTGTCTGCCCGTCGATCACGCCGACCAAGAGCGTGGCAACCACGGCAGCGAGGCTCGCCAATGCACCGATGGCGATGATCCGGCCGCGGTTCCGCACGTCGCGCAGGCCGATGAACAGCACGCCGGAGACGACCGCCAGCACGACCAGAAAGCCGATCCCCTGGCGCGTCGCCAGGGTGATGAGCAAAGCCAGCAGGGCGCCGGCGGCCTGGCCGGCAATGCGCCGCGAAGTGATGGCCAGCAGCGCGACGACGAAGGCCTGCGAGCCCACGGCCAGGTACACGTCCGGCGTGTGCAGGTACGCGAGGCGTGCCAGCAGCAGCATGAGCAGCAGGGCTCCGGCGGTGGCGAAATGCGAGCGCTTGCTCTCCCGCGGCCGCTCGTGCCGCAGCAGGATGTAGCCCCCGAGTCCGCACACGACCACGAAGATCATCGCGCCGCGGGCCGCGAGGGTCCAGCGCTGAGCCCGCAGGGCCTCCGAGTCGGAATCGCGCGCCACCAGGTAGTGGTCGTGTTCCTTCTGGAGCACGCCGAGCTCCTGCCGGGTCAGCTCGCCCCATTTTCCCCGCGCCACGTCGCTGCCCTCGGTCAGGCGACTGCCGACGGCGTACCGGACTTCCTGGACCTGGACGTTGTTTTCCGCCTCCTGGGCGACCTTGGCCGACGCCTCCGCGTCATAGCGGTAGAGCGGCTTGAACGTGTCCGGCGTGTCGCCTTGGAGCATCGCTGCCAGCGAGAGCTTGATGCTTGGGCGCAGCGAGGTCGGGAACGACGCCGCACCCGCGTCGGCGATTTTCTCGACGCTATCCCGCGTGTTCGCGAAGAGCAGTTGGCTGATGGGGACCCGGCGCGGGACGGGCTGATTGGGGTCCATCAGCACCGCCTCGATGCCCGTCCGCCGCGGAACGTCCTCGCTGGCCTCGACGAGCGGCTGCCGTTGCAGGGCCTCCAGGGCGCGGTCCACGGCCCATTCATAGCTCGTCGCGTCCGGCAAGGCGGCGATGCGCGCCAGCTCCTCCAAGCCGGTGTCGTCCAGTTGCAGCTTGATGGCGGTCGCCGCCTCGCGGAGCTTTTGCGGGTCAGCGGCCTGTTCCCGGGCGATGCGAAGGGCGCTGGCCAGCCGGCCGCGGATATCCTGCAGCAGGGAGACGTCCAGCTTGTAGCAGTCTGGGGCGTTGTCGCGGGCCCGCATCCGCATCACCTGGGTGCGTGCCTCGTCCACGATGCTGAAGGCCACGCGTGAGGTGATCGCCCGGGAGACCCGCTGCCCCTCGCGCAACCCCAGGACCTCGTCCCCCAGGTCGACGATCAGCGCCGTTGCGGCGGCGGACAGCACCAGCAGGGCCAGTGATGCCGGATGAACCTGCTCGAAGACGCGCTGATACCAGATGGGGCGGCGTTCGGCCTTCGACCGCCGGATCTCCTTCTCGCGGGCTGTCGGCTTTCCGAAGAAACGCATGCTGCTACGCGTCGTCGCTTCCGACGGCGGCCTTCAATCGGCCCGTTCAGTCGGTGGTTGCGTCGCCGGCCGTGCGCGCCTCCGGCTTGTTTTTATCGGTTCTTGCCGGTGCATCAACCGCACGCCAGGCACCGTTACCATAGCGCGCGACCACCTCCTGCACCAGCCGGTGGCGGACGATGTCCCGCTCGGTCAAACGCAGGACCTCGATACCGGGCACGCCGTGCAGGCGGTGGACGGCGTCGATGAGCCCGGAGCGCTGGTCGATCTCGAGGTCGACCTGACTGTCGTCACCGGTCACGATCATCTTGCTGTCATGTCCGAGCCGGGTCAGGAACATGAGCATTTGGGCCGGCGTTGAGTTCTGGGCTTCGTCGAGGATGATGACCGCGCTGTTGAGGGTTCGGCCGCGCATGTACGCCAGGGGGACGACCTCGATCACGTCGCTGATCATGAGGCGTTTGAGTTGCTCGAACGTCATCATGTCGTGCATGGCGTCAAAGATCGGCCGCAGGTAGGGGTTGACCTTCTGTTGCAGGTCGCCGGGCAGGAAGCCCAGCCGCTCGCCGGCCTCGACCGCCGGCCGGACCAGCACAATGCGCTTGGTGTGCCCGACCTTGAGGAGGTGCACGGCGACGGCGACGGCGAGGTAGGTCTTGCCGGTGCCGGCGGGTCCGAGGCACAGCACGAGGTCGTGCTTGAGCATGGCCTCGACATAATGCCGCTGGCCATCGGTCTTCGGGACGATGACCGCGTCGCGCGAGAAGACGGTGATCGCCTGCGAGTCGGCGGCCTGCTGCCGCTCGTCGACTTCCGCCAGCGCCATGTCGATGGCGTGCTCGTCGAGGTACTGCCGGTGCCGTAGCGTCTCCTGGAGGTGCTCGATGACGGCGGCAGCCTTGGCCACCTGCGGGGCCTCGCCGACGATTTGGACGGTGGTGTTCCGGGCGTGCAGCCGGACCCCCAGCACATCGCGGATTTGCCGCAGGTAGCGGTCCTGGGGTCCGAACAGCTCGGCCCGCCGGTGCGGCTCGTGCAGCGTGACGGACAACTCCATAGTGAATAGGGTACGTCCCGTGGCCCCCGCTTGGCAACCATGCGTCGTAGACGGCCACCGCCCCGGGGCGGTGGCAGGGGCCATTGCACGACAAGCCGTGTCTTCGCACAATGCCTGTTGCAATGTGAGCGCGCGGCCGTACAATCCGGCTGAGATGTCCGGCTAGGGGCGCCGCCGGCGGGGTCTGGTCGGCGGCCTGATGCCAGGGCCGGTAGAGCGGGTGGTGCTTCCGCCGCGCTTCGAAGGAGTCTGTCTGTGAGCACTATGACGAAGGTGTTTGTCGTTCTGACCTCCGTCGTGGCGATCGTGCTGAGCTGCCTGACGGTGGCGACGGCGGCGCGCTGGTCGAACCTGAAGGACCAGATCGACAGCTACCAGCAGCTTTACCAGGCCGAACTCGTCAAACGGATGAACCTGGAGGGGATCATGGCGGTCGGCCTGGCCATGAAGGACGACGCGTTCAAGGCGCAAAGCCAGCTTCTGGCCAGGGAGCACGAGGAGGTCCGGCGGGTCACGTCCGACCTGGCGACCAAGTCGCTCGACCTGGCGCGGGAGACGAACGACCGCGTGGCGGCCGAGGCCGGCCGCAAGAAGCTCGAAGAGATCCTGCAAGTGCAGACCGAGGAGGTGACCGCCTCGCGCAAGTACCAGCAGGAGCTGCTGACGGACAATATCGACCTCCAGACCCGCAACCAGCGGCTGGCCGGCCGCGTGCTGGAGTTGACCTCGCAAACGACGATTCTGACCGACGAGCTGCGCAACTTGCAGGAGAAGCTGTTCGCCGCCGAGCAGAAGATGAAGGACCTGCAACAGACGATGGTGGCCGGTGCGCGCCGCCCGGCGGAGGGGGGCGAAGCGCCGGCCGGCGTGGTGCCGGTGTCGCCGCAGGTTGCCGGGCCGATCCGCGGCGAGGTCGTCGAGGTTGACGGGCGGTACGTGAGCCTGAGCGTTGGGGAGACGTCGGGGGTCGTCCAGGGGATGACGTTCATGATCTACCGCGGGGCGGCGTACGTCGGCGACGTGCGTGTGGAAAGCGTGCGGCCGCGCGAGAGCGGCGGCAAAGTGACGATGGTGGCGGGCGGGCAGTCGGTGCAGCGCGGCGATCAAGTGATCTACGGGTTGGAATAAGCCTGCTGGGGACGGTGCGCGAATGGCGAACGTAAGCCCTGGGCCCGGGCGCAGCTCCCGGCCAGCCGAGAACGACGTGTACACCGTGCTGCTGTGCGTGGCGCTGTTGTTCCTGTTGTTGGCGACCGCCTATGTCGTGTACCGTGCGGTGAGATTGTTCGGCGGGCTGCTCCCGCCTGGGGGCGCGTAGCGGCCGGGCAACTTCGGAGATCGCGGTGTTTCTTCGCCGCCTGATGGGTCTGTTCAGCCTGGACATGGGAATCGACCTGGGTACGTGCAATACCCTGGTCGCCGTCCGCGGAGAGGGGATCGTCCTCAACGAGCCGTCGGTCGTCGCCGTCCGCAAGGGCACGAACGAAGTCCTCGAGACGGCGAACGGCAAGGCGGTCGGGCTGGCCGCCAAGGCCATGCTCGGGCGCACGCCGGGCTCGATCACGGCCATCCGCCCGCTGAAGGACGGGGTCATCGCCGACTTCGACATCACCCAGGCGATGCTGAGCTACTTCATCCAGAAGGTGCACGGGAACCGCGGCCTGGTGCATCCGCGCGTCGTCATCGCCATCCCCTCGGGGATCACGGCGGTCGAGAAGCGGGCGGTGCTGAATTCGGCCGAGCGGGCCGGGGCTCGCCGCGTGTACCTCGTCGATGAACCCAAAGCCGCGGCGCTCGGCGCGGGGTTGCCGATTTACGAGCCGCGCGCCTCGATGATCGCGGATATCGGCGGCGGCACCACCGAGGTCGCGGTGCTGACGCTGGCGGACATCGCGGTCTGCACCTCGCTGCGGGTCGCGGGCGACGACATGGACGAAGCGATCATGAACTACCTCCGGCGCACGTACAACCTCATGATCGGCCCGCAGACCGCCGAGAGCATCAAGATCCAGATCGGCTCGACCGCGCCCTTGCCCGAAGAGCTGAAGATGGAGGTCAAGGGGCGCGACATGATCAGCGGGCTGCCGCGGCGGGCGGTCATCAGCAGCGAGGAAGTCCGCGAGGCGCTCAAGGAGCCGGTGGGCCAGATCATCGAGGCGATCCTGCACACGCTGGAGCAGCTTGAGCCGGAGTTGGCGGCCGACCTGGTCGACACGGGCATCTGCCTGGCCGGCGGCGGGGCGCTGATGCGCGGGCTGGACACCGTGATCGCCAAGGCCTCCGGCCTCGACGTGCGCGTCGCGGACGATCCGCTCACGTGCGTGGCGCGCGGCACGAACGAGCACCTCGAGCACCTCGACGAGTGGGGTCCTTCGATGGACTCGGACGAGGACGAGTACTAGATCAACCCGCCGTGGCGGGCCGGCCCACGATCCCGATCAGAGCCCCGAGCACACGCGCGGGACTTTCCGCAAGCGCAGGCCGCGCCGGGAACCCGTCGCTCGCGCTCCGGGCTCTGATGTTTGGCACCGATGAGTTTCCGGATGGGCGTACCCCCGAAATCGACCGTGGTCTGGATTCTGCTGGCCGCCGCCGCGCTGACTGCGGTTTTCCTGCCGTCGTCCTGCACAGGGTGGCTTCGCCGCCCGTTTCAGCCCCTGGCATTGCTGCAATGGCCGGTTGCGTCGTCGGCGCGCGAAACGGAGCGCGTCGCGCACAATTCGCTGGGGGAGCGCATTACGGCCGCGGAGGCCCAGCGACTGCGCACCGAGAACGCGGAGCTGGAGCGGCTGGTCGTGCAGCAGCAGTTGGCGCTGAACGACTTCGAGGAGCGTTGGGAGCGGGTGACGGGCCTCCGCGACGTGCTGCCCGACAACGATGTGCAGCTCGTGCTGGCGCCGGTCGTCGCGTATGACGCCGATCCGCGGCGCGCGACGCTGCAGATCGCGCTCAACGAGCGAACGGCGCCGCTGGTCAAGCCGGGGCAATGGGTGGCGGCCGGGCTGTTGCAGACGCCGTCGCGCGAGTTGCTCGAACGCCAGTGGCTGATCGGGCGGGTTAGCGAAGTGCAGACGCGGCTGGCACGCGTGCAGCTCGCGACGGACCCGAAGTTCCGGACCGAAGTCCGTGTCGCGATCCTGACCGACGGGACGCGATGGGCGCTTTCCGACGAAGGTTGTGTCCTGGACGGTCGCGGCGGCGGGCGCATGCTGATCAGCCAGGCGCGGGCGGACTACTACGAAGAGGGATACCGGATGGTGGTCGTCCCCGCCTCGCGGGAGCTGCCATTTCCTCTAACTCTTGGCCAGATCGAGAGTTCCAAACGTCGGTCGGACTCGTCGCAGCACTGGGACCTGGCGGTTGTGCCGTGGGGGCCGGCGGAGTCGCTGACCCACGTCTTCGTCATCTCGCGCGAACGCTGATGTCGGCGAGCCACGCGTGGCCGCCGCATTGGAGAGGCGGGGCCGTCGAAAGCGGGCCCGGGGGCTGGGTGGCGTTTTTGCGCAGCCCGGGGCTTGACGCCCGATTCCAGGGGTGTATCCTGGTACGTCTCGGCCCGTTTAGGCCGCGTAAGCAATGGGTTAGCGACACGAGCCCGAGTTAGGACAGAGACTCGCATGGCAGGAGAGCGTATTCGCATCCGGATGGAAGCCTACGATCACCGGGCCCTGGACGCGTCCGCGGCCGAGATCGTCGACCAGGCCAAGCGCACCAGCGCCCGGGTGCACGGCCCCATTCCGCTGCCGACGCGCATCGAGCGTTACACGGTGCTTCGGTCGCCCCACATTGATAAGAAATCCCGGGAACAGTTCGAGATGCGCACCCATAAACGGGTAATCGACATCTTTGAGCCCACGCCACGCACGGTTGAAGCGCTCAACCGTCTGGTGGTCCCGGCGGGCGTGTTCGTCAAGATCAAGGCGTAACACCTACCTGGCTTACGTCGAAAACTGGTTTCTTGGGCGGGCCGCGTTGCGGCCTGCCCGGGCAGGGAGTGCCGAGGCATGATCCCGGCGATTTTAGGTCGCAAAGTTGGCATGTCGCAGGTCTTCGAGGCCGGCGGTCAGCGCGTCCCCGTGACCATCGTCCAGGCCGGCCCGTGCGTCGTGCTGCAAGTGAAGACCGCCGACGGGCGGGACGGGTACAACGCCGTCCAGCTCGGCTTTGGCGACGTCAAGCCGCACCGCTCGACGCTGCCGGAGATCGGTCACGCCCGCAAGGCGCAGACGGCGCCGAAACGCTTCGTCCGGGAGGTCCGCCTGGCGGAGCCGACCACGAAGCAGGTCGGCGAGACCGTGACCGTGGACATCTTCACGACGGGCGAAGTGAAATTCGTCGACGTGATCGGAATCACGAAAGGCAAAGGCTTCCAGGGCGCCATGAAGCGCTGGGGCTTCGGCGGGATGCCCGCGTCGCACGGCACCGAGCGCAAGCACCGTTCGCCCGGGAGCATCGCCGGCCGCGCGACCAACCGTGGCACAAGCGGGTGCGGCAAGAAGGGTCGTCGCATGGCCGGGCACATGGGCCACGCGCGCCGCACCGCACGTTGCCAGGCCCTCGTGGGGGTCGATGCAGAGCACAATCTGCTGCTGATCAAGGGCGTGGTTCCGGGGCCCACCGGCGGCTACGTAATTGTGCGCAAGGCCAAGACGCGTTCGTAGCGGAAGTCGCGCGATGTTGAACGTACCGGTATACAACACGGCAGGTCAGAAGATCGGCGACGAGGCGATCGACGAGGTCGCGCTCGGTGGCCGCGTCAATCTCCGCCTGCTCAAACAGGCGGCGGTGATGTACCACGCCAACCAGCGGCAGGGGAACGTGGCGACGAAGAGCCGCTCGGACGTGGAGGGCTCGACCCGCAAGATCTATCGCCAGAAGGGCACGGGGCGGGCCCGCATGGGCCCGGTCCGCTCGCCGATTCGCCGCGGTGGCGGGATGGCCTTCGCCAAGCGCCCGCGGGATTTCCGCCAGGCGATGCCGAAGAAGATGCGGCGGCTGGCGCGGAACCAGGCGGTGCTGGCGAAGATCGAGAGCGCCGACGCGCTGATCGTCGACGGTCTGCAACTTGAGACCCCGAAGACCGCGCCGTTTGCCAAGATGCTGGCCGCGCTGCAGGCGGATCGCGGCTGCGTCGTGGCGACCAACGGGCTCGATGCGAACGTATTCAAGAGCGGCCGCAACATCCCGCGGACGGAGATCACGGACGTGGCGGCGCTGAACGCGCGGCAGATTCTCTCCCGCCGCAAGCTGGTGTTCACGCGCGACGCCTTCGACCGGTTCCGGCAACTGGTTGGCACTCCCAGCGCGGAGGGCGAATAAGCATGGACATTTACCATACGATCATCCGCCCGCTCGTGACCGAGAAGAGCACGCACCAGTCGCGTCAGACCGCCAAGGCGCACGGCGCGACCTACAGCTTCGAGGTGCATCCGCTGGCCAACAAGACGCAGGTACATGACGCGGTCGAGAAGATTTACGGCGTGAAAGTGGTGGATGTGCGTACGTCGAAGCGCCCGGGCAAGCTGCGGCGGTTCCGTCTTAAGTTCGGCCGCACGCGGCAGACGAAGAAGGCAATCGTGACGGTGGACAAGAACAGTCACATCGACCTGTTCTAGAGAGTGTGGCCCAGGCTTTTAGCCTGGGTCTTCGAGGACGACGCATGGCCGTGATCCAATACAAGCCGACGAGCCCCGGACGACGGGCCGGCAGCATCAGCGACTATGCCGAGATCACCTACAAGTATGAGAATCGGCCGGTGAAGTCGCTCCTGGAGCCGCTCAAGAAGACCGGCGGGCGCAACCACCACGGGAAAATCACGTCGTGGCAGCGCGGCGGGGGGCACAAGCGGATGTACCGCATCATCGACTTCAAGCGCAACCTCGACAACAAGCCTGGCAAGGTGCTCGAGATCCAGTACGACCCGAACCGCACTTGCCACATCGCCCTGGTCGCGTATGAGGGCGGCGAAAAGCGCTACATTCTGGCGCCGCTGGGGCTGAAGGCCGGCGACGTCGTGGAGAGCGGCGCCAAGGTCGAGCCGAAGGTCGGCAACTGCATGCCGCTGTCGGCGGTGCCGGTCGGCATGGAAGTTCACAACATCGAGATGCTGGCGGGGCAGGGCGGCAAGCTCGTCCGCACGGCCGGCGGGCAGGCCCGCTTGCTCGCGCGCGACGACCGCTGGGCGACGATCCAGCTTCCGTCCGGCGAGACGCGCCAGGTTCGGGTGGAGTGCCGGGCGACGATCGGCCAGCTCGGCAACCTGGATCATCAGAACGTCAGCTTGGGCAAGGCCGGGCGCCACCGGCACATGGGCGTTCGTCCGCACGTCCGCGGCAAGGCGATGAACCCGGTCGCTCACCCTCTGGGCGGTGGCGAAGGGCGCAGCAACGGCGGGCGGCACCCCTGTTCCGCGTGGGGCCGGCTGGCCAAGGGCGGCCGGACGCGCAGCCCGCGAGCCCGCTCGAACCGGCGGATCCTGCGGCGGCGAGTCACAAAGTCGTACGGCGAGGCGAAGCTCCGGCGGAAGTGGTAGCGAGGACGTTCGATGTCGCGCAGCCTGAAAAAAGGTCCGTACGTCGATGAGCGGTTGTTCCGCAAGGTGATCGTGGCGCGGAACACGAGCTCGCACCTGTCGATCCGCGTGTGGGATCGGGCCTGTACGATCGTGCCGGAGTTCGTCGGGACCACGTTCGACGTGCACAACGGCAAGACGTTCCACAAGGTTTACGTCACGGAAGAGATGGTCGGACACAAGCTGGGCGAGTTTGCCCCGACGCGGACGTTCCGGGCTCACACGGCGCGGGCCGCGGCCGCGAAGCCGGCGTAAAGGGAGCGCGTTGCAGATGGCCTGGAAAGCAAGACACAATTACGCACGAATCGCGGAGCGGAAGGTACGGCTGGTCGCCGACCTGATCCGCGGGCGACGCTGCGACGACGCCCTGGCGCTCCTGAAGTTCACGCACAAGCGTGCGGCGGTGATGCTGGACAAGGTGCTGAAGTCCGCGATGGCCAGCGCGAACGAGGACGAGGCCGCGATGGGCCGCCTGTACGTCGCCGAGGCCCGCGTGGATTCGGGGCCGATCATCAAGCGCTTCAAGGCCAAGGACCGCGGGCGGGCGCACTCGATTCACAAGCGCACCAGCCACATTATTATCGCGGTGGACCAAAAGGACTAGACCGTGGGCCAGAAGTGTAATCCAGTCGGATTTCGGGTCGGCATCACCGAAGGGTGGCGGTCGCGCTGGTACGCGCACAAGGCCGCGTACGGAACGTTCCTGGTCGAAGACGAGCGGATTCGCCGCTTCATCGACGATATGCTGAACAAGCAGCCGCCGCACGCGGGGGTTTCCAAGGTCGAGATTGAGCGGACGCGGGACGAGGTGAAGGTGATCCTGCACACCGCTCGGCCTGGGATGGTGATCGGCGCGAAGGGGGCCGAGGTCGACAAGCTCAAGGAGCGGCTGGAGGACCTGATCGACCGCCGCGTGTCCGTGAGCATCATCGAGATCAAGAACCCCGACCTGGACTCGTTCCTGATCGGGGCGTCCATTGGGGAGCAGCTCAAGAAGCGGGCCAGCTTCCGCCGCGTGATGAAGCAGAAGTGCGAGGCGGCGATGGTCGGCGGCGCCAAGGGCGTCAAGATCATGTGCTCCGGGCGGCTGGGCGGCTCGGAGATGGCCCGGGTCGAGACGCAGCTCCTGGGCTCGATCCCGCTGCAAACGCTGCAGGCGGACGTGGATTACGCCGTCACGCACACGGTCACGACCTACGGTGTGGTCGGGATCAAGGTTTGGATCTATCGCGGGATGTACGGCGAGCAGATCGAGCCGGAACGGGCGGAGAGCCGTTTCCGCCACCGGGCCCGGCGTTAGCCGCAGGCAGGAGTAGTTGCGATGGCCGGCAACATGCCGAAACGCGTGAAGTTCCGCAAGGCCCAGAAGGGCCGCATTCGCGGGCAGGCCACGCGTGGCAATACGGTGGCGTTCGGCGACTTCGGGTTACAGGCGCTGGAGCCGGGGCGGGTGACGGCGCGGCACATCGAGGCGGGGCGCGTGGCGGCCACGCACTTCCTGCAGCGTGAGGGCCGCGTCTACATGCGCATCTTCCCGCACAAGCCGGTGTCCAAGAAGCCGCTCGAGACGCGTATGGGCAAGGGCAAGGGCGAGACCGAGTTCTGGACCGCCGAAGTGAAGTCCGGAACCATGATTTACGAAATCGGCGGGGTGGGCGAGGACGTGGCCAAGCGGGCTCTGCTCCGCGTGGCCCACAAGATGCCGGTGCGGACGCGGTTTGTTTACCGGCGGCATAGCTTGTAAGGTGCGGCGATGAAGATGGAGGCAGTCCGGCACATGAAAACCGACGAGCTCCACGCCGAGTTGGAGCGGTTGCGCCGCCACCTGTTCGACCTGCGGGCCCAGGCGGTGACGGAGAAGCTGGAGGATTCCACCCAGCTTCTCAAGACCCGCCGCGATATCGCCCGCATCCTGACCGTGCTCCACGAGCGCGGCGAGAAGCACATTGAGCAGCGGCAGGCCCACATGAGTGCCCGGGCGGCCAAGAGGTAGACGCAGGAAACATGAGGCAGTTTGGAAGCGGATGGTCGTTATGACCGTGGATACACAGCCCCAGTCAACCAGCGTTCAAACGGCGCGCCGCGGTGGGCCGCGGCCGAAACGCGCGACGCGCGTCGGCGTCGTGACATCGGCCGCGCGCCAGAAGACCGTCAAGGTCACCATCGAGTACCTGGTGCGTCATCCGAAGTACGGCAAGTACCTCCGCCGCCGCACGGTTCTGCACGCCCATGACGAGCAGAACGAGTGCGGCCTCGGCGACAAGGTCGAGGTGATGGAGTGCCGGCCGCTCAGCAAGACGAAGAACTGGCGGCTGCTGCGCATCCTCACGCGGGCGCCGCGACAGAAGGTGGCTGAGGAATGATCACACAGTACACGCGGCTGGATGTGGCCGACAACACGGGCGCCAAGGAGCTGATGTGCATTCAGGTCCTGAAGGGCGGGGCGTCCAGTTACGGCAAGCGCCGGCTGCGCGTCGGCGGCGTGGGCGACATCATCGTCTGCTCCGTCAAGCAGGCTTTGCCGGCCTCGGAGATCAAGAAGGGGGACAAGGTCCGCTGCGTCGTCGTGCGCACCCGGTACCCCAAGCGCCGCAAGGACGGGAGCTACGTCCGCTTCGACAGCAACGCCGCCGTGATCATCGACGACGACGGCAACCCGAAGGGCACGCGGGTGTTCGGAGCGGTGGCCCGCGAGCTGCGCGAGAAGAACTTCACGAAGATCATCTCGCTGGCGGAGGAGGTCTGGTAGCCATGGCGGCCCGCGTCAAGAAGGACGACATCGTGTTCGTGATCGCCGGCGACCAGAAGGGTGCCCGCGGCAAGGTGCTGCGCGTGTTTCCCGACAAGCACCGCGTGCTGGTGGAAGGCGTGAACATGGTCTACCGGCACGTGCGCAAGAGCCGGCAGAACCCGCAGGGCGGGCGCATTCAGAAGGAAGCCCCGATTCACATGTCCAACGTGATGCCCGTGGACCCGAAGACGGATCGGCCGGTCCGCGTGCGATTTGCGGTCAAGCAGGACGCCGACGGCCGTATGGTCAAGCAACGCGTGACGGCCGGGCGGCACGCCAGTGGGGCCGTGCTCAGCGAAGTGCGGAGCCACGCGCGGCAGTCCAAAGGCGGTAAGGCGTCATGACCCCGCGCTTGCTCGAGAAGTACCAGCAGGACGTGCTCCCGCAGCTTCGGACGGAGCTGGGCCGACAGAACCCCATGTCCATTCCGAAGCTGGAGAAGATCGTCGTGTCGATGGGCCTGGGCAAGGCCGTCGCCGAGGGCCTCACCAAGGCCCGCGAGACCAAGCGGTTCACCGAGGCCGAGAGCGCGCTGGCGACCGTGACCGGCCAGAAGCCCGTGATCTGCAAGGCGCGCAAGAGCGTGTCGAACTTCAAGCTCCGCGCGGGCTACGACGTCGGGCTGAAGGTCACGCTGCGCGGCCTCCGCATGTACGAGTTCTTCGACCGGCTGGTGGCGCTGGCGGTCCCCCGCGTCCGCGACTTCCGCGGGCTGAACCCCGGCAGCTTCGACGGCCGCGGCAACTACGCCCTGGGGCTGACCGAGTACGGCGTGTTCCCCGAGATCAACCCGGACAAGGTGACGTATCAGCAGGGGATGAACATCACGATCTGCACGACCGCACGGAACGATGCGGAAGCGCGGCGGCTGCTGGCGCTGCTCGGCATGCCGTTCAGGAGCTAGGTGGACGATGGCCAGACTCGGGTTGCGGTTGAGCTGTAAGCGGAAGCCCAAGTACGCCGTGCGGGCGTACACCCGCTGCGAGCTGTGCGGCCGGGCGCGGGCGGTGTATCGCAAGTTCAAGATCTGCCGGTGCTGCTTCCGGAAGCTGGCGCTCGAGGGGAAGATTCCGGGTGTCCGCAAGGCCAGTTGGTAAGGGACCGAGCGATGGCGACGAGTGACCCGATCGCGGACATGCTCACGCGGATACGCAACGCCTTGCGGGCGCGCAAGCCCCGCGTGCGGGTGGATCGAAACAACGTGTGCCTCGGCGTGGCCCGCGTGCTCAAGGAGGAAGGCTACATCCAGAACTTCCTCTCGGTCGGTGAGATCGGGCCGGGACTGATCGAGATCGACCTCAAGTACGGCGAGCAGGGTGAGCAGGTGATCCGCGAGCTGCGCCGCGCCAGTCGTCCGGGGCGACGGCTCTACCAGCGCGTCGGCGAACTGCCGCGGGTCTGTGACGGCATGGGGATTGCCGTGGTGTCGACGAACCGCGGGGTGCTCAGCGATCGCCAGTGCCGCAAGGAACGTATCGGCGGCGAAGTCCTCTGTACGGTGTGGTGAGCGTATGTCGCGTGTCGGCAAGAAGCCAATCCCGATCCCCAAGGGCGTGAAGGTCGAGTGCGCCGGTCTGGCCGTCAAGGTCGGCGGACCGAAAGGCAACCTCGCCTGGAGCGTGCCCGCCCCGATCCGCGTGACCGTCGAGAAGGACCAGGTGGTCGTGCAGCGGCCCGACGACCTGGCCCGCAACCGCGCGCTGCACGGGCTGACGCGGGCGCTGATCGCGAACATGGTCAAGGGCGTCGCCGAGGGCTACCGGGTCGCACTCGAAATCTACGGCACCGGGTATGGCGCCAAGGTCGACGGCAAGACGCTGCTGATCAACGTCGGCTTCATGGGCCGCGGCGTGGGCAAAAAGGCCCAGTTTGAGATTCCCATCCCGGCCGGAATTGAGGTCAAGATCGACGTGCCGGCGGCCCGCGGCAATAACGAGCCCGCGAAGTTCTCGATCAATGGGGCCGACAAGCAGGCGGTCGGACAGATGGCCGCCGAGATCCGCAAAATCCGGAAACCGGAGCCCTACCTGGGCAAGGGCATTCGGTACGCCGGCGAGCGCGTGCGCCGCAAGGCCGGCAAGGTCTTCGCGGGCGGCGCCGGAGCCGGCGGCTAGTTGAGTTTGGTGCGAGGCAGTACATGAAACGGGAATTGATCAAAGTCCGGCGCTTGGAGCGCCGCGTCCACCGCGTGCGCAAGAAGGCCGTCGGTACGCCGGAGCGGCCCCGCCTCGCCGTGTCGCGCTCGAATCGCAACATCACGGCGCAGATCATCGACGACATGCAGGGCCGCACCCTCTGTGCCGTCTGCTCCGGCCAGAAGGAGCTGCGGGAGCAGATCGCGTATGGCGGCAACGTGAAGGCGGCGGCGGTCGTCGGGAAGTCGCTCGGCGAGAAGGCCAAACAGCTTGGTATCCAGCAGGTGTGCCTCGATCGGCGGGGTCGCCGATACCACGGCCGGATCAAGGCGCTGGCGGAAGCCGCCCGTGAAGCCGGGTTGAAGTTCTAAACGGCAGGGCTTGGTATGGCAACAACGTTCACCAGAGGCAGACGCGAACGCCCGGAATTCGGCGAGGAGTCCGGGTTCGAGGATACCGTCGTCAAGCTCTACCGTTGTGCGACGGTGGTGAAGGGCGGCCGGCGCTTCTCGTTCGGCGCCCTGGTCGTCGTCGGCGATCGCCGCGGCCAGGTCGGATTCGGCTACGGCAAGGCCAACGAGGTGCCGTCCGCCGTCGAGAAGGGCATCAAGCTCGCGCGACGAAACCTCTTTCCGGTCCCGCTCCGCGGCACGTCCATCCCGCATCGCATACTCGGACGCTTCGGCGCCAGCAGCGTCATGCTGATCCCCGCGGCCGAAGGTACCGGCGTGATCGCCGGTGCCGCGCCGCGTGCGGTGCTCGAGCTCGCGGGGGTCAAGAACGTACTGACGAAGTGCTACGGCTCGACCAGCCCGAAGAACCTGGTCAAGGCGACCGCCAACGGGCTCAAGAGCCTGCGGACGCGTGCCATGGTCGAAGCCTTGCGCGGCGTGACCCTCGATCTTCCGCCGGAGCCCGAACCCGCGCCCGAGCCGGTTCGCGTGTCGGTCGAGAGCGACGAGGGTCCCCGCGGTCGCGGCGGTCGCGGCGGACCGCGGCGGGGTGGGCCGGCGCGGCGTGGCGGTCGTCCGCCGCGAAGGGATGGGGAAGGTCGCGGACCGGCGCGCGGGACGACGGCTCCGCCCCCGGCCGAGCCGCCCGCGGAGGGTGCGACGAATGATGCTTAACGATGTGACCACCGTCGCCGGGGCCCACAAGCGCCGCAAGCGTGTGGGGCGCGGCGAGAGCAGCGGGCACGGCAAGACCTGCGGGCGGGGCAACAAGGGCTGTCAGTCGCGCGCCGGCGGCGGCGTGCGTCCGCTCCACGAAGGTGGGCAGATGCCGATCTTCCGGCGCCTGCCCAAGCGCGGGTTCAGCAACTTCGGATTTCGCATCGCGTACAGCGTCGTGAATCTCTCCGATCTGGAAGCGCATTTCGAGAATGGGGCGACGGTGAGTGTCGCGACGCTGCGGCAGGCGGGCCTGGTCGGCGGCGTCGAGCCGCTGATCAAGGTTCTGGGCGACGGCGCGCTCTCGAAGAAGCTCACGCTGGAAGTGCACGCCGTCAGCCAGAAGGCGCGGGAGGCGCTCGAGAAGGCCGGGGGAACCCTGAAGCTCATCGCGCGGCGCGATGGGGCCGCCCTGGCGCGGGCGAAGCGCAACACGGCGAAGGCCGAGAAGAAGCAGAAGCGGGCGGCGAGTGGCGGGGGGCGGCCGTCTGCGTCGGAGGACGCGGTCTCAGGGCCGCCGACGGGTTGAGCACGAGGGCCCGGTTGGGCCAGAGGTTAGCCGGCGATGTTCCGCGCATTCATAAATGTCTTCCGCATCCCGGACTTGCGTAAGAAGGTCGGGTTCACGCTGCTGCTGCTCTGCGTCTACCGGGTCGGGTTCTACGTCCCGCTCCCGGGCGTCGACCAGGATAAGCTGGGCCGACACTGGCAGCGGGCGGGTGGCGCGACGGAGCAGGCCGCCGAGATTTTTGCCATGTTCACCGGCGGCGACCTCGGCCAAAGCACGCTTTTCGGTCTGGGCATCATGCCCTACATCAGCGCCTCGATCATCTTCCAGTTGCTCGTCACGGTTCTCCCCTCGCTCGAGAAGCTCCAGAAGGAGGGCGAAAGCGGGCGCCGCAAGATCATGGAGTACACGCGCTACGCCACGGTGGGGCTGTGTCTCATTCAGTCGGCCTTCTGGGTCCGCTACCTGACGGCCAACGACCTGATCTACCCAGACTTCCGCGGTACCTTCGGGTTTCTCGGGGTGGCGATGACCGGCTTGATGGCGGGAACGGTCCTGTTGATGTGGGTTGGGGAGCAGATCGACGAATACGGCATCGGCAACGGCATCAGCCTGATCATCATGGCCGGCATCATCTCCCGCCTGCCCTACGTCCTGACGGAAGTGATCAACGGGCTGATCGCCAGCATGCGCGGCGGTGGCGCGGCGACGCCCGGCATGATGACGCCGGAGAAGATCGTCTTCCTGGTGGTCTCGTTCGTCGCGGTGGTGGCGGGGTCGATCCTGATCACGCAGGCCCAGCGCCGGATCAAGATCCAGCAGGCCAAGCAGACTCGCGGGCGGCGTATTGTCGGCGGGGCGCAGCATTACCTGCCGCTGCGCGTCAACCACGGCGGCGTCATGCCGATCATCTTTGCCAGCTCGTTCCTGCTCTTCCCGGGCATGATCTTCCGGGCGATCTATACCTGGGGCGCCTGGCCGGTGTCGCTGTGGGGGTTCCTGCAGAACGAGTTCCACCCGGGGCGGTTCATCTATGAGCTCAGCTACGTCCTGATGGTGTATTTCTTTGCGTATTTCTGGGTGTCGGTGCAGTTCCAGCCGAAGGAGCTCGCAAACAACCTGCGGGACATGGGCAGCTTCATCCCGGGGCTGCGCCCTGGTAAGCGGACCGCCGACTACCTCGAAGCCGTCATGACGCGGATCACTTACGTCGGGGCGGGATTCCTGGCGATCATCGCCCTCATCCCGTCCATAGTCGCGGTGTACCTGGAAATCCCCTACCGGATTTCGGCCTTCCTGGGCGGAACCGGCCTGCTGATCGTCGTGAGCGTGACCCTCGACCTGATCCAGCGGATCGAGGCCAACCTGATCATGCGGAATTACGAGGGCTTCCTGGGCGCCGAGGGCGGCGGCCGCGTGAAAGGACGCCAGTACTGATGCCCGCCAGGCGACTCATCTTCCTGGGGCCGCCCGGGTCGGGCAAAGGTACGCAGGCGACGCGCCTGGCCGAGCGGCAAGGCCTGGTGCAGTTGTCCAGCGGCGACGCCCTGCGCCGCGAACGGAAGGAAGGCAGCGAGATCGGCCGTAAGGCGGCGCAGTACATGGACGCCGGCACGCTGGTCCCCGATGACGTGATCACGGGCGTGATGCTGGCGGCGGTGGATAAGTTGCCGTCCGGGAGCGGTTTCATCCTCGACGGCTTCCCCCGCACGGTGCCGCAGGCGCAGACCCTGGACGCCGGACTTAAGCAGCGAAAGCTGAAGATCGACGCGGTGATCGACTTCCGGCTGGCGGACGAGGAAATTGTCCGGCGGATCGTCGAGCGGCGGGTTTGTCAAAGCTGCCAGGCGACGTATAATCTGAGTTTTCTGCCGCCGAAGGTGCCGGGCAAGTGCGACAAGTGCGGCGGCGGTCTGATTCAACGGCCGGACGACCATCGTGAGGTGGTGGTCACGCGGCTGGAGACGTATAACGCGCAGACGGCCCCGCTGGTTGAGTACTACTCCCAGCGCGGCCTGGTGAGCGCTGTGGATTCGTCCGCCGGTGCGGACGCGGTGCAAGCGCAGGTTTCCCGGATCGTGGACGCGGCGGGGCGCGGCTGATGGTAGCGGCGACTGCCCGGATCGTGCTGAAATCGCCCCGGGAAATCGAGTTGATGCGCGCGGCCGGCCGGGTGGTGCATCGCGTGCTCGAGGAGCTCGGGCACATGGTGTGCCCCGGCGTCACGACGGCGGCTCTGGACGCACGTGCCGAGGAGATCATCCGCGAGTCGGGCGGCGCGGCCCTGTTCAAGGGCGTGCGCCACGCGCAAGCGCGGTTCCCGTTCCCGGCCTGCATCTGTGCGTCGGTCAACGAAGAGGTCGTGCACGGGATACCGAAAGATCGGCCTCTGCGAACCGGTGATATTGTCAGCGTCGATTGCGGTGTCCGCCTGAAGGGGTACTGTGGCGACGCAGCCCGGACGTTTCCGGTCGGCACGGTGACCCCGGACGTGTACCGCCTGCTGGACGCGACGCGTGAGATTCTGGCCATTGCGCTACGGGAGATTCGGCCTGGGCGGCGCTGGCAGGAGGTCGCCCGGCTGATGCAACGACGCGCCGAGGAAGATGGGTTCGGCGTGGTGCGCGAGTTTTGTGGGCACGGCATTGGTCAGCAGATGCATGAGTTACCGAACGTGCCGAACTATGTCGACCGGCAGCGGAATAGCGACTTCGAGCTGCGGCCGGGGACGACCTTGGCGGTCGAGCCGATGGTGACCGCCGGTCGGGCGGACGTAGTGCTGGCGGACGATTCGGGCTGGACAGTCGTTACCCGGGATCGGTCCCGGGCGGCCCATTTTGAGGACACCGTCGCGGTGACGGAGACGGGCGTCGACGTCTTGACCGACGGCCGGTGACAATGGGGCGGGCGCCTGGCCCGCCAGAGCGTGTTGGGAGATCGCTGCCATGAAAGTACGCAGCAGCGTCAAACGGATCTGCGAGAACTGCAAGATCGTGAAGCGGCGTGGCGTCGTGCGCGTGATCTGCACGAACCCCCGCCACAAGCAACGGCAAGGGTAAGGAAGGGCAGCGCGTATGCCACGTATCGCAGGTGTGGACATCCCGGCGACGAAGCGGACGGAGATCGCATTGCGTTACATCTACGGCGTCGGGCCGACGCGGGCCGTCGAGATCTGCAAGAAGGCCGGCGTCGATCCGGGCGTGCGGGCCAACAAGCTGACCGAGGAAGAGATCAGCAAGATGGCCGCGATCATCGAGCAGGACTTCGTGGTGGAGGGTCAGCTCCGCCGGCAGATCCAGCAGAACATCGCCCGGCTGCGGGAGATCCGCTGCTACCGCGGTCTGCGGCACATGCGCGGTTTGCCGGTCCGCGGGCAGCGCACGCGGACCAACGCCCGCACGCGGAAGGGTCCGCGCAAGACGGTGGCCGGCAAGAAGGGCGTGAAGGAAATGCATCGCGGCTAACGCGGGCAGGGAGCGTGTCGATTGGCTAAGTCGAGCTCGAAACGGCGCACCAAGCGCAACGTCGCCAAGGGCATCGCCTGCATCCGGGCGACGTTCAACAACACCATCGTCACCATCACCGACACCAACGGCGATACGCTGTGCTGGGCGTCGGCGGGTTCGGTGCCCGGGGCCGGCGGCGAGAAGAAGTTCACCGGCGCCCGCAAGAGCACCCCCTTCGCGGCCCAACGCGCCGCGCAGTACTGTGCGAACGAGGCGAAGAAGCATGGCGTGATCGAGCTGGAGGTGCGGGTCAAGGGCCCGGGGGCCGGACGCGAGTCGGCCATCACGGCCTTGCAGGCCGCCGGCATGCGTATTCAGTCAATTGAGGACGTCACCCCGCTGCCGCACAATGGTTGCCGGCCGCGGAAGCGTCGCAGGGTGTAAGCATGGGTCGATACACTGGACCGACGACGCGGCTGTCGCGGCGGGAAGGCATCAACCTGATGCTGAAGCCGATCCGCGACGAGACCGGCAAGAACCCGCTCGAACGCGAGTACAAGAACTACCCGCCCGGGATGCACATGTGGCGGCGGGGCAAGTCCTCGGACTACGCGGTGCGCCTGCGGGAGAAACAGAAGGTCAAGCGGCATTACGGGCTGCTCGAGCGGCAGTTCCGGCGCTACTTCGCGCTCGCCTTGCGGGCGCCGAACACGGGCGAGGAGCTGCTGCGGATACTCGAGCGGCGGTTGGACAACGTCGTGTACAAGGCGCGGCTGGCCGCCGGCCGGCGCGGGGCGCGGCAGGCCGTCGTGCACGGGCACATCCTGGTGGACGGCCGCAAGGTGGATCGCCCCGGCTATCTGGTGGCGGTCGGCGAGAAGATCACGGTTCGCAAACGCGAGAAGTCGGAAAAATACGCTCGGGCGCAAATGGCCCTGCTGGAGGGCGTGTCGAACCCCCCTCCGCAGGACTGGCTCCAGGTGGACCCGGCGAAGCTGGAGGCCACGGTCGTGTCGCTCCCGGGCCGCGAGCACGTGCTGATTCCGATCGAGGAGCAACTCGTCGTCGAGTTCTGTTCGCGGTAACACGGTCAGCGGCTGCGGAGTCCGACCGGCCGTCCGGTGGCCTTGGGAGGCGAGTGCAATATGCGGATCAGATGGCTGGGCTTGGAACTGCCGACCCGCGTCGTGCGGGATGAGTCGATCAGCACCAATACCTACGGACGCTTCACGATCGAGCCCTTCGAGCGTGGCTTCGGGACGACCGTCGGCAACAGTTTGCGACGGATTCTCCTGTCCAGCCTCGAAGGCTCCTCCGTGACGCACGTGCGCATCGCCGGCGCCGACCATGAGTTCATGTCGCTGCCCGGCGTGCTCGAGGACGTCACCGACATCATACTCAATATCAAGGGCATCATCGTCGAGCTGGACGCCGACGCCCCCAAGACCATGCGGGTCGAGCGGCGGGAGCGGGGGGAGGTGCGGGCCGGTGACTTCCAGTGCGACCCGGCGATCACCGTGTTCAACCCCGAGCTGCTCATCGCGACGCCGACCGATGACGTGAGTTTTTCGGCCGAGCTGACGGTGCAGCGCGGCCGGGGCTACGTGCCGGCGACGGAGTACATCGACGAGAACGCCGAGATCGGGGTGATCCCGGTTGACGCGCTGTTCTCGCCCGTGACCCGCGTGCGGTATCGCACGGAAGATACGCGCGTCGGGCAACGCGTGAACTATGACCGTCTGGTCATGGAGATCTGGACGAAGGGGACCACGCGCCCGGAGGACGCCCTGGTCGAGGCGGCCAAGATCCTCCGCAAGCACCTGAACCCCTTTGTGCAGTACTACGATCTGGGCCAGCTCGTCACGGCGGCGGACACGCAGGAAGAGCCCGTCGCCACGAGCGTGAACGATGAGCTGCGCCAGAAGCTCGACGCGTCGATCGCGTCGCTGGATCTCTCGGTGCGGGCGAGCAACTGCCTTGAAGCCGCGAAGATCGGCACGATCGGCGAGCTCGTGCGTCTGAGCGAGACCGACCTGCTCGAGCTGCGCAGCTTCGGCAAGACGTCGCTGCAGGAGGTCAAGGAGAAGCTGGCCCGGCTCGGCCTGGCGCTCGGCGTGAGCCCGGCGGCGGCGGCGGGCGGCTCTGACCCCGACGCCGCGACGATCGGAACGTCGCTGACGGAGTAGCCGGGGGGCGCGGGCGGACGGCCCGCCGAGGCACCGGCTGACCGCCGGGGCCCCAAACGATCTAGACAGCCGACGCGCTGTCCGAGGTGAGACGATGCGCCATTGTGTACGCGGGCGAAAGCTTAACCGCACCATGAGCCACCGCGAGGCTCTGCGCCGCAACCTGGTCCAGAGCCTGATCGAGCACGGCGAGGTGCGCACCACGATCCCGAAGGCAAAAGAGGTGAAGGCTTTCGCCGAGCGCCTGATCTCGCTGGCGGTGACCGGCGGGCTGGCCGCGCGGCAGCGGGCCGAGGCGCTGCTCCAGGACCGCGCGATCATCCCGAAGGAGAGCCGCGCCGACTACGACCGCATGAGCGATGCCAAGCGCGACAAGACGCTGCGCTCCCGCTCCGGGCGGCGGTATCGCGCCAACCAGCCGCGTCCGGGGCTCAAGTTCACCGCCGAGTCCGTGCTGCACAGGCTCTTCGCCGATCTCGGGCCGCGCATGAAGCGGCGCAACGAGGCGCACCACTCCGGCGGCGGCTACACGCGGATCATTAAGCTGGCCGACCGGCGCCTGGGGGACGCGGGCCGGATCGCGATACTCCAACTGGTCGCCGAAGACGAGAAGCCGCGCGAAAAGAGCACGACCAAGACCGAGCGCAAGCGGCGGGCCCGCGTGAAGTACTCGGTGTATGCCGGCAAGCCGCGAGCGCTGACGACGCGCCGCCGCGGCGGCAAGGTCGCGACCAAGGCGGCGGCGGCCGACCAGACCGGCGGCGAGGCCGAAAAGGCGTAGGCGAACGACCGGGCGACGGCCATGGCGGCGCAGCCTTCCATCTTCGCACGGATTGCGGCGGGCGAGATTCCCTGCCAGAAAGTGTTCGAGAACGACCTGCTGCTGGCTTTTCTCGACGTCAACCCGCTGGCCGAAGGGCATACGCTCGTCATCCCCAAGCGCGCCGTGGAGCGTTTGGAGGACCTGACGCCCCAGGAGGCGGCCGAGTTTGGCCGGCAAATCCCGCTGCTGGCCCGGCGGATCATGACGGCGACCGGGGCGCCGGCCTGTAACATCCTCCAGAACGACGGCCGGGCCGCCGGGCAGGAAGTGCCGCACGTGCATTTCCACATCATCCCGCGGCGCGAGGGCGACGGGCTCGGGTTTCGCTGGAAGCCGCAAGCGCGCACCCGCACGGAGCTGGAAGCGCTGGTGGCTCGGATCGAATCGCTGCCGTGAGCGCCGCGGTACGTTGCGGCCACGGCTTTCCAGCTTATAATTGAAAGCGCCTGGGGACGTAGCTCAACTGGGAGAGCGCCGCGTTCGCAATGCGGAGGTTGAGGGTTCGAGCCCCTTCGTCTCCAATCCCCGGCCGCTGGGTGGCCGGGGCGGCCCGGCCCGGGGCCGCGGGGGATTCTCGGTGCCGCAGAGTTGCGCCTCGTGGGCTTTGTCGGTAGTATCCGGCCTGCGATGGCACGTGACGCCGGGACACTTCGCAATCTGGCCGGGTATCTCACGCTCTTCGCCGGGCTGGGCGGGCTGTTCGTCGCGGGCGCGCTGCTGCACCCGCAGTTTCTGACGATCGCGAACCAGCGCGACGTGCTGGGGCAGGTGTCGATCAATGGCATCCTCGCGGTCGGCATGACGCTTGTGATCCTGACGGCGGGGATCGATCTTTCCGTCGGCAGTGTCATGTCGCTCTGCACGGTCGTGTGTGCGATGCTGCTGATGGAGCGGCCGGGGCCGGGGCTCGCAGGACTGACGCGGGCACATTGGATTGTTTTTCCTGCCGTGGTCCTCTTCGTGCTCCTGGGCGGCGCCGCGGTGGTGCGTTTCGTGCGCAACCGCTCACCGGTCATACGAGTGTTGGCGGTCGTGCTGTACCTGCTCGAGCTCATAATGTTGTTCGGCGACTTCGGCGCGCCGGCATTGTCGGTCGGTTTTTCGGCGATCGGGGTGCTGCTCGTGGTGCCCCTCGTCGGCGGTCTGATGGGGCTGATCAACGGGGTGCTCATCGCCAAGACGCGCTTGCAGCCGTTCATCGTCACGCTGGCGATGATGGTCTCCGCCGTCGGCCTCGCGAAATTCATCGCCGGGCAGGGCGGGCAGATTCACGCGATTTACACCGGCGACGCGGAGCGGGCCGGCGCACCGGCGTCGTTTGAGCAGCTCGGCGCGACGATTCTGACCGTCGGCCAGGAGACGCTGCGCAACGGCAACGTACGCGAGCTGAAGCTGCTGCCGATCCCGGGCCTGTTCCTGCTCGGCGCGTGGCTGTGCGTCGCGTTCGTCCTGCACAAGCTGCCGCTGGGGCGCTACGTCTTCGCCGTCGGTGGCAACGAGGAAGCCTCGCGGCTGGCCGGCGTGCCGGTGGGGGGCGTGAAGGTCTTCGTCTACACCGCGTGCGGCGTGTTGGCCGGGCTGGCGGCGGTGCTGTACTGCGCGCAGTACACGCAGGGCAAAGCCGACGCCGGGCAGGGCAAGGAGTTGGACGCGATCGCGGCGGTGGTCATCGGCGGGACGAGCCTGATGGGCGGCCGCGGCCGCATCCTCGGCACGCTCGTCGGCGTGATGATCTTCGGCTACCTGACGAACATCCTCCAGCTCAAGGCGGTCTCCAGCGAAATCCAGGACATCCTCAAGGGCGTCATCATCGTCATCGCCGCGGTGGCGCAGAGCGGCGACGTGCTCGGGAGCGTGCGGGCGTTCTTCTTGCGGAGGCGAGTGTAGGAGCCGTGTCCAACGGGGACCGGGAGGGCGAGGCTCCTGCTGAGCCGCGACTGCAGGGCGGGGCCTGCACGTTGCCAGGGACGGTCCGGCTCACGCGCTTCCCGCTTCGCGGTTTCCGGGTTCAAATAGCCGCCGGACGGCCGGATCGGCTGTGTCCCTCGTATGGAGGCATGGGATGAATCGTCTGCTCACGCTTGCGGCGCTGGTCGGGGGCCTGCTGCTCGTTTCGTCGGTGATGGCGCAGGACGCGAAGAAGCCGGAGGCCGGCGGGAAGGCCGAGCGGCCGCAGGCGAAAGAAAAGTACGTCATCGGCTTCTCGCAATGCACGGTCAAGGAGCCGTGGCGCGTCGAGTTCAATAAGCGGCTGAAAGAGCACGCTGAGAAGAGCTACCCGAACGTCCAGCTCGACATGCTCGACGCCGACGACAAGACGGAGAAGCAGGTCGGCGACGTCAAGACGTTTATCCGCCGCGGCGTCGATGCCATTCTGATCAGCCCGAAGGAGGCGGCGGGGCTTGCGGGCGTCGTCAAGGAGGCGACCGAGGCCGGCATCCCCGTCGTCGTGCTCGACCGCGACGTGACCTACCAGGGCTACGCTTGCTTCGTCGGCGGCGACAACAAAGTCATCGGCCGCGCCGCCGGCAAGGTCGCGATCGACATGCTCGGCGGCTCGGGCAAGGCGAAGGGCGTCATCTACGAGATCTGCGGCGGGCTGGCCTCGACGCCGGGGCAGGAACGCCGCGACGGGTTCCACGAAGCGGTCGAGAAGGAGAAGGGCGTCAAGATCATCGGCGGACTCGATTGCGACTGGAAGAAGGACAAGGCGTACTCGGTGATGCAGGACGCGCTGAAGGCGAACCCGCAGATCGACCTGGTGTACGCCCACAACGACCCGATGGCCCACGGCGCGTATCTCGCAGCGAAGGCTGCTGGGCGCGAGGGCGAGATCAAGTTCATCGGCATCGATTCGCTGCCGGACGAGGGCATCCGCTGGGTCAAGTCCGGCGAGCTGACCGCGACGCTGCTGTACCCGACGCCGGGCGAGGTCGGCCTGGACATGGCGATGAAGATTCTAAAGGGTGAGAAGGTGGACAAGAAGGTGACGCTGCCGACGCGGGTGTTTACGAAGGAGAACGTCGACAAGGGCGGGGAAGAGGTCAAACTGGACGCGAAGTAGGCGCGGCGGGCGGCGGTCGCCGGCTCGCTGGGCGGGGTCGTCTGCCTCCAGTGATTGGCCGAATATGGGTGCGGCCGGCACATTCACATGAAGGCCCCATCATCGTTACTGAAGGGCATCAGCCGCGGCGCGACAGTGGCCAGCGTCGCCATCGGCCTGCTCTGGGTGTGCTCCCTCTTTTGCTGGGTCAATTGCGTATCACCGCGTGTAGTGTTCCACGGGTGAGTGCTACTCTTAGTTGAGATTCAAAGCGAACGGCTCCATGAATGATGGCTGTTCTGAGGAACCATCAAGCAAGGAGCCGTGCGATGAAGAGTATCGTTCGAGTCGGAAGGTCCGGCAAGCTGAGCCGTCCAGCGGACGGGGACGCGGCGGTGGAGCTGAGCATCTTGGACAGCCGCGTGGAACTGATCCAGGCCCTCATTCCGCTGGGGTTGGAAGCGGTGAACGAGCTGCTGCAACAAGAGGTTACGGCGTTGGCGGGGCCGCGTTTCCAACGCAGCGGTGGTGTGGCGGGCTACGACCGCTGGGGTTCGCAGCCGGGCTCGGTCTACCTGGCGGACCAGAAGGTGGCCGTGACGGTGCCGCGGGTGCAGGACGTCCGCCGCGACCAGGAAGTGCCGCTGACAACCTACCAGAGCCTGCGGCAGCCGCGGCGGGCGGAAGAGGCGGCGTTGCGGAAGATCCGCAAGGGCCTGAGCTGCCGCAGCTACGAAGCGTGCGTAGAGCCGGTGGCGGAGACGTTTGGGCTGACGGCGTCCAGCCTGTCGCGGCGCTTCAAGCGGGCCAGTGCCCGCAAGCTGGCGGAGCTCCCGGAGCGGGACCTCTCGGGCTGTGACCTGGTGGGACTGTTTCTGGACGGCAAGACGTTCGGGGACGACGAGCTGGTGATCGCCCTGGGCGTCACGCTGTCCGGGGAAAAGATGGTCCTGGGCTTCGTGCAGACGGCCACGGAGAACGAGCCGGTGTGCACCGCCTTCCTGCGGAGCCTGGTCGAGCGTGGGCTAAAGTACGACCACGGTCTGCTGGTCGTGATCGACGGCGCCAAGGGGCTGCGCAAGGCGGTCGACAAGGTCTTCGGGAAGAGGGCGGCGGTGCAGCCCCGGCGCGCCGGGGCCACTGGCACAAGCGCGAGAATGTGCTGGGCTACCTGCCGACCGGGCTGAAGGTGGTGTTCAAGCGGAAGCTGGCGGCGGCGTACGAGAAGCCCGCGTACGCCGCAGCGAAAGCGGCCTTACGGCGAATCCGGGCCGAGCTGGTCGAGGTGAATGCCTCGGCGGCAGCGAGTCTGGACGAGGGCTTGGAGGAGACGCTGACCCCGGCGCGCCGGGGCATCGGCTGGGGCTGTTCCAGGAACTGGGCCGGTCGTTCAAGACCACG
>CAIWOY010000372.1 GCA_903914415.1 uncultured Phycisphaerales bacterium | reverse complement strand
TATACCCGAAGGACCAGGGCCTGCCGACGCGCTACGAAGCCGAACAGATCGAGTTGAAGGCCAAACCCCTGCCCAGCGGCGAATGCCTGATCGAGTTCAACCTCGTCCGCACGCCGGCGCACGACGTGCTCGAATATGACCCGCGCGGGGGGCGGTACGGCGAGCCACGCCGCAAACCGACCTTGAGCCTCGACGGGCTGGAGCTGCCGCGCGAGGTCGTGGCGGAGGCCGGACAATACACGACGCCCCAACTCCTTGATCCGGCGGTTCCGCTAGCGGGGCCCGACAGCGAAACGTTGAACGACAAGCGTTTGAGCCTGCAGAAGGCGATGGCGATCCTCGGGCGACAGATCACGGCGAACATCCACTTTCGCCTGGGCTACGTGGCCAGTGCGCTCGTGACGGTGCTGATGGGGGCCGCGTTGGGCGTGATCTTCCGTGGGTCGCGCGCCCTGGCGGCCTTCGCGCTGGCGATGATCCCGCTGTTCGGCGTGATGATCCTGCTCGTGCTGGGCCGGCAGTTAAGCGAAGACGTCCGCGCGACGGAGATCGGACTGCTCGTGACCTGGGGCGGGCTGTCGGCGGTGCTGCTGGCCGACCTGCTGATTCTGCGGATCGGGGTGCGACGATGAGGAGCGCGGAGACCGAGGCATGACCACCGTCGACCGTTACCTCATCCGCACGTTTCTCGGCAGCTACATGATCCTGCTGCTGGTCGGCATCGGCTTGTACGTCTTCTCCGACGTGATCGTCAACCTGGACGAGTACACCGGCGAACCCAACGCGACCGCGCTGAGCGCCCTCCTGAAGATCGCGGATTATCACGGCTACAAGCTGCCGCTGTACTTTTCCCAGTTGGGTGGGGTCATGATGGCGGTCGCGGCGTCCTTCACCTGCGCGATGCTGTTGCGCAACAACGAGCTGACCCCGCTGGTGGCGGCCGGCGTGCCGCTGCAGCGCCTCGCCGCCCCCATCCTGCTGTGCGCAGTGGGGCTGGCCGCCGTGTGGGTGGTCAACAGCGAAGTGGTCATGCCGGCGCTGGCGACGCAGATCGCGCGGGAATACAGCGACTACCGCGCGACCATCCGCCAGGTCCGCGTGCTGTGCGTTCGCGACGACCGCCGGGCCATTCTCAAGGCCCAGGAACTGCGCCCGCAGCAGCGCGTGCTCAAGGGAGTCTACATTATCGAGCCGGACGCGCAGGGCCGCCCGACCGATCTGATCCGGGCCGACTCGGCCTACTACAACGAGGCGCGGCGCACGTGGGAACTGGAGCGGGGCAGCCGGCTGGTGATGGAGGCGGAGCCGGAACGCCCGGAGCTGGGCCAGCCCACGCGTTGGGAGCCGTTGGACGAGTACCCGTTCCGGCTCACGCCGGCGCAGATCCAGCTCCGGCAATCGTCGCAGTGGGCCGAGCTGATGAGCTTCCGGCAGATGAACCGGTTGCTCGAGACCCAAAACCTGCCGAACCTGCCGGCCGTCGCGCGGACGCGGGACGTGCGTTTCTACCAGCCGCTGCTCATGTGGATCATGATCCTGCTGGCGATCCCGTTCTTCCTGACGCGGGAGCCCGCCAACGTCCTGGTGGCCGGGGGAAAAGCGCTGCTCCTGGCCGGGGGGTGCTTCGCGTTCGCGTTCCTGGCTCAGAGCACCTCGACGGAGTCGGCGCTGGCGCGCCTGGCGCCGGCGGTGCCGGTCTTCATTTTCGGTCCGATCGCCATCCTGCATCTGGCCAACGCGAAGACCTGATATGATGCACACGGAATGTAGCGGCCGGCCCCGGGAATGTAGCGGCCAGCCCCGGGAATGTAGCGGCCAGCCCTGCGTGTCGCGGCCGGCCCTGAAAATGTAGCGGCCGGCCCCCGTGCCGGCCGTAGAAGGCGGACCAACTTTCCATGTCCCGCATCGTGATCATCGAGGACGAGCCGGAGTTGGCCGCCGGGCTGCGCGACAACCTGGAGTTCGAGCACCATCGCGTGGCGCTCGCGCCGACCGGCGCGGAGGGGCTCAAGCTCGCCGCCCAGAAGCCGACCGACCTGGTGCTGTTGGACATCGGCTTGCCGGATATCGACGGTTTCGAGGTCTGCCGCCGCCTGCGGGCCGCCGGGGCGACGATGCCGATCATTATTCTGACGGCCCGCGGTCAGGAGATCGACAAGGTCCGCGGGTTGGAGCTGGGCGCGGACGACTACGTCACCAAGCCGTTCAGCCTGCGCGAGCTGCTGGCCCGCGTTCACGCCGCCCTGCGCCGCGCCGAACGCAAGCCCGCCGCGAAGCTGCAATTCAAGGTCGGCGAACGGACCGTGGACTTGGTCCGGCAGAAGGTCATCCTGCCGAAGGGCGAGCTGCCGCTGGGCTACTACGAGTCCGAAGTGCTGCGCGTGCTGCACGAGCACGTCGGCGAGGCCGTCCCGCGGAATGAGCTGCTGGAGCGCATCTGGGGCGTCGGCGTCGGGCCGGCCGATCGCACCGTGGACAACCACATCGTCAGCCTCCGCCGCAAGCTCGAGCCCGATCCCAAGAACCCCCGCCACCTCCTGACCGCGCACGCGGTCGGGTACAAGCTGGTCCTCTAGTGTAGTTCTTCACGCTGTTTGCATCTTATCCAAGACGGCCCGGGCACGGCGGACTTTCTCCAAAATCGCCTCGGCTTTGGCCGTCCAGACGAACGCGTGCGGGTCGGCGTTGTGCGCTGCGATGTACGCCGCGCTCG
>CAIWOY010000371.1 GCA_903914415.1 uncultured Phycisphaerales bacterium | reverse complement strand
CGGCGCAGCCGCTGGCGCGAGACGCAGTTCATGCTCCGTGAAATCACGGCTGCCATCTCCCCACGCTTGGGCTTGGCCGGTGCGCTACACGCTTGGTCCGACGTCGCACGGGGCCTCTGCGAGCCACCACGCAAACGAAAATGCCAGTTCTTAGGTTAACGCTTATGGGCGTGAGCCCTACGCCGTCGGCTTTCACCGCTCAGGCCGCGGGCGGCGTTCCCTCCGATCCCGCTAAACGCTCGTCACGCAGGGGGCAACATGCGGGCGGACCCCGAGTTAGCGTATTTTGATTGCACCGCACGCCTTCGCCGTGCTATCGTAGGGTTACGCTCCCGGGATCGAGCGGCCCAGGAGGGAGGGGAAAGAAGGTTCCGGATGCTCACACGAAAGTTGAGGTTCACGATGCGCGACAGGCTACGCGTCCTTCTCCTCGTGGCGGCCGCCGTGTCGGCCGTCCAGGCCGCTCCGCTCAACGGCCGGCCGGCGGTCGATGACGTCTTCTACCAGTTTATGCCGATCGCCTGGCGCGATTCCAACAACGACACGTACCGCTACGGCGATTTCGGAGGCATGACGGCGTCCCTCGACTATCTCCAGTCGCTCGGCGTCACCGCGGTCTGGATGAATCCGATTTTCCCGTCGCCAGCCTATCACGGCTACCAGCACGGCCCCGGCGACCAGGTCAACCCGTGGTTTGGCACCGAGGCCAACTTCCTCAACTTCGTCGCCCAGGCCCACGCCCGCGGGATCAAGGTCTTCATCGACTTCGTTGTGTACGGCATCAGCCGCGACTACGTGTGGTTTCAGAGCGCGTACAACAACCAGAACAGCCCCTACGATGACTGGCTGGCGTTCACGAACACGCAGAACACGCAGTACGACGGTAGCACGTACACGACCTGGGACGCCAACAGCGTCACCTTCATCAACTGGAATCTCAATAATCCCAACCCCGTCGCCCTGGTCACCGGCTGGGCGCAGCACTGGCTCGATCCCAATGGTGACGGCGATCCCAACGACGGGATCGACGGCTACCGGCTCGACCACGTGCTGCTGCACGGCGATTTCGGGCCGAACGGCTGGGGCTACAACATCGATACGTTCTGGATTCCCTGGAAGCAGGCCCTGCAAAGCGTCAATCCCGACGTGTTCACGTTTGCCGAGCAGGCCGACTGGGGCAGCCACGGCGCCGACCTGCTGCCGGCGTTCGACGCGGCCATGACCAAGCCGTTCGAGTTTGCCGCCCGCGACGCGCTGAAAAACGAATCGGCTGCCCCGCTGTACAACGAGATGGCGGCGACGATCGCGTCACTGCCCACCGGGAAGCTGTACATGGGCATCATCGGCGATCACGACGTCACGCGCCTGGCGTCGGAGATTGGCGACAGCTTCGCCAAGGGCAAGGCCGCCGCCGCCGTCCTGCTCACCCAGCCCTTCCCGCCGATGATCTACTACGGCGACGAGCTGGGCATGTTGGGGGTCAAGAGCATTTGCAGCGGCGACGCGTCGGACATCACGCTGCGCGAGCCGTTCAAGTGGAAGGCCATGGCCGGGGCGCCGATGAGCAACTACTGGGCCCGCAACGCGTGTGCGCTCACCCAGGCGAAGTCGCACGACAACGACGGCCGCTCGGTCGAGGAGCAGAACGGCATCACCGGCGCGCTGCTCGAGGAGTACAAGCTGCTCGTTGCGGCGCGCAAGACGCACGTCGCGCTGCGGCGGGGGACGTATTACGCCGTGCCCGCAACAAGTCCGGAGGTGTGGGCGTTCCTGCGGCACGTGGCGAGCCAGGAAACGCTGCTGGTGGCGATCAACGTCAAGAATGCGTCGCGGTCGCCGGCACTTGATCTGAGCAACGTGACGATCCCAGGCGGAACCAGCACCGTGCAGGATGTGCTGACGGGACAGTCCCTGACCAACCTGACGAACGCGAACAAGGCGGCGTACCCGCTCAGCCTGTCCGCGTATGGGTACAAAATCCTGGCGGTGCACGTGACGCCGAACGAGGCGCAGCCCCAGCAGATCGACGGCTTGAGCATTCCCGCCGACGTGGGGCCGGGGGCTTTGCGGGCGACGCAGAACAACGCAACCGGCATGGGCGACAACGTCAACGAGCTGGATCAGATGTTCGTTCGCTTGCAGGACAACGCGCTCATGGTTGGCCTGACCGGCAACCTCGCCACCGACGGCACCGGGCTCGTGCTCTTCTTCGACACCGTCGCCGGCGGGCAGAACCCGCTCGCCACTGCGGCGTTCGCTGGCGAGTACGGTGCCGTGCCGCTGCTCGACGGCATGGTGCTCGACACAGGGTTCAATGCGGACTACATCCTGTGGATCAACGCTTACGGCGGGAACATCTATGCCGACCTGTACACCCTGGCAACCGCCGGCGGCGGCTCCAAACGCTATGTCGGCGCGGGCACGGTCGGCGACGGCGACGGGTTCCTGAGCGGCGGCACCAACGCGAACGGCATGTTGGTCGCGCTCAAGAACACGAACACGGCTGGCGTCACGTCCACGAGTGCTTCAGAGGCGGCGTCGGCGACGAGCGGGTTCGAGATGTGGCTGCCGTTCGCCGATCTAGGTATTCCTGGTCCGCAGGGCACGATCAAGGTGATGGCGTTGCTGTCCTATGGCGACGGAACCGCCGGCAATCAGTTCCTGCCCGGGTTGGGTGGCGGTTATGCGAACCTGGGCAAGGTGCCGCTGGACCTCAACACTATCCCTGGCCAGCAGTACGCGCTGATTGCCCTTGCCAGCCTGCCGGGGGATTGGGACGGTAACGGGCATATTGACATCGACGACTTCGCGGAGTTTGCGAACTGCTACTCCGGCCCCGACGGGACTGCGCTGGGGCCCGGGTGCAGCATGGTAGACTTCGACGTGGACCAGGATGTCGATCTACGCGACTTCGCAACATTTCAGACGGCGTTCACGAACTAGCAGGGAGCCGGACGGAGCATGCGCGACCGCTTTCCCATTCACTGGCCGCTAATCCTTGTTCTTGGCGTCTGTAGTGCAGGCACGGCGTTTGCCCAACAGCACTACCCCATCCGCGTCGGTTTCCTATGGCACATGCACCAGCCCATCTACTACCCCTATGAATCGCCGGTTGTCATCGACGCCAACCAGCGTTTCTCGTTCAGCGTCGTCGACGTACACAACCAGCGTTTCGGCCCGTACACCGGTTGGCCGCGCGATGCCGTGCAGGCCGGCCTGACGCTGCCGCACCTCGGTGCCCAGGTCAGCTTCACCGGCTCGCTGATCGAGAACCTCAACAGCCTGGAGGCGGCGGGCGTCAACGGCGGCATGTGGAACAACTGGGATTCGGCCTATGACCAGGCGGTGAGCTGGACCACGTCGCTCGGCAACCCGCGCATCGACCTGGTCGCGTTCGGCTACCACCACCCGCTGATGCCGCTGCTCGACGAGCAGGACATCCGCATGCAGATTCGTCTGCACAAGCACGTTTACGGCCAGACGTGGACCGGCGGGCCGGCGTATTCGCACGGCATGTTCCCGGCCGAAACCGCGTTTTCGGAACGCATCATCCCCGCGCTGGTGGCGGAAGGGATCGAGTGGGTACTTGCGGATAACATCCACTTCGATCGCGCTTGTGTCGGCTACCCGCATACGACTGCGTCGAATCTGTTCGCCCCGAATCGCGCTGACCAGTTCAATCCGGACCCGGCCGCCAGCGGCGGGGCGTGGGTGCAGCTCAATAACCTCTGGGCGCCGAGCCGCGTCAGCGCACCCTTCGGCTATCGGCCGCACTACGTCCAATACGTGAACCCGGACACGGGCGCAATCACGCGCATGATCGCCGTCCCCGCCGCCCGCTATGAGGGCAACGAGGACGGCCGCGGCGGCTACGGCGCGTTCCTGTATGACGTGGTCATGGACCAGTACATCGCCTACAACACCGACGCGGCCCATCCCATGTTTGTGGTGTTGCATCACGATGGAGACAACTACGGGGGTGGCAGCGACTCCTACTATCACCACAACTTCCAGAACATGGTGAGCTGGGCCGGCGCCGATCCGGATTACGAGATCACGACGGTCCAGGACTACCTCGATCGCTTTCCGCCGGCCACGGGCGATGTCATCCACGTCGAGAACGGCTCCTGGGCCGGCGCCGACAACGGCGACCCCGAATTCAAGAAGTGGCTCGGCGACCCCAATCCCAGCGGCTGGAGCCCGGACCGCAACAGTTGGGCCGTGCTCACCGCGGCGAAGAACCGCGTCTTCGCGGCCGAGGCCCTCGCCCCGGCCGCCAACATGCAGAACGTCATGACCGGGGCGGGCAGCAACACCGAGAAGGCTTGGCATTGGCTGCTGGTGTCCGAGGCCAGCGACTACTGGTACTGGGACGGTACCGAGATCTGGGACAGCAACGTGACGCGCGCTTGCAACCAGGCCGTGACGTTCGCCGACCAGGCCATCGCCGGCCACGCCGACACCACGCCGCCGACGATCTTCCTGCCCCAGCGCGAGCCGTACAACCCGGGCGGCTACGAGTGGGGTACGTCGCCCGAGCCCTCCGATTTCCAGGTGTGGACCTATGCGTACGACCTGAGCGGCTTGACGAGCGTGACGCTGAAGTGGCGGCTGGACAACGACGGCGTCAATCCGCTGTCGTCGATTCAGAACGAGACGTACGCCGGCGGGCCGGAGGTGGGACCCTGGCAAAGCGCCGCCATGACCAGTTCCGACGTTCCGCCGCAGAACGGCGTGCTCGCGCCCACGTACCGCGCGCTGCGCTACAGCGCGACGGTCGCCGGCCAGCATGACGTGCTGATCGACTACTACGTCGAGGCGGTGGACGGCGTGGGGCATGTCCAGAAGTCTCCGATCCAGCATGTTTACGTGGGGCAGGCAGGCGGCGGTCCCAGCGGCGACGTGGTCACTGTGGCACCGGATCCGCCGCAGGCCGGCCAGAACGTGACGATTTCGTACAACCCGGCCGGCCGGCCGCTGGCGGGCGCGCCGCAAGTGTACCTGCATTGCGGCTTCAACCAATGGAATCCGGTGATCTCGCCCGACCCGGCCATGAGCTGGAACGCCGGCGATTCGCGGTGGCAGAGCACGGTCGTGGTGCCCGGCAGCGCGACGCAGCTCGACGTCGTCTTCAACAACGGCGCCGGCACGTGGGACAACAACAACGGCGCCGACTGGCATTTGCCCGTCACCGGCGGGACGACGGCGCAGTGGGTCATGGATGGTCAGCTCGATGCGGACGCGAAGCTCGTCGCCCAGAACGGCGCGCTCCAACTTTACGCCGGCCTGAAGGGCGCGACGCTCTACGTCGCCGCGGCCGACGCCGGCGAAGGCAACGACCACTTCATCTTTCTCGCCAGCCCGCCCGGCGCGTGGCGCGCGGCGCCCTGGGCCAAGGCCGGCCAAGTCGCCGGCTGGGCCGCCTATCTCGCCAACGAGAACGACAACATGTGGGTCGGCTGGCAGGACGCCGGCGCCGAGACGCACTGCGCGACCGGCGGCGGTTCCGACTGGCTGGAGGGCACGATCGACCTCGTCCAGGAGTTGGGCCAGATGCCCAACCGCGTCTACCTCGCGTTCGCCGCCTACGGTACGCACGACGGCAACCCCCTGGTCGCAACGGCGCAGGTGCCTCCCTCGGTCAACGGCGACGGCAACGTCGACCCCGGCGAGTACGCGGTGTTCTCGCTCCTGGCCTGCAGCGATCGCGACGGCGACGGCGACGTGGACCTGGCCGATTTCACAGCCCTGGCGGGTTGCCTGACCGGTCCGAATCGCGGCCCGCTTGGCACCGGCTGTCGGCCCTTCGACTGCAGCGGCGACGACGACGTGGACCTGGAGGACTTCGCCAGCTTCCAGCGCATGTTCAGCCCCTGAAGGAACGACTGCCCTCGCTGGCCGAGGCTTGCGTCTTTTCGCGACGCATGCCGCTCATTTCTCCTGCGAGCATCGGATGACGCGGACGTGCTCAATGGACGTGTCTGCGGCGATCAAGAACCGGCGCCGCGTGCGCGAGTGCTCGACCCAGCCGATCCCCGCCGACGTGCTGAAGCGGACGCGCCAGGCGTTGCGTTTCGCCCCGTCTGCGGGGACGCGGTTCGGATCAACCGCTCGCACGGCCCGCGGTCACCCCTTCACGGCGCCGATCGACAGGCCGCCGACGAACTGTTTCTGGGCGACGAAGAACAGCAGCACGCACGGCAGCATGGCGACCAGGCTGGCCGCCATGAGCAGGTGGACCTGGTTCACACCGCCGTACTGGTTGCGGAAGGAGTTGAGGGCGATCGCGAGGGTGTATTGCTGTTCGCTCTGGAGGTAGATGAGGGGGCCGAGGAAGTCGTTCCAGACGAACATGAACGTGAACACGGCGGTGAGGGCGATGACGGGCTGGCACAACGGCAGCATGATGCTCCACCATGTGCGCAGGTAACCGCAGCCGTCGATGCGGGCGGCCTCGACGAGGGCTTCGGGGATTTGGGCGAAGAACTGGCGGAACATGAAGATGTAGAACGCGTTGCCGAGGAACATCGGGACGACCAGCGGCAGGATGGTGTCGATCCAGCCGAGCGCACGGAACAGGATGAACATGGGGATCATGATGACCTGGAACGGGAGCATCATGGTCGCGAGCATCAGCACGAACAGCGGGCCGCGGCCGCGGAAGCGGATGCGGGCGAAAGCATAGCCGACGAAGCTGCACGACAGCACCTGGCCGATGACGCTGAGGGCGGTGATGACGACGGTGTTCGCGAGGGCGTCGAGGAAACCGTCCCACGGCTGCGTGCCGATCTGCTGCAGGGCTGCGGGGTAGTTCTGCCACTGCGGGTCGGCGGGCCAGAGCGAAAAGCCGCGGGCGGTGACGGCGGCCTTCGCGGCGGCGCCAGGCTCGGCGAGGCTGACGACGAACATCCACCAGAGCGGAAACAACAACAGCAGCGCGCCGAGGGTGAGGAGACCGTAGACGATGATCTTCTGGCTAGCACGCATGCGATTTCACCACGCCTCACGTACGCAGGGCTTCATAATAGACAAAACGCCGGCTGACGCGCATCACGAGCAGGGTCAGCGTGAGGATGATAATGAGCAGGAGCCACGCGAGCGCCGACGCGTAGCCCATCTCGTGGTACTCGAACGCCTGGTTGTAGAGATAGAGCACGTAGAAGCGCGTGTCGTCGCCGGGGCCGCCGGCGGTCATGACGAACGCCTGCGTGAACACCTGGAGCGAGCCGATGATCGCCATGATGACGTTGAAGAAGATGACCGGGCTGAGCATGGGGAGCGTGACGCGCCGGAAGCGCTGCCAACGCTGCGCGCCGTCGATGCTGGCGGCCTCGTATAGCTCCTTCGGGATGCCCTTGAGGCCGGCGAGGTAGATCACCAGCGTGCCGCCGATGGCCCACAGGCTCATGATCGCGTACGCCGGCGGGCCGAACCACCGGGCGTCCTTGTCGAACCAGTGCGGGGGCTTGAGGTGGAAGGGCTCGAGCACCGGCCCGAGCAGATACGCGTTCATCAGGCCGTGGTCGCCATCGAAAACCCACCGCCAGAGGATTGCGACGCCGACGCCGGCGAGGACGCTGGGCAGATACCACGCGCTGCGGAAGAAGCCGGAGAGCTTGATGTCGTGGTTGAGCAGCAGGGCGCCGAGCAGGGCCAGAAGCTGGCCGAGCGGGACCGCGAACAGGGCGTAGTACGCAGTGACGCGCAGCGTGCTGCGGAAGCGCGGGTCGAAGAACAGTAGCTCGCGGAAGTTCGCCAGGCCGACCCACTGGGCGAAGTCGAGCCGCGACACGCCGCTCCATTTTGTGCATGAAAGTAGGAACGAGAGGACGACGGGGAAGGCCATGAACGCCAGGAAGCCGACGAGCCAGGGGCTGACGAAGGCGTAGCCGGCCAACTCCTCGCGGAGGGCCGTGCGGCGTGGGCGGCGGCGCCACCAGGCGAAGCCGGCGATGAGGCCGAGCGCGGCCGCGGGCGTCAGGATGAGCCAGGTGACGCGCGACCACGGCATGGGCGGGAAGTTCGTGCGGGCCAGCGGCGACTGAAAGGCCGCCTGCCAGTCGGCCTCAAGCTGGGTGATGGCGGCGTCGAGCGTCGTGGCGCCGGTGCGCAGGGCTGCTTCGAGGCGGTCCTGCATCCGGATCTGGAACTTCGGGTCGGGCGGCCACTCAAGTGCCCGCGCGTACTCCGCCTGATCGAGGTAGACGTAGTTGCGGCTCGGCTTCTGGCTGGGATCGAGGAACGCGGGGCTGCGCGCGACGGCCTTCAGCGTGGGGATCGCCAAGCCGAGCTTCGCAGCCTGGGCCTGGCCTTCCGCGCCGCAGAGGAACTTCACCAGCTCCCAGGCTTCTTGCGGATGCGGGGTGTGCTTGGCGATCGACCAGGAGACGGTGAAAACCGTGTTGGCCTTGACCTTGCCGTGCGGCAGCGGGGCGAAATCCCAGTCGAAATCCTTGATGAGGCGGTACGTCGGCACGACCCAGCGGCCGAATGGCCCGGCCATGCCGACCTGCCCGGTCAGGAACACGCTCTCGCCCTGGGCGACCTGGCTCTTGCCGCTCGTGAGCGTGCCCTGCTCGTCGAAGCGCCACGCACGGAGGCGCTCGAGGGCGGCGTAGACCTCCGGGCGGCGGAGGTACGAGGCGCGGAAATCTGGCGAGAAGGCGTCGAGCCCTTCGGTGGCCAGGTAGGCGCGGACCATTGGCGCCCAGTTCATGAACTCCGCGCCGGTCACGCCGGGCAGCTTGGCGAGCTTGCGGGCGGTGGCGATGAACTCGTCCCAGGTCCAGTCGTCAGGCGGATACGGAATGCCGGCCTGGTCGAAGAGCGTCTTGTTGTAGTAGAAGCCGATCGTAGTGAAGTCTTTGGGGATGCCGTAGAGCGTCCCACGGCCGCTCTGCTGGCCGTCGAAGCGGAAGCAGTCAATCGTCGCGGGGTAGAAGTCCTCCGGGTGCAGCGTCTCGCGGCCGACCTGCTCATCGGCGGCGATGAGGGGCTCGATCGGCATGAGCAGGTCCTGGCTGGCGAAGCCGGCCAGCCGTTCCCAGCCCATGTAGAAGACGTCGGGCGGCTCGCCGGACGCCATCATGGTCTGAAGTTTGGTGAAGAAGGACGCAGCGTCGCCCGGGTTGATCCGCTGGACCTTGATGTGTGGGTGCTGGGCTTCGAAGGTCGCGATCAGGTCCGCGACGATCTGGTCCTCTTTCTGTCCCCCGCCGCCGGCCCAGTGCATGATGCGCAGCTCGGTCTGGCCGGCGCGCTGCGCGGCCTGGCGCCAGGGCCGCGTCACGATGCGGTACGCGGCCCACAACAGGATCAGGCCGGCGATGACGGCGAGCATCAAGCGGAAGAGACGGGCGATTGTTTGTCCGAGGGCGCGCAACATATAGCGGCCGTGCATTTTACGCTTTAGCGGTCACGGAGCAGAGCCGGAAACCTTTCGCATGGCGATCGGCACATTAGAATACGCCAGCATGTTGATCCGCAAGAGACCGAAACCGTACCTGAGCGATCGCTCGCGCATCGTGTACCTGGTGGCCGCGGCCCTGTTCGCCGCACCGTGCGCGGCCTGGGCCGACTGGCCGCCGGCGCCGTTGCTGAAGGCGGCGGCGGACGAGGCCGGCGCGCTGCCGCCGTCCGTGCGGGCCGAGCCGGTCCGCGACGGCGTCTGGCGCTGCACGTTTCGCTATAACGCGGCGGCGGCGGCGAAGGCCGTGACGTTGGCCGGGACGTTCAACGGGTGGAGCCCGGACGCCGCCCCGATGAGCGCGCCGGACGCCACGGGGGTTTGGGCGGCGACGGTCGAGCTGGCCACGGGCACTTACCTATACAAATTCGTCTGCGACGGCGACCAGTGGCGGGCGGACCCCGAGAACCCGGACGGCGCGGACGATAACCGCGGCGGAAAGAACTCGATTCTCCGGCTGGGGCGGATCGCGCACCTGAAGGACAGTCCGGCGCGGGCCGGCGACGGGGTCTTCCTCGACGACCATCTCGGCACCGAGGTGAGCCCGTCGGGCCGGCTGAGCCGGCTGCTCGACGCTGCCGCCGCGTCGCCGACGAGCGTGTCCTGGGTGATCGACCCGGCCCTGCT
>CAIWOY010000370.1 GCA_903914415.1 uncultured Phycisphaerales bacterium | reverse complement strand
GGGTCTTCTATGGAACGCCGGCCGGTGCCGACGTCGGTCGCCGGCGACCGTCGCTTAGGGCGCGCTGAGCTCGTAGCCGCTCACGAACATATCGATGTCTCCGCCGTTGTTCGTGGTCAACGTCTCGCCCGGATTGAGGACGATCCTGCACTCCAGATGGTCATACCCGCCATTGGTCGGGCTGGCGCTGAAGAGGTTGGACGCCTGGTAGACGGTGGCTCCGCTCGGGTGGTGCACGAGTGCGGCTGTCTCGGGAAGGATCGCGTTCGGGTTGAAAGCTGCGATGTCCCGCACAACGATGATCGATCCCGCTGGCGCTGTGATGGTGCCCGCTGCTCCGGCGTGAACCGCAAGCAGTTGGCGGCTGTAGAGCGCTGCCATGTTTGGACTCCCCTTCTGTTGTGAGTGTCCGGCGCGGGCCGACTCGCGCCGGACACTGTGAAGACTAGGCGTCCTTATTGCGGCGGCGCTGCGACGCGACTACCTCCCGGACGGAATAGCTCACGATCGGGTCCGGAGGGATGATCGGCTGGGCTCCGATCGAGCCGCGAACGATCGGCGTCCGTCGATACTTCGTGGGGATGCCGTAAGGCACGTTCGTGAATCCGTCGAAGTAGCTAATGCTGACTTCGCCTCCGACCACGCACGTTCCTGATGTGAATCCAAGCATTCCCGCCACGATCTCTTCCCAAGCTGCGAGCACGGCGTCGGTTAGCGCGCTGTTCCACAGCTTCGAGAAGACGAGATCGGTCGATGTGCCCGCGGGTAGATACGTGCGCGGCTTCCCGCCGCGGTACCTCCGGGCGATCTTTTTGTTGATCAGCACGCACGTGCTTGCGGGCAAGATTCCGCCAGCTCGAGATCCGGAGTAGGGTGCGGCTGTGGACGTGCCCGCAGCGCCGGCGAGGGATGCCATATCGGTAGTGATCACCGTGTTGGCTCCGGTGTCAACGTCCTGCAACGGCGCGACCTGCGCCGTGAGCAGGCCCATCAGGTGATTTCCGATGGCTACGGCGTCGATTGCCGCTGGCGGGCCGCCTGAGTACGCCCAGTGGACGTTTGAGATTGCCTTCTGATCCCCGCCACAAAACCAGTCAATCCGGGTTCTGAGCATGTTCGGCGTGGGCGGTAGTGGTGCTCCCATTCTGCGCCGTCCCCTCTTAGGTTGATCCTCGACATTGCGATACACACACTGGCTCTACAAAGCAGTGTGTTGGTCTTAACCTTAGCTCAACAATCGCGGTAGTACGCACTCAACCTGCGCGCGTCAGAGTGGGTTCCATGAAGATTCCTCAGGAACCCGCGCAGGTCGATGGCGCCGAGCAGCTCCAGGTGCTTATCGAGATGTTCGTTCGCGTCGAAGAGACCATCAAGTCCGCTCGAGAGCGGTGCTCAACCTGGCCGTACCCTCGGGCGGGGATGTGGTATCGCACGGCGCTTCTCTTGGGCGCTGCGGCCGATTGCTTGTGGATTGTGGAGCAGGGGTTGGTCGACGTTCGCGACGCCCGCTAGTGGCCGTGCAGGACGCTCTGGAGAGTCCCGGCTGGGTTCGAGATCCCGGCCGGGGCTGGGCGGTCTCACGCCTTGACTCCCTTACGGGAATTGACGACGTACGGACCTCAGATTCCCTTCGGGACTGCCGTTCTGAGGCTCACGAATGGCTGCTACTCAACTTGCGGACGGGCGAGGTTGCCTATCCTCGATGCAAGGCTACGAACAGGTGTTCGTATTGCCGCGAGCTTGGAGCGCGCGAGACCGCAGAGATGGTCCTGTTAGCCGCCGACGAGGCTCCACCTGAGGTCTATGTCGTCCTGACTTGCCGCGAGCACGTCACTCGCCAGCAGCTTCGACGCGACCTGTGCCAGCTACGCCGCGTTGCTCGACGCTATTGGTCCGGTTTCGAGTATTTCTGCGCGCTCGAGTGGCAACGCCGCGGGGCGATTCACGTCAATCTGCTAGTGCGCGGCGTCGCGCGTGGTGCCGCCGACCTCTTGCTGCGCGTCCTGTTTCGCGTCTGGCGGCGTAGGCATACGGCCGTCCTGCCAGCGCAGCACGCCTCGCCGATAGCCAGCGAGCGGCATTGTGCTCGGTACGTGCTCAAGCTGGCTCGCTACATAGCAAAGCCAGACCAATCGGCACCTGCGGGCTGGGGAGGGCATCGCTCTAGCCAGACTAGGGGATTCCTCCCCCGTTCCGCCGCCGAGATGCGCTCTGAGGCCCGCGAGTCTCTCGCCTACAAAGCGGCCGCCGCCCGCTATCGCTCAGCGGGGCTGAGCGTCGTAGAGGCCGCGTGGAAGGCGGCCGAGGATCTCGAGATGGCGCGTAGCGACGAATGGGTGCTCTATGCGCCGATGGAATCGAGATC
>CAIWOY010000369.1 GCA_903914415.1 uncultured Phycisphaerales bacterium | reverse complement strand
TCCGTTCGACGATGGCATACAGGTCGCACATCGGTCCGTAGACCGGCAGGCCGAGCAGCGCGCCGGCCTCGGTCCGGTCGTCGACGAAGTACGCCACCTCGATCCCCGTCCACGGGTTCCGCCGCAGAGCGACCGGACGCTGGAGCTGCTCGACGCGTTGCAAACCTCGCTGGCCGACGTGCGGCTCGTGCCGGACATGAATCCGAGCTACGCCATGCGACCGGACGTCAGCCAGCTCGACGGCGTGCCGATCCTGTCGTTACGGCAGACGCCGCTGTATGGCCGGAACGCAATCGCGAAGCGGACATTTGACCTGGCCATCGGCAGCCTATGCTTGCTGGTGGCGCTGCCGGCGATGGCCATGATCGCGTTGGTCATCAAGCTCACCAGCCCCGGCCCGGTGCTGTACCGCCAGCGGCGAATGGGCTTTGACGGGGGCGAGTTCACCATGCTCAAGTTCCGCACGATGCGTACGGACGCCGAAGTCGCCGGCCCCGGGTGGACGACGGCCGACGACCCACGCCGCACGCGTATCGGCATCTTGCTGCGGCGGACCAGCCTGGACGAACTGCCGAACCTGTTCAACGTGCTGCGCGGCGAGATGTCGCTGGTCGGCCCGCGGCCCGAGCGGCCGGAGTTCATCGCGGAATTCAAGCACGAGATCCCGAACTACATGCTGCGGCACAAGATGAAGGCCGGCATGACGGGTTATGCACAGATCAAGGGCCTGCGCGGCGACACGTCCATCAAGAAGCGCATCCAGCACGACGTGCACTACATCCGCAACTGGAGCCTCGGCCTGGATGTGCGCATCCTGGCCCAGACCGTCGCGGGCGTGTGGTTCAGCAAGCACGAGACGTAGCGGTCGGCGACGCGGCGACCAACAACGGGGGTATGGTGCGTCCTCGACGTATTCGCTACCCTACGGACACAGCGTGCCGATTAGGCTCACGAACGGGTCGATGTCCGCAAACGTCACGTTGCCGTCGCCGTTGCAGTCGCCGTTCTGCCACGGACACGGCGAGTGCGTCCAGGCGGACTGCCCGGCGAGGGCTTCGACGAACAGGTCGATGTCGGAAAACCTGACGTTCCCATCGCAGTTCATGTCGCCCGGACAGCCGCTGGGGGCCATCACCTCTCCGAGGAGCGTGACCACGCGGCCCGGCTCGTCGGGCGCGTTGGAGGTGATCGTCACCGTCCCGCTCTTGGTGCCCGGCGTGGACGTATCCATCGTGATGACGTGCGCGTTGTGCGGGTCGCCCGCGGCGTCCGTGAAGTTGTCGCCCGGCGCCGTGAAGCCCGTGCTGGCCGCCAGCGTGTACCGCAGGAGGTCGATGCCCGCGGCGTTCCACAGCGCGACGTTACCGGCGTTCCACACCTCCAACGTCGCCTGTGCCGTCGCGTTCTGCGGGACCTGCCCGAAGTCGATCACCAGGTCGGAGTCGACCTCCGCCGGCACCCGCAGGTCGAGGAACAGCGGAATATGCCCGCCCGCCGTGGTCGCGCAGGTGATGATGGCCTGCGCGATGGTCGCGCCCACCATGGTATTGCCGGTCGTGGTCAATCCCGTGTTGAAGCTGGTGCCGTCGTTGCCCCAGGACCGGTAGGAGTGGTTCGCATCGTTCCACGTGGTGGTGCTGTAGGGAATGCTCGCATTGCCGATATAGCTGAGGCCGTCGCCTTCGATCAGGTTGTCCGACACGAGCAGTTGGTCGAAGCGGTCGTCCATGCCGCCGTTCGACGCGACCGGATCCTGCGTGTGCACGAACCGGTAGGCCGAATTGTCGTGCCAGTTTCCAGTGCTGTTGATCGGGTCGAAGAACCGCCCCTCGTTGTTGGCTTGGCTGCCGATCAACTCTTGGTACGCGGTCTCGGTGTTGGTGTAGATGTTGTAGTCGCCTCCCAGCAAGAAGCTCCAGTCGGGGCTCAGGAGTTCGGCGTTGTTCCGGATGTTCGTCGCCTCCGTCTGCCGGCGGGTCTTGTCGTCCGCGGCGGTGCCGGCCTTCATGTGCGTGCTGTAGCAGCACAGCACGGCCTTCTGCGACGTGTAGCCCTGCAATTGGACCTTGAAGCGCGGCGTGTTCCGCGGCGGAAGGGGCGCCGCGCCGCCCTGCGAAGCGATCACGTAACCCAGGTAAACCACCTTGCTCGTGCGGTACAGAAAGGCGTTGCCTTCCGTGTCCGTCGGCGGGCCCGCCACAAACACGCCCTCCCAGTCCCCCGGGCTCCCGGGGGCGCTATTCAGAGCGTTCTTGAACGTGGTCATCGCCGCGGAGCTCAGAAACTCCTGGCCGAGGATGATGTCCGGCGCCATGGAACGCCCGTCAAACACGCCGTAGACGACCGTCTGAATGGGGGCGGTTCGGCCCGCATCGCCGGAGTAGCTGGAGATGTTCCAGGTCGCGACCCGCAACTGGGCCCAGGCCGGGCCGCCTGCCGCCAGGGCCAGGCACGCCGCGAGCAGACGATAACTAACGCGAGGTGTACGAAATAGCATGTGCGTCTCGCTTTGGCTTGAACGCTTCGATAAACCCGCTCCGCTAGCGGTCCTTCATTCCATTATAGCGCCGAACCGCTGCCAACCTTACGCGAATCGGCGCGGGTTTGTGATCTGGCCGGACGGGGGGCGGCGGCGGCTTGCCGGGAAGGCCGGAAGGACCTATACTGTTGGCTTACAGTTGGCAGGCAGCTTCGGCGCACCCCCCGCCCAAGGGGTTGGGCTGAGGCCGGCCCAAGTGAAAGAGAGGTTGGGCGATGCCTTTGAGAGACGAACAGAAGACCGAGGTCGTGCAGACACATCGGCGGCACCCAGGGGACACGGGGTCGGCCGAAGTGCAGATCGCGTTGCTCACCGCACGGATCGCGCAGCTCACGGAGCACTTGAAGATCCATAAGAAGGATCACTCCTCCCGGCGCGGCTTGCTCAAGATGGTCGGCAAACGCTCGGGCCTGCTGAAGTTTCTCGCCCGGGACAACCGTGAGCGCTACCTCGCCACGATTGCGAAACTGGGATTGCGCAAATAAACGGACCGGAGCGTTGCCTGTCCGTGGTCGCCGGGCCCTGCGGTTACAGCCCCCGTGGGACTGGGCGAAGTCCAGGAATCGGCCCCGGCGGGCCACGGAGTGCGGTCGTGCGGCCAGGGACAGAGAGAAAAGAGAGTAAGCACAGATGACTTTGAAGGTGGAACGCCCCCTTGGGGGAAACGTACTGTCGATCGAGATCGGGAAGGTGGCGCGCCAGGCGGCGGGAGCCGCGATCGTCCGGTACGGCGATACCGTCGTGCTCGGCACGGTGGTGTCCGCCGATCCGCGCGTCGGCGTGAATTTCTTCCCGCTGACCGTTGATTACCGCGAGAAAATGTCCGCCGCCGGCAAGTTTCCCGGCGGTTTTTTTAAGCGCGAGGGTCGCCCGACCCTCAAAGAGGTCTTGACCAGCCGGTTGATCGACCGCCCGGTGCGCCCGCTGTTTCCGGACGGCTTCAAGAACGAGATCCAGGTCCAGATCATGGTCCTGGCCGCTGACCTGCAGAACGACCCTGACGTGATCGGGTTGGTGTCGGCGGCCGCGGCGCTGGCGGTTTCGCCCATCCCCTTCCACGGGCCGTTTGCTGGCGCGCGCGTGGGACGCGTGGACGGCAAGTTCGTCATTAATCCAACGATCGCCCAGCTCGAGTACTCGGACCTGGATCTCGTGGTCGCCGGGCATCTCCAGGCCGTCACTATGATTGAGCTTGGGGCCCGCGAGCTGCCCGAGAGCGTGATCGCCGACGCCATCGAATTCGGACACGAGCAGGGCGTCCGGCCGATCTGCGAGATGCTTCAGGAGTTGGAACGCCAGGCGGGGCAGCCGAAGACCTGGGAGGCTCCGGAGAAAGACACGGCGTTTCTCGACGAGCTGCGCGGCAAGGTACAGGAAGATCTGCGGACGGCCAAGCGGATCAAGGGCAAGCAGGAGCGGAACGACACCGTCGAGGCGATCTACGAGCGCGTCGTCGCGGAGTACTGCCCCAAGGGCGAGCTGCAGCCCAAGCACGCGGCGGGGGACGTCACGGCGGCCATCTCTGCGATCGAGGAGCATATCGTCCGCGACATGATCCTCAATGAGAGCCGGCGTGCCGACGGCCGGAAGCTCGACGAGGTCCGCCCGATCGGGTGCGAGGTCGGCTGGCTGCCGCGGGTGCACGGCTCGTCGCTGTTCACGCGCGGCGAAACGCAGGCGATGGTGGTTTGCACGCTCGGCACCTCCCGCGATGAGCAGGTCATCGACGACCTGCTGGAGGAATACAGCAAGAAATTCATGCTCCACTACAACTTCCCGCCGTTCTCGGTGGGGGAGGTGCGCCGCATCGGGTCGCCGGGGCGCCGCGAAATCGGTCACGGAGCCTTGGCGGAGCGGAGCTTGGAAGCCGTGCTCCCCGGCCCGGAGGAGTTCCCCTACACCATCCGCCTCGTGAGCGACATTCTGGAATCCAATGGCTCCAGCTCGATGGCGTCGGTGTGCGGCGGGTCGTTGGCGCTGATGGATGCGGGTGTGCCGATGAAGGGGGCGGTCGCCGGTATCTCGGTCGGCCTGGTCATGGGGGACGACGGGCGGTACAAGCTGCTCGCGGACATTCTCGGCGAAGAAGACCACTTCGGCGACATGGACTTCAAGGTCGCCGGCACGCGGAAGGGGATCACCGGCGTCCAGCTCGACATCAAGGCCAAGGGCCTGCCCGCCAAGATCATGGTCGAAGCCTTGACGCTCGCGCACAAATGCCGGATGCACATTCTCGATCAGATGGACAAAACCCTCTCGAAGCCCCGGCCCGAAATCAGCGAGTATGCCCCGCGGCTCATCACGTTGAAGATCAACCCGGAGAAGATCGGCAAGCTGATCGGTCCGGGCGGCAAGATGATCAAGGCCATTCAGGCCGAAACCAAAGCCCAGATCGACATTGAAGACGACGGGACCGTTTTCATCGCGTGCACAGACCCCGCCGGGGCGAATCGCGCCCGCGAGCTCGTCGAGCGCATCACCGAGGACGTCCAGATCGGCCGGGTCTACGAGGGCCGCGTGATCAGCATCAAGGATTTTGGCGCCTTTATCGAGATCCAGGAAGGCCAGGACGGCCTGTGCCACGTCAGTGAGTTGGACGAGAACTACGTAAAAAGCGTCGGCGACGTGGTTAAGATCGGGGACGTCGTCAAGGTGAAAGTGATTGCAATTGACGAGCAGGGGCGGGTAAAATTGTCGCGTAAGGCCGCCATGCGGGCGGCCGGAGAGAGCCAGAGTAAGTCAGAAGAGGTCAAGGCGCGCGGGTAACGGAAGGGCGTTCGGCCCATCCTGCCGCACGCACCGGGCGAGCCGCATTTCGGCCGGTCACGTCACGCGTAAGCTCTTGCGCCGGTCACGAACGGGCAGCGCAGGCTGCGCCGCACGGCCAGCGACCGTCTGGATCGGGTCTGTTCGATTCGTGGACGCACGTTTGTACGTGAGTCGTCGTCTGCATGTCTGGGCGGCTCTCGGAGGTCGGTGCCATGACGGGCGGAAGCGTGAAGTGGTTTGACACCAAGAAGGGCTACGGCTTCATTATCGGACCAATGGGCGAGGACGTTTTCGTCCATTACTCCAGCATCCAGGGACAGGGCTTCCGGTCACTCCGGGAGGGCGAGCACGTCGACTACGAGTTGGTGGAGACCGCCAAGGGACTGGCCGCCACCCACGTGCACGCCGACCAGACGCAGCCGCAGCCGTCCCCGGCGGTCGGATGAGTCCGGCGGCGACCGCGGCGCTGCGCACGGGCCGCGGCTCGCATCGCGGTCTGGCCGGACTGCGGCCGATGGGCTCGGGTGGGGCCGTCGTCGCCAGGGTGCCCGCCTCCGCTTCACGTTGCGGCGCGTAAATCGACACGAGGCCGCGTGCCGACGGCCGCGAACGCTCGTAACTGCGGCGCGGACTCTTGGGACGGGTAATATAAGCAAGGAGAACCCGCGCTCGCAGCTCGGGCTTGGCCCGCGACCCAATGCAGCGGCCGAAGAATCTCCGCACCGCGCGAAGACTCCGAGCGTCTGTAGTTCACCGCGAACGCCGGGATGTGCCCTGCGGGCCGCGTGCCCGGCGAGTCATGGAGGACGGTGCCTGCCGTGACGCGCCCGGGGCTCTCCCCACGTCGGGCGCCGGTCGCACGTGATGCACGCAGTTCGGTCGGAGCTTGAATTGGCTACATTGATCGTGTTGCAGGGCCCGGACAAGGGCCGCACCTTACGCACCGCCGATGACGTCGCCGTCATCGGGCGCGGCAGCGATCAGCTCCCGCTCACCGATCAGACGATCAGCCGGCGGCATGCTGAGCTGCGCGTCGCCGACGGCGGCTGGATGCTCGTCGACCTCGATAGCGCGAACGGCACATACGTCAACGGCGTGCGCATCTCGAAGCCGACGCGCCTCAAGCACGGCGACCAGATCCGCCTGGGTGGCACGCTCCTGGCCTACACCGGCGACGAGATTATGCAGCAGTTTTCCGGCAGCGCGATCCCGCACGACCTGGTCACGCTCGACGCCGGCAGCCTGACGCTGGACGCCGCCGTCGTGGCCAGCGTCCCGTCCAACGACGACAGCGTCGTGCTGGCCGCGCCCGAAACCGCTTACGCCGTCAAGGCCTGGAACATGATGCGGGAGCTGACGGAGGTGATCGGCAGCCTCCTGCCGACGGACGAGCTCCTGCCGCGCGTCATGGACATCATCTTTCGCGAGGTGGAGGTCGAGCGCGGCGTCGTCTTCGTGCGCGACGAGGAGACCGGCGACCTGTTGCCGGAAGTCGTCCGGTTCCGCGATCGGGCCGCGGAGCGCGAGCTGGACGCCAAGACCATCATCGCGTCGCGGACGATTCTCAATTACGCCGTGCAGACGCGCGAGGGCGTGCTGTCGTCCAACGCGGTGACCGATGCACGTTTCCGCAGCGGCAAGAGCGTGCAGAACCTGGGGCTGCGGTCGGTGATCTGCGCGCCCATCGTCGCCCGCGAACAGGTGCTGGGCGTCATCCATCTGGACTGTCCGGTCACACGGCACACGTACAACGAGTACGAGCTGCGGCTGGTGACGGCCGTCGGGTACCAGGCGGGGCTGGCCATCGAGAACGCCCGGCTGGTGCAGCAGCACATGCAGCGCGAACGCCTGGCGGCCGCGGGCGAGACGGTGGCATACCTGTCGCACTACATCAAGAACCTCCTCCAGGGCATGCGCAGCGGGGCGGACATCCTGCAACGCGGGCTGGACAAGCGGGAACTGCCGACGGTCACACAGGGCTGGCAGATCGTCGAGCGGAACCTCGACCGCTCCTACAACCTGATGCTCAACATGCTTGCGTTCAGCAAGCCGCGCGAGCCACGCCTCGAGCCAGTCCAGGTGAACCGCGTCGTGGAGGATGTCGTCGGTCTGGTGCAGAAGCAGGCGGACGACAAACGCGTTGTGCTGCTGGCGGATCTGGACGAACACCTGCCCTCCGCGCCGCTGGACTACGACGGCGTCCACCAGGTTGTCCTCAACATCGTGGCCAACGCGCTCGACGCGGTGGCGGCGGGCAGCGGTATCATCAACGTCCGCACGCGCTACGCCGCCGACCGCCGGGAGATCCTGCTTTCGGTCACCGACAACGGGCCGGGCGTGGCGGCCGACCTGCGCGCCCAGGTCTTTGAGCTGTTTCGGTCTTCCAAGGGGCAGGGCGGCACCGGGCTCGGGCTGGCCGTGGCGCGGAAGATCGTCCGCGAGCTGGGCGGCGACATCGAGTTAGCCGACCCCCCGGACGGCGGGGCCGAGTTCCGCGTTCGCCTGCCGACCGTGCCGCGGGAGCCCCACGTCAAGGGCGACACGGACGGCCCCCGGCCCAAGACGTGACGCGCAAGGCCGCGCCGGCCGGGCCGTTGAAATCGGGTGCTCCACAGACGAGAATCCCTCTGGCCAGCGGCGGTGCGCGCCGTGGCCAGAGGACGTGGCCGATGATCAAACGCAGTGCGGTGCGGCACGCGCAGGCGCGGGCGCTCGAGATGCTGAAGCGGGTGGGGATTGCCGTTACGCCGCCGGAAGCGGCCGGCATCGAGGTGGCCGAGCTGGGTCTGGGCGAGTTGGAGCGGACGGGGCTGCAACTCGTCGTGTACGTCAACAACGACCGCTACTGCGCGAAGGAGCTGATCCTGTTTCCGCGGCAGACGTGTCCGGAGCATCGCCATCCGCCGGTCGCCGGTGTGGCCGGGAAGACCGAGACGTTCCGGTGCCGCTGGGGGCGGGTGTGGCTATACGTGCCGGGGACGCCGGCGCGGCCGCTACAGGCCCGCGTACCCGCCGCCAGCGAGCCGTACTACACCGTCTTTCGGGAGATCGAGTTGCAGCCCGGCGACCAGTACACGATCCCCGCCGACACGCTGCACTGGTTTCAGGCCGGGGACGAGGGCGCGATCGTATCCGAGTTCTCCAGCACGAGCCGCGACGAGACGGATGTCTTCACCGATCCGCGCATCCGGCGGATCCCGGAAATCGTCGAAGACTGAAAGGGCGGGCCGATGGCGGACATGACCGCGACGCGTAAGAAGCTCATCAGCATCGTCACGCCGGTGTGGAACGAAGAGCTGAACGTCGTGGACTGCTACGAGGCGGTCAAGCGGCTCTTCGCGCAGGACCTGGCGGGCTACGACTACGAGCACGTCTTCTGCGACAACGCCTCGATCGACCAGACGGTGCCGCTGCTGCGGAAGCTGGCGGCCGACGACCCGCGGGTCAAGGTGATCCTCAACGCCCGCAACTTCGGCCCGTCACGCTCGGTCTTCAACGCCGTCCTGGCGGCCGCCGGCGACGCGGTCGTGCCGCTGCTGCCGGCCGATTTGCAGGACCCGCCGGAGGTGATCGTCGAGTTCGTGCGGCGGTGGGAAGCGGGGCACGAGGTCGTGTACGGCATCCGGGCGAATCGCGAGGAAGGGTTCGTGATGCGGTCGGTGCGGGGGAGATACTACCGGCTGGTCAACCGCTTCGCGGATATTCACATTCCGCCGGACGTCGGCGAGTTTCAGCTCATCGACCGGGTGGTGGTGGAGGCGTTGCGGCAGTGCGACGATTATTACCCGTACATTCGCGGCATGATCGCGAGCTGCGGGTTCCGGGCGGTGGGCGTGCCGTTCACCTGGCGGGCGCGGAAGAAGGGGCGTTCGAAGAACCGGCTGTATCATCTGATCGACCAGGGGCTGAACGGGCTGATCTCGTTCACGAACGTGCCGATGCGGCTGTGCCTGTTCAGCGGGTTCGCGCTTTCGGCCGCGAGCCTGGCGTACGCGCTCATCACGCTGGCGATCAACCTCCTGTACTACCGGCGTTTCGCCGCGCCGGGCGTGCCGACGCTGATCGTGGCGATCTTCTTCTTCTCCGGCGTGCAGCTCTTCTTTTTCGGGGTGCTGGGCGAGTACATCAGCGCGATTCACTTCCAGGTGCGGAAGCGGCCGCTGGTGGTGGAGCGGGAGCGGATCAACTTTGCGCCTAACGTTCCTAGCAAGGGCTAGAGCGGTTTCACTAATGCTGTAGCGTCAGGCCTCTGTGCCTGACGGCGTTTTCCAGCTCTCCGCGACGCGCGCGGCACCGCACCGCAAGTGAAACCGCTCTAACGGTCCTCCTTACCTACCGGCGTGCGCGGTTCGAGGGCTGGAAATCGAAGAGTCTCAAGAGTCTCGTGTTTGTGTGGGGCGGAAATGAGACTCTTCGGGCCGCGGGGCGGCAACGGGTGTTATATCGAGCGTCGTTCTCACGGGGCAGCTCTCAGCTATCCGCTCTCGGCCAGACAGACGCGGGCGGGGAACGTCCCCGGGGCGGACACGGTAAGTATTCATCACAAACGGGGCGAGGGGTAGCAGGGGCGGAGGAGTTGGTGGAGATAGGCGGAAACTGGCAGAGATTGGCGGGGGCTGCGCGATTTTGCACGCTCTTGGCGGCTGCTGGTGGGGCGGGCGGGATGGGCGGGATGGGCGGCTGTTGGCGACGACGAGCGGGGGTAGGCGGGCTTTGAAGAGGCGGTCCGGCCGACGCGACTTACCTGAGCCTGCAGTCCAGGACAGAGCTTCGAACGTCCAAACCCGCGCCCTCGCTCGTGCGAAGCGCGTCGGCCTGCGTTGTGAGTTCTCGTTTCGCCTCTTCCATCCCTTGCCACGGCGTCGACGTCTTGCGACCGTCTTCGTCATCCCACGCATCGCAGAGAAACCAGCCCACAACGTACAGGCCGTGGCGGCATTGGTTTTCGGCGAGATAGCGGTCCACGAGCTGTGCTTTCATCGCCGTGCGGACCTCGGCGTTCCAGCAGCCTTTCACTTCGACGATGGCTGTCAGAGCGTCGGCAGCGTTCGCGCCGGCCGCCTGTGCGATGGCGGTCACGTGGATGTCAGTTTCCTGACCAGGCTGACCAGCCGCTGACTGGCGCCGGCGAATCTCGACTTCCCGATTGACGACGACGGCTTGGTCCGTAAGGCGATGCCTGATGTACCGTGCGATGTCGTCTGAGAGATGGTTCTCATTCTTCGGGCGGTGTTTTTCGTCGGGGAGGTCGTTCCAGAGATTCGGCACGGCTGGCGTCGTACCGTGCAGCTCGGTTTGATACGTGGCGATGGACTCGATGATGAGGTCAAGCAACTGCGACCCGGACGCGATCAGCCGATGCGCGTGGTCACGCAGAAGTGAGAGAACGTCGCGCGGGTTCGGCGGTAGCCATGAGGCGCGCCGGCGCAGTTGTTGGGCCTGAAGGAGCACATCGCGAAGCCAGGGAACTTCCGGGTGCGCGTCGCGCAGTTGCCGAAGTGCTTCGCAGGCAGCGACGGTCGCGCGGTTCTTTAGACGGCCAAGGAGAGCGTCCCGCCATCTGCGGAAATCATCGTCGGGTCCGGGCGAGTGCGGGCCGTCGTAGTTCGGGTCGTCAGAGGGTGGTAGGTGCTTGAGAAGCCAGTCGAGTAGTGTGCCTAGCTGCTCGTCGGACAGCTTGTCCGCCACCTCAAGGCTCCGGCGCTCATGGCCAGCGGCCTTGTGCAGCACGGTGATCCCGAAGTCGGGGAATGTCTCGCAGAGCGGCCATATTGCGGACCAGCCGGCGTCTGCGGTGAACAGGAACAACGCTAGGGCGGCGACCTCGCAAGCTGGCCTCCGAATGCAAAGTCCGGGCGGCTCTAGAATAGATTCCGCGTAACACTTCACCCGTCTGCAAGATTTTCTGATATTTTTGCAGCTTAGCCCTTGCGCCGGGAGCGCGCACGCGCGTATATCCTCGCCATGCGCAGCACGGCGACGCGTTCGGACGCGCTGGACAAGCTGGTGGCAGCGTT
>CAIWOY010000368.1 GCA_903914415.1 uncultured Phycisphaerales bacterium | reverse complement strand
CTCGTGCAGATTCATTGCGGCATGCTCCGTGCGCGGGAGTTCGGCGCCCCCCGCTGACCGGGGGGATCGCGTGACCAGCACCGACGCTAACATGCCGAACGCAGCACGGATCCCCGGCGCCGGCGGCGACCGCACAGAAGGTGCTGCGCGCAAACCCCGCCCGGACTCCCGGGCGTCACCCGCGGGACGGCGACACGAGAGACGAGCCCAGTCTTCCACCGCTGCGGCCGGAGCGGCGCCGCGATTGCCCTCCCCGCAAACGCGCACTATTTGAGCCGCCCTATTCGCGATGCCCGTCGCTCGGTTGACTGCCGGGCGCCGTACTCGCCGACGCTGGCAGCAGCAGCACGCGCAGAGTAACCCGCCGGCCCCGCTCGAAGCTCGCCGCGGGGGGCATCGGCCCGCCGGGTTCACCGCTTGATGGCCCCACGCCGGAGAACAACAGCCGCAACATTTGCTCGGTCAGCTCGCGCGGCCACTCCGCCGACGACACGGGAACTCCCTCGCTCGGCTGCGAAGCCGCCCCCTGCGGTTGCGTCTCCGATGGCGCGCCCGGCACCGCCAGACTGTTGGTGTCCAGGACCGCCGCCGCCACTCCCGCCTCGGTGACCGGCGCTCGACGCGGCGCCGCGGCCGATTTCTTCTCCGGCGGGGGGGAAACGGGCACCGGCTCCGTCGCCGCCTCCTTCTCGCGTGCTTCCGCAATCGCACGCTTCGCCGTCGCCGCCTTCTCGTCTTTCGCACGGGCAGGACTTGGCCGCGGCGCCGCCGCCGGCGCAGAAAGCTTATCCTGCGCGTCCGACATCCGGCTCTGCGCTCCACCTTGTGCCGGCAGCGAATACTCGGCCGCCCCGGAGCCCACCCGCACGTACACCCCCTGCGGTGCCTGCGCCTCAAGCCGCCCAATGCGCCCCGGCAGCTCCGCCGCCGCGATCGCGAATCCCCACGCGACCGGATGCGCGGGCGCCAGGAGCTTCGCGGTCCCCGCGCCCTCCGCTTCCGACGGTGTCCCCTCTAGCACACGGGCCGGTGCCCCCCAACTCCGCAACGTGGCCGCGGCGGCGGCGTACTCCGCTTCATCGCGCGGCTGCACCACGATGTTGACCAGCGGCGCGCCAGTATCGACCGGCTCACCGAGTGCATAGGACTGACACTCCTCGGCAATGCGCTCGCGTCGGGCTGCCCGATCGGCGCTTCGGGCGACAACATCCGCTGCGGGTATGCCGTGCATCACCATCGTCTCGCCAGCGCCCGCCGGCGCCACCTCGCGCGCCTTCATCTTCTCCTCCCCCGTCGCCGGCAGCGCCGCCACGCCGCGTCCCGCAGCCCGCAGCGCAACGGACATCGGCGATTGCCGCCCAGCCTCGTACCCGATCCAAACCCCCGCGACGAGCACCGCGGCCACCGCCGCGACTCCGCTCGTGACACGCACGATCCACACCCGCCGAACCTGCCGCGCGCGGACCAGCCGGAGTTGCTCCTCCGCGCGCGAACCCACCGCAACCGCAACGGCATCCGGGACCCGCAAACGCGGCAGCGCTCCGAGCTGCGTCGAAACCCCGCGCAGCTCCTCCAGCAGCTTGCGCGCCTCGGCCGATTCGGACAAAAGGCGCTCCACCTCCTGCGCACGCTCCACGGCCAGTTCGCCGTCGAGGTACGCCGACAGGTCCTCGCCCAGTTGTTCGCGTTCACGCTCGGTCAAGCGCCGTCCTCTGATCGTGCAGGAGCTCGCGGAGCATCATCCGGCCGCGGTGAATTCGGCTCTTCACCGTCCCGACCGGAACTTGGAGCACCTCCGCAATCTCCGCGTAATCCATGCCTTCGATGTCCTTCAAAACCACCGACGCCCGGAATTCCTCGTCTAGCCGGGCCAGCGCCTCCGCGACGCGCTGCTGCAACTCATCTTCTTCGGCCGACCGGCCGGCGCCGCAGTCCCGTTTCGCTGCGACCGGCGTCGACGGCTCCGCGTCGCCATCCCACCCCTGGTCCAGCGACCGAACCGGCCGGCGACCCGCCGCGCGCCGCTGCGTCATCGTCGCGTTAATCGCGATCCGGAACAACCACGTGTAGAACCCGGAGCCGCCGCGAAACCGCGGCAACGCCTCCAGCGCCCGCAGAAACGTCGTCTGCGTCAGGTCCTGTGCGTCGGCGTGCTGCCGGCACATCCGATAACACGCGTTGAAGATCCGATCCTGGTAACGCGACACCAATTCGCCGAACGCCGCCGCAGACCCACGCTGGGCCCGCTGTACCAGCTCGGTGTCGGTCACGTTCGTCTCGTGCGCGGAGCGATTCACGCCGATCTGCACCCCATTGGACGCCCGCCAGCGCCTGCGGTTCCCGCGCGCGACCCGTTCCTCCGCGGCCACGCCGTTCCCGGCCAGCGCCGACGCCCGTAGATGATACCGCCTCGCAGCCCGGGAGTTGCCCCCGTCGGAACCGGCGCCGCTCACACCCCGCTCAATCCGCCGGACCGGCGGCCGGCAACGACACGCCGAACAAATCCAGCGACAGCCGCTCGAGCCTCCGCCGCAACGCCGGCCGCGGGTCGCCCCGCAACGCCGCGTGCACCGCGCACGCCAGGTTCGCCGGCGACAGCAGCATCGCCGCCGGGCAGCTCAAACCCGCCCGCCCCGCGACCCAACGCAGATCCCCCACTTGCCCCCGGCTCAGCCCCGCCACCTCGGCCGCGCGGGCCAGATAGTCCACGCGGCGGCTGCGACGACGCGGCTGGAGCAGCCGGTAGATCTGGTCGAGCAGGACCACGAACACGCACAGCCCCAACAGCGCCAGCAACACCGCCGGGACATTCGAATCGGAAGCCTGCCGCGCAAAGCCTTTCCGCAGCGCTTCCATCCCGGACACCCAGTCCGCCTCGGCCAGCAGATTCGTCATACACCTCATCGCTTCCACCCGGCCACCTCCTGCGGCGAACCCGCTGATCGTGCGGTCGGCGGCTCGCCCCGTTGCGTCCAACCCAGCCGCGCGAGCACCCGTCGCCCCGCAAGGTACCAGCGCGCAAACCGCCCCGCCGATCCGCGACTACGCGCCAGATGCACCAGGATCTGGTCCGCCTCGGCGTCCCCCGCCGCGGCCAGAACGTGCACCGCCCCACGCTGCATCTCGGGCCAGGGCCTCGCGAGGCACCGCTCCAGATACCGGCGACGCTCCTCGTCGCTGAATCCAAGGTACCGCACCCAGTACGGCAGTCGCCCCCGAACCTCGGCCGGCAGCGCCTCCAGCGCCGCATCCGCCGCCAGGAACCACGCCGGCCGCCGCAGGTGCCGCAGCCCATGCTGCACCGTCGGGTCGTCGAGCAGATCTGAATTCTCGACCAGCGCGACCAGCTCCGCCGGCCGCGACCACGAATCCAGCACCGCCTGCGCCGGCGGACGCCACGCCGGCCGAGCCAGCGCCAGCAGCAGGAAACCGGCCAGCCGCGGATTGTCCCACTCCCCCAGATGCTGCGCCACCACACGCCCACACCGCGCGTGCGGATCAGACAGCATCTCCCACAGCCCCTCGCCCAGGTCCCGCGCCAGCCACAGACACCCCTCCAGAACGTCCAGCCGCCCGTGCAGATCGAACGTGCGCAACGCCTGGCGCAGCGCCGCGGCGACCTCGCCGCGCTGCACCGCATTTGCCGTCAAGGCAAACTCCGCGGCCCGCCGCAGCGCCCACGCCGCCCCCTCGCGAACGTGAACGGACGGATCGCGCAGCGCCTCGGCTGCCAAATACGCAAGCTGCGCGCACGGCTGGTCCCCGAGCAACGCCAGCGCATTCTGCCGGGCCATCGGCAACGGACTCTTGATGGCCGCCGCGATCCCCGCCCGGGTCAGCTCGGGACGCTTCTGCATCCGTTGCTGCTGCTCGGGCGCCAGCCGGTGGTAATTCGCCACCAGCCCCGCCCACGCCGCCTCCCGCCGACGATCCAGCAACAACGCCGCGATGCGGGCGACGTACTCCGGCTCCGCATTCGCCAACGCCGCCGCCAGAATCTCGTCCGTCGGCGCGTCCGCCTCCCGCGCCAACCACTTGTACAGCAGCTCTACTCTGGCCATCCTGCCGCACCACCCGGCGACCGGCACTCGCCGCTCGCGAGCCGCCGGCGCACGTCGCGTCTGTACCCCGTTCTCCTGTTGTTTCATCGGCCCGCGGCGTGCAGCCCGTGATTTCCGGGCCTCCGCTCCGTTGACACCCCTCACCGCGACCGGGAAGCTGCCCGCATGACTTCCGCGCCCGATATCTCCGCGGCCGCCGACGACCCGCGGCTCGTGACGGACCTTGCCGGCTTGCGGCTGCGCAACCCCGTCCTCACCGCCTCCGGCACCGGCGGTTATGGGCCCGAGTACGCCGGCGTCCTCGATTATCGGCGCCTCGGCGGCTTCACCACCAAGAGCGTCACCCGCGAGGAGCGCCCCGGCAACGAGCCGCAGCGCATCGTCGAGGTCCGCGCCGGCCTGCTCAACGCCATCGGCCTCGCCAACGTCGGCCTCACGCGTTTCCTGCGCGAAAAGCTCCCCTTCATCCAGACCATGCCCACCACCGTCCTCGTCAACGTCGCCGGACACCGCCTCGAGGACTACGTCGCAGTCGCCGCGGCCCTCGACGAGCACGCCTGCATCGCCGCCATCGAGCTCAACGTCTCCTGCCCCAACGTCGCCGACGGCCTCATGTTCGGCACCGACCCGGCGTTGCTGCAAAAAGTCGTCGCGGCGACCCGCCACGTCCTCAAACGCGCCCAGCTCGTCGTCAAGCTCTCCCCCAACGTCACCGACATCGCCGTCTTCGCCCGCGCCGCGCTCGACGGCGGCGCCCAGATCCTCAGCCTCATCAACACCTATGTCGGCCTCAGCATCGACGCCCAGACCTGGAAGCCGCGCCTCGCCAACGTCACCGGCGGCCTGAGCGGCCCCGCGATCAAGCCCCTCGCGCTCTACAACGTCCACCGCGTCTACCAAACGGTCGCCCGCGCCGCCGGCGTCCCCATCATCGGCATGGGCGGCATCCAGACCACGGCGGACGCGGTCGAGTTCTTCCTCGCCGGCGCCTCGGCCGTCGCCGTCGGCACCGCCCTCTTCATCGACCCCACCATCCCCGTGAAAATCGCCGCCGGCCTCGCCGACTACCTCACCGCCCACAACCTCCCCCACATCTCCGCTCTCACCGGCCAGCTCCGCCTACCGTAGCACCTCAGAATTCGCGCAACGTGCCCCCGGGGAGCATCGGCGTCCCGCCGGTACTCGCGCCACGCACCACACCGGGGAGCATCGGCGTCTCGCCGGTGTTCACGCCACCAACCGCCCCGGGAACCGTCGGCGTCCCGCCGGTGTTCGCGCCCCGGACCGGGGAACGTCGGCGAAAATGTGAAACCGCTGCCGCTCTGGCCATCCATGACCGCGCCCCCTCGCTTACCCCCAGCCCCGCGGGGCGCGCGATTTCCGGTTTCGCGGGCGTGAGAAAGCCTCCCTGTCCCGCCGATCGACGGTATAATGGACCCGATAACGCTTGTTCGGCAGCTTCGGCGCGTGCGACGGTTCGGGGAAACCTGATGCCGCCGCCGATTGCAGGCTCAGGGACGAGCATACTCCCAACTTCGTGAGGTTGTCAGATGCAGGCGCGGACTACCAGCGATTGGCGTGTCGGGCACTCGACGTGCATTCGGGCTCACACTCACGTGCCGTTTCTGACCGCGCTTTTTCTCGGCGTGTTCCTCGGTGCGCTGCCGGCCAGTGCCACGGACGTGTCGGGCTATCAGTGGGGCACATGGGACGTGTCTGGCAGCCCGTACATGCTGACCGGAACTGTGACCGTGCTCAAGAGCGAACCGCTGACGGTTGATTGGGATGGTGACGGTCTGTGGGACCCAGCCGAACCATACGAAGACCTGAACCACAACGGACAATATGACACCGGCGAGCCGTTCACCGATCTGAACGGGAACGGCCGGTGGGATCCCGCTGACGAGTATATCGACGTTGACGGAAACGGCTCGTGGACGGCAGCGCTGCCGCCGCTGGTCGTCGACCCCGGAGGAGTGGTGTACTCTGGAGATGGTCGCTACTGGCTCGTAGTTCAGGGCTGGCTGGAGGCGACGGGGGCGGCGTTGCATTTGGATGGCGCATACCAAGACCCCTATTGGGGGACCTGGTATTACCCCACGCTGCTAGTGCAGGCGGGGGGTACGGCGGTTCTGACGGACTGCACGGTCACGAACGGCAACG
>CAIWOY010000367.1 GCA_903914415.1 uncultured Phycisphaerales bacterium | reverse complement strand
GTTCTGCACAAAAACGGGATGGCCCTGCGTTCCGGCGGTGCCGACGACCGCCGTCGCCCCGACCCACTCGAAGTTCGCCACCACGCCGAGCGATCCGCTCTCATCCAGCGAGAGCGTGGCGCTGAACGCGGCCGGCGGATTCACCGTCACAACGATCGAGTACGGACCGACGACGGCATTGACCGTCTGGCGGGCACGCAGCCGATCGCCGACCGCGAGCGCCGGCGACACGCCGATGGTCGTAAAGTGCAATTCACCATTGGGATCCAGGTTGGGCGCGACGGAGTACGTTTGGTCCGCGACAAACGGAAGCGCGTTATTCGGGTCATTCGGGTCGTAGCGGTCGACCTCGAGCGTGACGTTCGTGGCGCGCGAGACGATGCCGTTGATCTGAACGCTCGTGTCGGCCAGGACGACCGGCACCGCGATGGACGGTGCGGAGGCGGGGTCGGCCACCGTCGCCTCAAACTCGATCTGGTCGACGAGGAACTCGACGTAATTGCTGGTCGTGTCATTATAAAGAACCGTCAGCACAATCCCCGCCAGCACGCCGCGATTGACGCCATCGCCGATGTCCGTGGCGTTGAGGACGCCGTTACCGCCGCGGGACGTCCAGCCGATGACGTTTTCGGTCGGCAGATTGAACTCAACCAGCCGCCAATTCCCCGTCGGCCCGGTCGTCTGGCCCTCGCAGCCGGCGTCGGTAATCGGAATGAGGCGCGACGGCACCGGTATCGGATTGGGCGTGTTGGCGTCCGCGACCGAAGATACGCCGACGAACTCGAAACGGCTGTTGTTGGGGTCGGTGTTGTCCTGGAAGCCCTGGGGCACGTTTTTGCCCGTCTCGCGGATCAGCAGCGCAATACCGATCTCGGGCGGCAGCGTGAACAGCCCCGGGTAGTCCAACTGCGCGCAATTCGGGAGGTTGACGTACAGCCGCACCTTGCCGCCGAGGTCGAGCGACGGGTCACCGAGCTGTGGCGACTGCAACGTCTCGATCAGCGCCCAGCGGTTGGGGTCCGCCGGATTGACCCACTGGAAGCGGATGTCCATGAACTGGGCGCTGCCGTTGGCGCCATAGAACCCGCCATACGCGGCGACGAAGGACTCCTCCGTCGACGGCATATTCGGGTCGCCACTGCTGTAGATCGCCAGGCTGTCGGCGCGGATCAGGCTGCGGGTGACGAGGGCCTGAGCGGGATCCTGGAACATCACCACCTGCAGGTCGTTCAGGGACGCTTTCTGAATCGGGTAGGCCACTCCCGCGCCGTTCTGCTCGAAGTCGGTAATCAACTGCGGGAATGTAGTAGCCCAGGCCACTGCACAGGATGAGGCACTCGCTAGCGCGAGGGCCACTCGATACATTAGTTTTGATCTCACTTCTTTTCCTTTCCGTTAGGACCGTTCTTACGCCCGAAACGCGAAAATGGCCCGTCAGCGGGCCTGAACCACGTTTACTTGATAGGGGGTAACGCTCGTGTCGACCTCCTGGTACTCGATTCCGAAGTACCAGAGCAGACCTTCCGCGGTGTACGGGATTCCCTCAAGCTCGTTTCCATTGGCCGCCTTGGGAAGTACGTCACTGCGGTGGAAGCCGAAATTGACCTTGAGCGGCCTCGCATGTCCGTCGGCAAACGCGAGGTTGGTCGAATCCTGCACGAACGTCTGCAGCTTGCCTGACCAGTAGCCGAGTCGCCGGCTGCTGCCGGGATGGCGTGAAGCGACGGTATCAGTTTCGAAATTGAAGTTCCCCTCCATGTGAGCCGAAGCGCTGTCCTTGTCGTTGATATCTAGCGGAGTCTCCTCAACAAAGAGCGGGACGGTCGCCAGCGACGGGCGCGGCATGCGCGTCAGCGCAGGCGCCGCTCCCCGCGAGGGCCCCGACGTCTTGTCCGCCATGCGGGGTGGGATTTGCTCCGGTGGCCGGCACCCGAGCATCGAAAACATCGTGTAGCTGAACTTCCCGTTCCCGCCGCCCCCGGTTATTGACTCGAGGTCCCGGTTGCCCGGGTGGTCCTCCGGACAAAGGAACACTTTCTCCGCCTGGATCGTCTTGAACAACAGGCCCAATGTCGGCGCCGCGTCAAAGCCCTTCGGGTTACCCGAGTACGGATTCCCCGGATCAGCCGGAGTGTATTTGCCAGACTGGTCTCCGATTCCAAGCCAGTCCTTGCCCGCCTCCCAGCGAAGCGCCACGGTTGTCGCCGACAGCCCGTGCGCGTAGTTCGACAGGCTCGGCGGATAGCAGCCGTACTCCGCGACATACGTGAACGCGCCCTGCGAGAGCGAGCGCATGTTCGACATGCATACCGCGCCGCGCGCGTTTCTGCGGGCCAGACCGAGCGAGGGCAGGAGGATGGAAATCAGCAGTGCGATGATCGCCACCACGACCAGGAGCTCGATCAAGGTGAATGCCGGACCCCGTCGCCGAGCCTTGCGTTCCATGTCGTCTCACTCCGTCTGCTGCGACACCTAACCTGGGCCATCGCACGGGCACAACGATTTGAGCGAATCATACGGGCACAATGACTTGGGTCGCCCGTTCACCACACTACCCGGGTGGGGTCGGTCCAAGGCATCGGCCGATATTAACCACGCGCACACACACAACCACACTCTAAGTTCATACAGTATCGTAACTAGGGACCGGTGTCAACCCCAAACCGCGCGGCTGCTCGGCGCGCGGGCGCAGGTCCCCAGCCCGGGGTCCAAGGTCCCGGTCGTCGCCGACAACGTGCATCGCCGCAAGGACTTATGCGCCTCGCCTGCGCCGGTCGACAGGGCGGGTCCACGACATCGCTCGCTCCCCGGCTCCCCCCCGGGGATGAGTCAAGATCGGCTCGACGGACGGGATTCTCGATCGGCAAGAAGGGCGGGATTCGCCCCGCGTCTGCGAAGAGCAGCCCCCTGACAGCGTCTGTCGTGGTGCCGCATACGCAGTTAGTCCCTGCCAAGTAGATATGCCTGCCGTTGTAGCAGTGTCCGCTGGATGCTTCGATTCGCCAGAATTCACGGTGGGGATCCCGCCGCTGGCGGCCGGGTTTTGCAGCGTCCTGCTCATGTCTCTGTGTTCTGTCGCGCGACAAGAGTTCGAGGACGGCACCGGCACATCTAGTGCGATAAGTTCATTGATGACAAGTACGTGCGCATGCCCCCTCTTCTTTGGCCGTAGCGAGCACGTAGCGACGCACGCCACTCGCGCCGGAACGTAAGGAGACGGGACACGGCGTGCGAAGCGATGCGGCGACTGACCGCCAGCACCACGCCCATTCCGCCGACAGCGAGGGACGTGTCGGATCCTGCTTTGATCACAGGTGCCGCGGCCGACCCTCCGCGCGCTCCACAGGCCGATCTGACCTGCACCAACGGGAAAAACGGTCGGTCGGGGCACCGCGGGAGACGCCCCGCAGCATAGAGCTGCACTTCATGGGACGATGTGGACCATTTGTGGATCGGGTAGCAAGAAACCCCGCTCCATCGCTGGAAACGGGGTCTAACGGAGAGGGGGGGATTCGAACCCCCGGTACGGTTACCCGTACACACGCTTTCCAAGCGTGCCCGATAGGCCGCTCTGGCACCTCTCCAGCGGGCAGACGGCATACATCGTACCGCGCCCCCCAGCCGGGTAAACCCCGAAACTCTGCGCGGCTCGGCCGTGCCTCACGTGTACGACTCGCCGGCGAGCGCGTCCGCGTGCAGCGGGCCGGGGACGAGCTGCGGGAACGCCTCTGCAAAACGCCGGCCGTCGAGCGACAGATCCGCCGGACGCGGCTCGGCAGCGGCGATGTCGAGGCGCGAGACGGCGACCAGGTGACGCGCCGGCAAACCCAGCAGGTCCGCGCAGCGCGCGAGCAACTCGTAGCGCGACAGCCGCTGGGGCCCGGAAACGTGGATCACCCCGCTCAGCCCGCTGCGCGCCAACCCGATCACGGCCCGCGCCGCATCCGCCAGCCACACCGGCGTGCGGTGCTCGTCGGAAAACAGCCGCAGCGGCTGCCCCGCCCGTAGCGCCGCGATCTGCTGTACGAAAGTCGTTTGCCGCCGGCTGCGCGGAAACCCGTACAGCAACGGAATGCGGACTACAAGCGTGTTCGGAATGTCTGCCAGCGCCTGCTCCGCCGCCGCCTTCGTGCGGCCATAGTGGCTCAGCGGCCGCGGCAGATCGGCTTCGCCGTACGGAGCCGCCTCGCCGTCGAACACCATGTCGGTGGACGAGAAGACAAACCGCGCCCCGGCCGCGGCGACCGCCAGCACGCGCGTGGCCTCAATGTTGACGCGCTCGGCGACGGCCGGCTGCCGGTGACAATCGCCGACCGCCGTCATCGCCCCGAGGTGAGCGACGTGGGTGGGCTTGAACTCGGTGACGGCTGCGTAGAGCGCGTCCAGGTCAGCCAACTCCGCCTGTCGCACGGCGACGCCCTCTGTCCCAACGTCGGGCTGTCGCGCCAGCGCGAGGATCGCGACTCCACGGCCCTCGGTCGCGAGCTGTCGCACGACGTGGCTGCCAAGCTGCCCCGACGCGCCCGTGATCAGCCAGCGCTGTGCGCTCAAAGGCCATCTCCGTTTGGAAAAGCCCAGGTCGTCTGGAATCGCCCTGGAGACGACATTTTACCACCACCGCCGGCCGCCGGCCGCCGGCGTCGCGTACAATACGCACTGGAACTGAGGACTGAGAGAGTGACCATGTGCCCGACGCATCGAATTTGTGGCGTCATGGTGCTGCTGTGCGGTATGGGTGTCACCTCGGCCGAGCGGCCGCCGCACGAGACTGCCTCCGAGAACAAGCAGTTCCTGCTGCAAGTCGAGCCGGGCCGGCCGGGACGCTCGGGCCGAAGCTGCCAGGCCACCCTCTGGCAACGCTCGGGGAAGGACGAACGCGGCCGCAAGCAGTGGGAGCGCCCCCTGGTCAACGACGTGGCCCCCGCCCTCGTCTGTGTCCGCGACGACGGCCGCTTCGTCGTGACGCTCGACGAGTATCGCCGCGGCGGCGCCCGAAACGCGCTCGTGATCTACGGCCCCGACGGCGAGCTGCTACGCCACTTCCTGCTGCAGGATCTGCTGACCAAGGACGACTGGCCGCACATACGCGTCGATCGCCGTGCGCTCGTCTGGCTCGACAAGGCGCGGTTCGCGTTCGATGAGCTGGGCAACCAGTTCGTCGTGACGCTGGCCTGGGGGCCGCTCGTTCGCATCGACCTGAAGACGTTGCGGGTGGTCCGCGCCGACCAGCCAGCGGCCGGCGACGGCTTCACCGCAATTCCCGCGGAGATTCTCGCCCTGCTGGCGGGACCCACCGAGCGCGAAGGCGATCGTGTGATCGGCGAGCACTTGGACGGGCTGAAAGAGCTGACGCCGGAAGAGCAGCAGCGCGCGGAACAGATCGCCGCCAGCGTGGGGGCCCAATCGCCGGCGGAGCACGCGGACACACTCGCGGAAGCAACGACCCAGCCCACCCCGGGCGAATCGCCAGCAGACGCCGCGGCACAGGCCGGCGAAACCGCCGCTGCAGCGCCTTCGGCCGACCAGCCGGCAAAGGCGGTAGCGCCGGAACCGGCCGCCGAGCCGGCCCAGACCGTTACCGCCGCCGACTCCGTCGCGCCGGCGCAGGATTCGGCGCTGGCCGCGGTCGCCGCCATCATGCCGCCCGCGCCGAACCCGGCGCAGAAGGTCGACTACGTCACCTGGCTCAACGACCAGGTCGGCCCCGCAGGCTCGGACGCGAGTCGTATCTACGCCGAGGCGTCGGACCAACTCACGCCCTTTCCCGGCGCAAACGAGTTGCTCTTGGCAGCGGAACGTGGGGACGTCGCCGCGTTGCAGTCCCCCGAGCTTGGCGCCTGGCTCGCGGCGAACCGGGGGGCGCTGGAGAAGTTCAGCGCAGCGTCTCAGCTTCAGAGCCTGGTCGAGGAGTATGCCAGCTCGGACGGCAGCCTGATCAACGTGGCGCTCCCCAACCTCGGCAATTTGCGCACGCTGGCGAAGTTGAGCATCGTTGACGGCCGGCACGCCGCGGCCGAGGGGCAGCCGGAAGAGGCCGTCGCCCGCTACCTGGACGTCATGGCCGCCGGGGCCCAGGCGGGTCGCGGAATGACGATGATCGAGCACCTCGTGGGCGTCGCCGCCCAGTCGCTGGGCGCCAGCGCGTTGCTGGACTTGCAGGCGGACGCGGCGGCCGGCACGTTGGATTATGTCGCGTTGGCCGCCGCGGCCGCGGCCGCGGCCCAGCCGCCGCGCCCGCCTACCGATGGACTGCAATGCGAACGGGCGATGTTCATGGACGCGGCCCAGCGGCTGTGGGACGTCGACCCGCAGAGCGGGCAGCCGGTGCTCAACGTCGAATGGGGGCGCAAGCTCTTCGAGAATTCCGGCTTGGCCCAGGACGGCGTGTCGTTCGACGCGCTCGCGGGCCAGTTGGCACAGGCCGGGTTCGAGCCGACCGTGGCCGAGGCCAATACGTTCTACGACGCGATGTCCGAGGCGATGGCACTGCCCTACCCCGAGGCCGCCCCCCGCTTGGCCGAGATCGCGAAGCTGGCCGGCAGCGACCAGACCGTCAACCCGATGGTGCGCACGTTCGTCCCCGCCCTGGACCGCTACATGTTCGTGCGGACCCGCGGCGAGGCCGCCCGCCGGGCCGCGGTACTCGTCACGAACCTCAACGCCTATCGCCAGCAAACCGGGGACTATCCGAGCTCGCTCGACGCGCTCGGCGACCGCGACTTCGTGCGCGATCCGTTCACGAACCAGCCCTTCGCGTACCGCCGCGACGGCAGCAGCTTCACCCTCTACTCGCTCGGCGGCAACGGCACCGACGACGGCGGCGTGCACGACGCCCGCGGCGAGACCAACGACGTCGTCTTCTGGCCCCGCCCGAAGTGAATCGCACGGCAGAGTCGGGAGGGGCTGGGCGGTCCCTCCCCCGCCACCCCACACGCCCCGCCGCACTGCCGCCGCGAATGTCGCGCCCCGCTACACAACCGCCCCGCGCCTTGGTATCGTGTCCACGGAGTCGAGCGATGAGAGAACACAGATTGTCGGCGGCGGCCTGGCGGCTCACACGCGGCCTCGGTATCGGCGTCTTCCTGCTCGGCACGCTCGCCGCGTCCAGCGGGTGCCAGGCGTTCACCGCGCTAGTGCTGATTTTCGGCGCCGAGCCGACGAAGACCATTCCGGCCGAGTATTCGCACCTGACTGACCAGAAGGTCTGCGTCGTCGTCCGGGCCGACATGGAGACGCTCTTCGACTATCCGCAGGTGCAATGGGAGCTCGCCGACCACCTGCGCGTGGCCCTGGAGGCCAATGTGCGCGGCATCAAGGTCGTCGAGGCGCGGTCCGTCGTGGACTTCCAGCGCCGCAACGCCGGCTGGGAGAAGCTGGACCCCGCCGAGTTGGGCAAGCGTTTCTCCGCCGACCGCGTGCTGATGCTCGACGTGACGCAGTACAGCACGCGCGAGCCCGAAACCCCCCACCTGTACCGCGGGCACATCACCGCCCTGGTCAGCGTCTACAACGTCGCCTACCCCAACAGCGAGCCCGTCTACACCAAGGAAGTGGAGACCTTTTATCCCCCCACCTCCGCCGGCGCCTGGGGCACCGGCGACCGCGAGATCCGGCGGGCGACGATGGAGGCCTTCGCGCAGGACGTGACGGCCAAGTTCTACGACCGCACGGTCAAGGTGAAGTGAGATGCGCCGGCCGTGGATCGTCTTCGTCGCCCTCGGCGGGCTGGGCGCGCTTCTGTCGGCCTGCAACATCGTCGGGGCGATCGCGTTTTTCACGGCGCCGCGCCAAATCCAGAAAACGGAGTTCGCGCTGACGAAGGGCCGCCTGGCCGTGCTGATCGAGCCGGCACGCGCCGACGAAGACAACCCTGTTTTCACGCAGGCCCTGCACACCAAGCTGACTGAGATCTTTCGCGAGAAGAAGGTGAACGAGCAGGTCGTGCCCTTCGCCGAGGTGCAGCGGCTCCGCCAGGTGAGCCCGGACTTCGACCGTTGGGACATGCAGCGCGTCGCCAAGGCGCTCAACGCCGAGCAGTTGCTTTACATCCGCGTCGAGCACCTCAGCATGAAGAGCACGGCCGCGCACCCCGTGCTCGAGCCGACCGCCGACCTGCGGATCAAGGTCATCAACCCCGCGGTGCCGCCGAAACAGGCCCGCGTCTGGCCCAAGTCCGAGGAACGCGAGGGCCGCCCGATCCAGCGCGGCCGCCCGATGCGCGAGGCCAGCGACCCGGGCACGCTCGACACCGAAGCGGACAAGCTCGGCAAGGACGTCGCACGCCTAGTCGCCAAGCCCTTCTACGACGTCGACCTCGAAGAGAAAGACCAGTGGGAACCCTGAGCGATGCGCCTCAGCTCGGCCACGCTCCGCCTGCTCGTCCTGACACCGCTCCTCGGCCTGATCGTCCTCGCCTCTACGCTGCTCGGCCAGCAGCCGCTCCCCTGGCACGCGCTTTGGTCGGGTAACGATCCGGCCCACGTGATCTTCTGGCAGCACCGCCTGCCACGCACCCTCCTGGCCGCCGTCGCCGGTGCGGGCTTGGCCGTCGGCGGGGTCGTCTTCCAGGCGCTCTTTCGCAACCCGCTCGCGGAGCCGTACACGCTCGGCGTCGCCAGCGGCGCCTCGCTCGCCGCGGCCCTCGGCTTCCTCGGCGGCTGGCACGGCTATGCGCCCGGCCAGATCCCGTGGATCACTCTGCTTGCGTTCGCCGGCGCCGCCATCGTCTCCAGCCTCGTGTACCTCGTCAGCCGGCTGCGGCCGGCCCGCGACATGGCCCGCCTGCTGCTCGCCGGCGTGTGCGTCGCCTACATGTGCTCCGCCGGCATCCTGCTCGTGTTCTTCCTCGGCGACCGCGCCATCACCAACGAGATCGTCACCTGGATGATGGGCTCACTCGGCATCCTGCGCCCCCGCGCCGCCCTCGAGGTCGCCATCGTGCTGCTGCCCGTGCTCCTACTGGTCGCCGCCCAGCACCGCGCCCTCGATCTCCTGCATTACGGACACGACCTGGCGGCGTCGCGCGGCGTGAACGTCGGCGTGACGATCTGGAGCTGCTTCGCCCTAATCGGCTTGCTCACCGCCGTTATCGTCGCCAACTGCGGGCCCATCGGCTTCGTCGGCCTCATGGTGCCCCACATCGGCCGGGCGATCTTCGGCGTGCGGACGCTGCCGCTGCTCGCGGGCTCCGCCGTCGTCGGGGCGGCGTTCCTCGCGGTCTGCGACGGCCTCGCACGCTCCCTGCACCCGCCCACTGAGCTCCCGGTCGGCGTCGTGACCAACATCGTGGGCGCGGCGTTCTTCTTCTACCTGCTCGCAACCCGCCCCGTGGCCCACACGCCGGCTCAATCCTGAGTCACCACCGGCGGCGGTTCCGATTCGGCGGCGCCGGACTGCCCTGCGGCCCGTGCCAGGAACACCAGGCCCATTCGCCCGATGGTCCGCTGATCCACGCACCGCAGCCCGCGGAGCTGCTCCAGGGGGAACGACAGCCGCCCCTCGTGCCGAAAGACCATCAGCCCCTCCGGCGCCAGGCTGACGGCCAGCCGCTCCAACAGGTCGACGACACGCAGCACGTCGGCGGTGTCGCGGTACGGCGGGTCGATGAACACCAGGCCGAATTCGCGCAACGCCGTCGGAGGACGCATCGTCCACGCGTTCTCTACCAGAATGGCCGAAATGCCGGCGATCCCGATCTGCCGCACGTTGTCGCGCAGGCTGTGCAACGCCCGGCGATCGCGCTCCACGAACGTGCAGCGGCGTGCCCCGCGCGAAAGGGCCTCGATCCCCAGTCCGCCGGTTCCGGCGAACACGTCGAGCACGTCGAAGTCCGGTAACCCCCCGAGCGTCCCGAAGCGATTCCCGAGGATGTTGAACAGCGTCTCCTTCGCACGATCCGTGATCGGACGCGTGGTCTCCCCGTGTGGCCCCGCCAGCGAACGTCCGCGAAATCGACCCGCGATCACCCGCACCGGCCACTGCACTCCGCTGGCGTTCCGCCTAAGGCCGGCCGCGGCCCATCCGCCTCCGTGAAGCTGATGGAGCCCCGGCCGGCGGCCGATACCGCCTGTGCTATGATACGCGACCTCCGCACCATCCTCGAGGGCTGGGAGTACGAGCCGGGCAAGATCTCCGTCCGAAAAATCATCGGCCGCGACGGCCGCGAGAAGATCCAGACCCGCATCGACCTCGGCGTCCTCCAGCTCGAATACACCGGCCGACCCGACGGCCAGCGGCCCCGCGGCCACGAGTCCCTGCTCGACTACCACGAGCAGCGGCTGCGCGAGCACGCCGAGACCTGCGGCCACGACGAGGACTTCGTGCTCTCGCCCGAAGACTGCCGCGAGCTGCGCCACGAGGCCTACCTCTACTACCAGCGCTACCTATCGCTCTTCGTGCTCGAGGAGTTCGACGGCGTGGAGCGCGACACGGCCCGCAACCTGCGGCTCATCGACCTGTGCGAACGCTACGCCGCCGCCGAAGCCGACCGCGGCGCGCTGGGCCGGCAACGCGCCTACGTCATGATGATGTACGCCCGCGGGCGGGCCTTTGGCGCCCTGCGCGACGGCCGTTACGAGCAGGCGCTCCGTTTCGCCGACGAGGGCATCGCCAGCCTCGACGCGCTGCCCGGCGACGAGCCCGATTCCGACCGTCATGCCTCGGAGCTCAAGACGCTCCGCGGCCTGCGACTCGAGATCCTCAAGGAGATGCCCGACAACGCCCCGCCCAAGCTCGAATCGGAGCTGGCCCAAGCCCTGGCCTGCGAAGACTACGAACGCGCGGCCGAGCTGCGCGACATGCTCAACCTGCGCCCGACCGTGCCCGCCTCACCGGCCCCTGTCCGCCGGTCGCAAAGGTAGCGTCGCCTCTCCGTAGGCGACGTAGCACGCGAAACCCCACCGTCCCGGCACATTGCGCACGGCGCCGCAGCCGCGCGACGCGCGGCAACACTCGAAGTGGCGGCAGGCGGCGATGCGGGCGCGCAGGGGGGGCGCGGAAGGCGGCTAAAACCGGCCATTTCGGCGGCAAGCGCGCCTTGGGTCCGTAATCGGAATGTGTTTTGGTGTCCCCGGTCCTCATGGTGGGTCGCGTTGTGCAGGCGACGACGACGTGTCACCAGCAATGGCCAATCGTCGGCCAGCGGGGGCCG
>CAIWOY010000366.1 GCA_903914415.1 uncultured Phycisphaerales bacterium | reverse complement strand
CGCGCCGCTGACGAACCTGTTTCAGCCGGAGAAGCCCGCGTGAGCGACGGCCTGGCCTCGGAAAGCGCCGCGGGCCCGGTGGTCGGACCCGCGTGTCCGCCGATGTCCGCCGCGACACGGGCGTGGTTCCTCGCCTTGCTGGGTTGGACCACGCTGCTGTGTTTCTATGATCTCGGGGGTGGGGCGGGCTTCGAGCCGATCGACTGCTGGGTGGCGCAGACGGCCCGCGAGATGCTGGACGCCGGCGACTGGCTCGTCCCGCGTTTCTCGGGCGAGACGCGGATGCAAAAGTCGCCCGGGCCGTACTGGGCGGTCATGCTCGTGAGCCAGTTCCGCGGCACGCCGGTTGATGAAACCAGCGCCCGGATTCCAAACGCCCTGGCGGCGATCGGACTGGTGGCGATCATCTTCTGGCTGACGCGCCGCATCGCAGGCGACCGCGCGGCCGTGTTCGCGGGTTTTGCGGCCTCCTCCAGCGTGCTCATCCTCTGGTGGTCGCATCGCGGCGCCAGCGACCTCGGGCTGACGACCTTCACGACGCTTGCGCTGGCCGCGTTGTGGATCGCCGCCGAGACCGAGCCCCCGGGCGGCCGGCGCAACGGGCTCTTTCTCCTCGGTTACCTGGCGGCGGGCCTCGGCATGTTGTGGAAAATGCCGATGCCGCTCGTCATCGTCGGCGCGCCGGCATTCTTCTACCTCCTGCTGCGCAACCGCTGGTCGGTGCTGGCCAACCGCTGGCACGTGCTCGGCCTGCTGCTCTTCCTGCTCCCCTGGCTGCCCTGGGCCATCGCCGTGGGGCATGTCGAAGGGGCGGCGCTGGCGAAGTGGAAGGTCGAGTTTCTCGACCGTTTCACGGGGGCGCTGCCGAACGTCAAGGGGCAGGACCGCTGGCAGTACCTCTTCACCTACCTGTTCCCGACCGCTTTGTACTGCCTGCCGTTCACGCTTTCCCTGCCCGCGGCGCTGGTCCGCGCGTTCCGCAGGCAGCCCGGCGTCAACCGTAACGGCACGCTGTTCATGGTCATCTGGTTTGCGAGCCTGCTGGCGTTTTTCACCGCGTCGACTGGGAAAGAATGGCGGTACTTCCTGCCGGCGCTGCCGCCGCTGTTCGTGCTGCTCGGGATCGAGTTGGCGGCCTTCTTCGATCCGGCGCGGGCGAGGCGCCCAAAGTTGGTCAGGGCGCTCGGCATCGCCGTGTGGATTGTGCTGCCGATCGCGCTGGTGGGCGGCGGGTTCGGCCTGCTGAAATGGTTCGCCTTGCGCGGGGAATCTGAGCTGGAGGGGGCCTACGACTGGACCGACGTCATCCGGCAATACGCCGTCGCAGCCGCGATCATGGCCGCGGGGTTCGGCATGGCGGTCTGGCTGTACCTGCGTCAGCGCCGGCACGGCTCGTTCGGGTTGCTGGTCGTGACGATGTGGGTGCTGTGGCTGTGGGTCTGGCCGAAGTTCATGCCGCTCGTCATGTCGCAGCGGCCGTTCATTGACTTCGCGCAGCAGCTCGCCGACCCGCGCATTGTCCCACCCGGCCAGCACCAACTCCTCCGGCAGATCGGCACCCAGGACTCGCGCATCATCTGGTATAGCGGCCTCCGCTTCCCCCGTTTGATCGACCAGCTCGCCCTGCTTCAGGAGCAGAACGGCCGCCGAAGCCTCGAGTACGAAGTCCGGCGCTACGGCCAGGAGATGATCGACCGGCTTGAGCGTGACGAGCCGGTGTTGCTCGTCGCCGCGCTGGGGGACTACTACCTGTTCCTGCGCGACGCACCCGCCGAGTTGGCGCAGCTCGGCCGCAAGATCCCGCCGCACTACCTCTGGCTGCAAACGCGCTACGGCCGCGAAGACACGCATTTCGTGGTTTTCGGCAACAGGCCGCCCCGGTTTGCCGCGCCCGAGCTGCGGATTCCCGAGAAGTGGCGGGCCCGGCTGGCGGCGACCGGCTCGCGGCCGGCCGCGCTGCCGGGCGCCGCGCAACCCGCGAGCCGCAAATGATGGCGTCCGCGCTCAGCCAACGCCTGCTGGAGTGGACGGAAGCGCCCAGCCTGGCGGTGGCGCTGCGCCGCATCGGCGAATACGCCGCCCTGCGCCTCTGGACGCTCATCGTCAACTGCTTCCCGATCGAGACGAACCTGTCCACCGCGCGGCTCATGGGGCGCATCTGGTGGGCCGCCATGCGGCGACATCGCGACCGCGCGCTCGACAACCTGCGGCCCGCCCTCGGCGACCGCTACGGCGAGCGGCAACTCCGGCGCATCGCCCGCCAGTCGTTCGAGCACTTCGCGCAGCTCTACCTGGTCGAGGCGGTGATGAGCCCGCGGCTGATCACGGAGTGGTCGTGGGCGCGGTACGTGGAGCTGCACAACCTGGGGCCGGCCCTGCGCGAGCTGCTCAACGGGCGCGGCGTCATCATGCTCACCGGCCACTTCGGGAACTACGAACTGCTGGGCTACACGATCTGCCGGCTCGGTCTTCCGCTCACGGCCGTCATGCGCCCGGTCGATAACCCGCTGATTAACCGCTACCTGGTCGCGGCGCGGGCGGCCGGCGGTCTGGCGCTGCTTTACAAGAAGGGCGTGACGGCCGTCGCACCCCAGGTCATCGACCGCGGCGGAGCGCTCTGCTTCATCGCCGACCAGGACGCCGGCCGGAAGGGGCTATTCGTTGATTTCTTCGGGCGCCAGGCATCGACGTACAAGTCGATCGGACTGCTGGCGATGCAGAAGCGCGTGCCGATCGTCGTCGGTTACGCGGTCCGCGTGCGGCGCGGGTTTCACTACCGGCTCGCGGTGGAGCGGATCATCCGCCCGGACGAATGGGAGTCGCAGCCCGACCCCCTGCGCTGGGTGACGCAGACCTTCTCGCACGCCCTGGAGGCCGCGATCCGCCGCTGGCCGGAGCAATACCTGTGGGTGCACCGGCGCTGGAAGCACCGGCCGAAGGAAGAGCGGCCCGCGGCGAATCCGGCGTGACCCGGATTTAGGGGGCCTACCGCCGCCGCCCGCGCATCAGCCACAGCCCTGGGGGTACCAAGCCCAACGCGGACAGGCCGGTGCCGCACCCTGCGGGCGCCGCTTGCGGCGCGGACGTGCCGGGGTCCGTCTGCCCGTCGCGCACCGCCGCCATCTGCGCGCCGGACGTTGCGGTATTCGATACTTGCACGGTCACTATCGCGGCCGAGGTCAACTCCTCGCCCGTCAGTACCGCATCGCGCAGCGCCGGTTGATCGGTGACGAGCAGCCGGAAGTAGAAAGTGCCCACGGTCACGGCCTGCCACGTGCTGACCGCCGCGGTTAGCCCGGAGAGGGGCTGGAACGCGGTCTGCACCTGGTCGGAGGCGAGCGCCCCGCCGACCTCGTTCGTCTGGGTCCAGAGGTACGTGAGCTGGTCGCCATCGGTGTCTTGCGAGACGGAGCCGTCCAGGCGAATGATGCCGCCGACCGGCACCGGCCCGCTCGGACCGGCGATTTTCGCCCGCGGGGCGTGGTTAACCGGCAGGGCGGTCCGCACGAAGACGCGCGTCTCGTCGGCGGACGGGAGGGCATTCGTGCCGTCTTCCACGAGCAGACGAAAGACGTAAGGGTCGCTGTCCGGCGTCGGCACGTCGAGCGTGACCTGCGCCTTCGCCGGGTTGCCGCTGCTGTCTGCGACCGGGTCCACGCGGACGGGCCCCGAGATCCACTCCCATGTGTACTGCAGCGTGTCCTTGTCGAAGACGCCGGGCAACGCTGGGTTGAACCCGACATTCGAGCCGTCAGAGGTCCGGCTGCCGTCCAGGTGCACCACGACCTGGTTGGTCCGCGGATCGAGTCCCACGGTCTGATCGGGACCGGCGTCGGCGCTCGGCGGCGGGTTGCCGGGGGCCAGCGCCGGGTTCGAGACGGCGCACACAGTAAAGGACCTTCGCACCGCTGTGTTTGGGTCGCCTTGGCCGCTCGCCCCGCCGTTGTATACGGTGATCTGGACGAACCAGCGCGCGTCGAAGTTGATGTCGCCGCGCAAACGGGCCTGGTTGGCACCCACGAACTGCGGCACATCGAATACCACCTGCAAGTCGCGGACGAAGTTCAACGTCACCCCGGCCGCCGGGTACGGACCCGAAGTGCCGTCGCTGGAAACTGGCGGGGGTTCGGGGCCGTACTGGATTCCGTTCGCGAAGTAGGGATACCAGGTGGACCTCATGGTCACGATGAGCCCCTGGTTATCGAGGTTGGCGTTCTGGTCAAGGTTCCGCCAGTCCAGGTCGGTCACCTCCAGACAAACGTACAGCGGATCTCCCTCTTTCAGGCATGGACTCGTACCGTTAACCCAGGGCGTCGGCGCGCTGCACGGTGTCGTCGACAGCCCCATACTGAGGATTTCCGGGGGCGTTTCGTTGGTGCCCTGCGCTGCGACGGGGGCGGTCGCGCTGCTCCATAGCCCCAGGCCCCCGATCACGATGCCCAATCTGAGTCGCCATCCGGCCATGTCACGAACTCCACGTCATCATGCAAGCCGCACCGATCATTCTACTCCGCCGCGGCGCGGTCGCCCAAAAGTATCCGACTAGGGGCTGCTGGCCGTCTGGGTCGCGGCTGTGCCCCGGGTCACGGTGGCGAACGCCCCCTGCGTCGCCGCGGGCAGGAAGGTGAACGTAATCGTGTCGCCTTCGTCGTACTCATTCGCCTTGAACTGGCCGCCCGCGCTATTGAAGAACAGCCCCGGCTGGAAAGGATCGCACTGATAGACGTCCACCTGGGCCAGCGTCTTGTAACCGCAAGCGGAGAAGTCCGCGAATTGCTCGCCTCCGCCCTCCAGGCCGAGTGTGGTGCAGCGCAGGACCTCGCCGGTTAGCGGGTCAGAGAATGCAAAGGCCACACTGTCGCACGAAACCGGTGGCTGGGAGTAGACCAGGATCTTGTCGGGGGTGGGCAGCGTGAACGAGACGGTTGTCCCCGTCGCCTGTGTGCCGCTCGTCGCCGCTGTCGCGGGCCGGATCGTGACCGGGGTGGCGCCCGCCGTCCCTGGGCCATTGAACACGAAGGTCCCGAGCGACAGCGTGTAGGCCGTGCCGATGTCCACGGAGTGCGTTAACTGCGTGTACCCGCCCGCCAGGAGGGAATCCTGCTGGTCCGCCGTCCGCAGACTGCTTATTTCCACCCACGCGATGAAGCTCGTGTCCACCACCCCGCTGGGATGGGTGTTGACAAACGTCAACGTGAGCGGCCGACGGAAGGCCTGGGCTGCGCCGACCACGGACGGCGCCCCGCCGCCCGTCGTGCTGGTCGTGGCCGAGAGCGCGGCCCCGTAGGTCTCGACATACGTCAGGAACGGATTGCGCTCCGTCGACGTGGAGGTCGGACAACCGCCGCACGCCGTCAGGAAGCCGCAGATCGCCACAAGTCGCACCAGCCACATGCCTGGCATCCCTTTCTTTACGCTGGACGGTGCTAGTTGCCGTACAGCAGATACACTTCGCCGGCCGCCGCCCGGTCCCGCGGCGACGCCTTGACCGCGCTCAGCAGGATGTCGCCCTTTCCGTCGCCGTCGACGTCACCCGCCGAGGCGATCCCGACGGTGGTGTCGCCCTGCTCGCTCATCCCGGCCCCGAGGTAGTGCTCGCTTTCGCGCCCGATGAAGACTGCGCCGGGCAGCTTCGTCGTCCCGACGTCCGCGAGGCTGTACGTCCCCGAGAACGTGCCGTCCCCGTTGGGACGGAGGAAGTCCGGCGAGCCGTAGATGAGGTAGACGACGCCGCAATGCGTCCGGTCGATCTCCGCGTACCCGTCCTGGTCGAGGTCCAGGTGGACCGAGCGGTTCGGCGCTGCGATGAGGATGTCGGTGTTCCCGTCGCCATCGATGTCGCCGGCGCTGGCGACGCGGGCACCGGCCAGGTCCCCGTCCTCCTCGCCCTCGAAGATCACACCGAGCCCGCGGGTGGGAAGCTCGCTGAACGGGATGTCCACCTGCGTCAGGTTGATCACGTCCCGCGAGCCGAAGAAGACGGCAGCCCCGCCCCTGCGGCTGTTGATCTGCGGGGAGCCGATGATCACGTCCGCGATGCCGTCGTTGTTGAAGTCCCCCGCCGCGGCCTGCGACTGGCCCAGGCGGTCCCCGGGGGCGCCCACGACGCGAATCCCGTCGAACACGCGCTGTTGCAGCAAGTTTGACGAGTTCATCGGCAGCCCGAGTTCCTCCAGTGCGAAGTCGTTGCCCTGAACCAGTGCTCTCAGCCGCCCGAGAATTATGAAGCAGGCCCCGGCGCCCTCGTTGCTGAGCGGGCTGCCCACCAGAAAGTCGTTCAGACCGTCGGCGTTGAAGTCGCCGATCTGTTGGCCCCCGGCGATTCGCCCGCCAGGAAACCCGCCGTAGATCCGCACGGTGTCATTCTGTTGTGGCGTGATGGGCGGGTTCCGGGCGCTGCCGTCCCACTGGTCGCACGGGTTGGGCGAGTCATCAATGTCCACGTAATAGCCCGGACTCGCGAACCAACTGCCGTACACTGCGGTCGGGAACATCCGGTTGTCATCGAGAATGTACCGGTACGGGCCGTTATGCGGGAGGACATTGTCGCCCAAATCCCATGCGTATCCGCCGAAGTACAGGCTGACGACGCCTGCCCCGGGCACGCTGTGGCCGATACGGGTGTTGAACACCGGGTCCCGATTCGGCACCGAGATGATCAGCCCGTTGTCCGAGTAGGCCGATACCGTCTCGCCACACTGGTCGCCGAACTCATTCGTGTGAATCCGACAGCCCGGCTGCCGCGTTTCGGTGTCCGAAGGCTCTGAGGGGAGCTGGTGCCGGAACATGGACGTGATCCCGCCGGACGCCCCCGGGGAGTTTGGACCGACGAAGCTCTCCGGGCACGGCGGCGGGACGGTGACCGCCCCGCGCTTCAGTTGTCCGAACTGCGCCAAGTGGTACACGTGGCCACCCGGGAACCCGAGGCTGGGTCGGAGCGACCCGCCGGCGGTGACGACCACGCCGCCGGTACGGAAAGCACCGTCGTTGTCCATTCCGTTGTCGGCTTCGTTGACCGAATCGGTGAAGGGCAGGCCGAAGGCGAACTCGCGCACGCCGTCGCCGTCCCAGTCTGACAGCACGGCAAAGCTGGTGATGCCGCGGGTGGGGCGGATGGGGTCGGCGACCTCTTGGGCGCCGGTGTAGACCTCCCCGCGAAACAGCACGCCGGTCGAGTTTAGGTTGTTGACGCCGTTGAACCGTTTTCGCCGGCCGTATATCAGGTACGCCTCCCCGATGCCGACGCGCTGCAGATCGACGTAGTAACTGGGCTTTCCGAACTGCGACATGATCAGAATGTCGCCGAACCCATCCCCGTCGATGTCGCTCGCGGAGTTGACGAAGCTGCCGGCGTTGTCGCGCGGGTTGAAGCCCTCGAACACCCCCCCAGTCACGCCGCTGCCCTGCACATCCAGGTCGCGCAGGTCGATGGGGCCCGCCAGGCGCCCGCGCAAACGGATGCTGCCCGGGGCGTACACGTCGCTCGTGTGCACCCCGTCCGAAACCACCGCCAGAATATGGTAGGTGCCGGCGGCGAACTGCTTCGTGGGCAGGTCGAAGCGGAACTGGTACTTGTTGACCGGCGGCGTCTGCGCCTGGGCGGCGGCCTGCGCCTGGGAGCTGGTCTGGTAGAGCGCGATCTCGTTCCCGTTGGGGGTGGCGTCCGGGTCGAGCAGGATCTCCACGGTGTTCTGTGAGTCCGGGTCGATCAGGTCCCAGGCGATGTCGAACGTGAGGTTAGTGCGGGCCGACCGGTCCGCCGTCACGTTGTCCCGGGCCGAGTAAATGTCGCGGGACGTGCGGGACGCATCGGTCTCCACGAAGAACAGGCGCGGCGCCTGGTCGATCGTGATTGTGCCGGGCGCATAGCCGAAGGCCACGATGGTCCCGAGCTCACGCTCGACCACGCCGACGTGGTAGCTGCCCTGCAGCAGGAACGTCGTATCCAGGAGCACCTTCGGTTCGGTCAACGCCAGGCCGGAGAACTGCGCGGTCTCGTTGCCGTCGTTCGGGTCGAGATCGGGGTCGATGATCACGTCCAGCGTCGCGAAGCTCGACTTGGCGAACGCCTGCCAGTTCACCTCCACCTGCGTGCCCCCGATGATCGACAGGTTGCCGGCCGGCGTGAGCACCGTGACCTCGGCCGTCGTGCGGATCAGCGAGGACGACCCGGTCCCGCCGGAGATGAACTCCGCCGCCTGCTGCGTTGGGCAGCCCCCCAGGGCGCCTACGAGGACTGCGCCGATCAAGCTCATCCACACCGGCCGGACTGCACCGTGCATGACTGACTCCCACGAGCCTGCGCTGCGGCGCAGGCGCCGCCGCCGCTACTGCGTTTGCACGCCCGAGCGTCGGATCAGGACCTCCGTGCCAAACCCGGAACGCGTGGCCCCGGACGGCTCGACGAGAAACTGCAGCTCATCCCCGCAATCGTAGTTCACACCCGCCCGCAGCAGCACGCCGAACGGTTCCACGTCGATGAACGGTACGTTCGCGGGGGCCCCGGCCTGGTCCAACGTGACGGCCGGGACGTCCTGCAGCACAACCCACGCCCCCGACTGGCCCAGGTTCGTCACATCTCCCAGCGTGATTTCGGTCACCGGGCACACCAGGAGCTGCGCGCTGTGCTGCTGCGCCTGGAGCATCACCGTGTAGCTCTTCACGCCCTGGCCGCTGCCGCGGTACGAGATCGCGACCGAAGTCAGTTGCCCCGTGCGGTTTTCCACCGACACGAGCAGCCCGGGCGCTTCGCTCGGCAGCGTCCGCACCCCCTGACTCGCCCCCAGCGCCGTCAGCAGCTCGGGATTGACAAACTCCGTCGGCGAGATGCATCCGGCCATTACCATGCCGCACACGACCCCGAGCGTCAGCCGGCCCCGTATCGACATCCGCAGTACTCCTTTCCGCGGCTACTGGCCGGGGGGAACGCGCCGAATCGTCAGCACGAAATTCTGTTGGCCCGCGCCTTGGTCGGTTGTGGTCGTCGCCGTCGCGGGCGACAAGGCAATCTCCACCAGGTCGCCGCACTGGAACGACTCCCCGAGGCGGAGCGGCTGCCCGGTGTACTGCACCTGCGAAACGCCCGTCGTGGTGATGACCGTGGCGGCCAGCGAATTCACCCCAAAGCTCGCCGTCAGAGTTCCCGGGCCGAGCGCCTCGACCGGACAATCGACGACTTCGTTCTTGACCTCCGCGGCCGCGACCGTCGCGCTGAAGTTCCGCGACCCCAGCCGCGGGTCGGCGGTGTTTGCCACGGAAAAGGCACTGAAGACCACGGTCGGGGCCGCCGTGTTATTGACAAAGGCGATCATCACGACGCCCTGGGACGGGCTGATCGTCGCCGGGTCGATCCCGAGCTGCTCGATGAAGTTGAGGTTCAGCAGGTCGCCGGCCAGCGCGCAGCCGACGAGCGGCAGCAGCGCCACGCTGCCTAACAGACACCGCCAAACTCCAGCACGGCTGCACGTCATCGCTTGCCTCCGGGCACGTCACTCCCGAGCCGGCGGGGGGCTCGCCCCGCCTCAGGGACCGGCGTCCGGCCGCGTCCGGCGATGTACCCCGAAACCGGGTATCCAGCAAGTCGCCGGCTTGAAATCGGCACGGGCGCGCCGATTTCATTCCAAATTGTCACCGCTGCGCCAAATCCCAGGGTGTCTCACTCTCGCGCCGCTCATCCGGGCCGTGTCGGCAACTCCTTGTCGAAACGCAGGATACAAATGGGCTGCGGGCCGTCCTCAATAGGAAATCACGCTGAACACCGGATAGTCTCCCAGCCGAGCCCGGCCGCCCAGCTCCACTAGCTCGATCAGGACGGCGACCGCCTCGATCGTCGCGCCCAGGTCCTGCACCAGGCTGCAGCAGGCGGCCAGCGTCCCTCCGGTCGCCAGCAGGTCGTCGACGATCAGCACCCGCTGCCCCGGCCGAACCGCATCCTCGTGAATCTCGAGCGCGTCCGTCCCATACTCCAGCGCGTACTGGCGCTGCCGCGTCGCGGCGGGCAGCTTGCCGGGCTTGCGGATCGGCACGAACCCGGTCGATAGCGCTTTGGCCACCGCGGTCCCGAAGATGAAGCCCCGCGACTCGGCCCCGACGACCACGTCCACCTGGTTGCCGCGGAAGGGCTGCGCCATCAGCTCAACCGCCAGCGCCAAGCCCGCGGGGTCCGCCAGCAGGGGCGTGATGTCTCGAAACAGAACCCCCGGCTTCGGGAAGTCCGGCACATCGCGGATGAGCCGCCGCAGGTTCGCCGCCTTGGAAACCTGCAACCACGTTTCGGATGGTCTCATGCTGCTGCCGCGCCTCGGAGTACCTTCCCGGCGAGGACCAGGTCCCAGTCCCAGCCGGCGGAGCCTCCCGACGATCCTCCCCGTCTCATCGTCGGTCCGCGAGCGCATGCCGCCAGAGCGCACGTGCCCGCCAAGAAGCCGGATACTAGTGCAGCCTCCGCGGCATCGCAACGGGCGCATGACGGAATCGGCCGAGGGTGGTGTACCGCCGGATCTTGGCAGGTGGGGGAGATCAGAGCCCAGAGCGCAAGCGACGGGTTCCCGGTCAACGCGTGCCAACCGGAAACGCAAGGCCCTCCGGCAACCCCGCGCTGGCGCTTAGGGCTCTGCTGGCCGGGTCCCACCCGGTACGGCGGGGCGGCGCGCCGACCGCCACAGTCTTGCGGTACACCCGGCGGAGGGTGGCACGGTCTGGCGCAGCGCAGCGAAGCCACGCCGTGGCGGCTCCCCGGGAGTGTTGCGCACCCCCTCGCCACCTCCACGCCGGGAAGCTGAACCGCCGGCGGGGAACCTGCCGATAACAAAAACGGCCCCCGCGCGAACGCGCCCGACGCCGGCACGCCGGCGCGGCGCGCCCGCCCGGCCGAACGGCGCAAGACCGGATGTCGATGTGGACGCTCATGATGGCGGCGACCGCGGCGGGAGGGGCCCTGCTCGTCTGGAACATGGTTAGCCACACCAAGCACGTGAGCGAGGGGATGCTGGCTACGTACCGCGAGCTACTGGCGCAATCGCGCGCCGAACGTTCCAGAAAGGTGAACCAGCAACGTCGGGCCGACGACGGCCCGGCGGACGGGGAGCCGCCGGAGACCAAGGGGGCCTAACGACGCCGCCGCCTGTACTCAGTGCCCCCGTCCGTGACACTGCTTGTACTTCTTCCCCGATCCGCACGGGCACGGGTCGTTGCGGCCGACCCGCGGCGTCTCGCGCCGAATCGTCTTCGCCTGGCCCCCCTCGCCTTGCTGACGCATGGCCGCCTGTTGATCCTCGGCGGCCGCGGAGAAGCCCGCTCCGGTGGCGTCCGCCTTGGTCGCGGTGATGTTCGCATAGGCCCCGCCGCCGCCCGGGCCGCCCGCCGCTGGAACGCCGCCGCCGTCGCCCTCGGCGTACCCGCCCCCGCCGTAGCCGGCGATCTTCACCTTGAAGATCAGGTCCGTGACCCGCTCGCGGAAGTTCTCGAGCATCTCGTTGAACATCCGCGTCCCCTCGCGCTTGTACGCGATCTTCGGGTCCTGTTCGGCGTACCCGCGCAGCCCGATCGAGTGCCGCAGCAGGTCCATGCCGTACATGTGGTCCTTCCACACCGCGTCCAGCGTGACGAGCATGATGTAGCGCTCGAGCTGCGTCAGCTCGTAGCGCAGCATCTCGTACGCGCAGGTCTGCAACTGCGCCCGCCGGTCCCCGTCGAGTTGGAGCGGGTTGTCGCGGGCGGCGGTCCCGAAGCGCTGCTGCGCCCAGCCGGCCAGCTCGTCCCCGTCGTACTTCTGGAGGGCCGCGTCGATCTCCTGGTCCAGCCGGCCGTTGGCCAGGAAATCCTCGTTGACGGCCCGCAGCTCCAGGTAGATCTGCTCCGGGTTCTTGCCGGCAAAGTGCTCGTACGTCCAGTCGCAGCCGAACTTGCGGCCGGCCCAGGTCGCGATCCGCCCGTAGAACTCGTTCACGTTCGCGCCGCCGCGCTGCAGCGCGTACTCGACCACCGCGCTGGCCGGGTACTCGATCTCGCGCTTGCGGTACGCCTTGCGCATGTGCTCGCGGAAGCGGCGCTCGGCCTCGTCCCGGTTGGCCTCCGCGATGTCGTCCAGCGGCACGTCGACGTCGAATTTCTCGCGCGCCCAGCGCACCAGCCGGCCCTTGGCGAACAGCGGATCGACGTACTGCGCCAGCGGCGCCAGGTCCTCGGTCGCGATCCGTTTCAGGGCGGCCGCGATGATCTGCTCCAGCAGCTCGCCGGGCTCGGCCTTGCGGATCTGGTTCTGCGTCAGGCTCAGCCCGTACTGCGCCGTCCAGCCGGCCAGCCCGCGCACGTCCCACTCCTCCGGCGGCAGCTCGGTGTCCACGTACTCCCCGAACGTCCGCTGAATGGTCTGGCGCGCCTCGTAGGAGGCCAGGTCGCGCACGTTCTCGGCCAGCGTCTTCCCGTCGGACGTGTCGAGCTTGTCCGCGTCCACGACCACGCCCACGTGCTGCCCGACCCACTCCGCCACGCACCCCGCCGCGAAGGTCCGGTCGTAGTAGCGCTCGATCGCGTCGGCCACCGTCTGGTCGATCATCTCCCAGATCATCTCGGTCAGGCCGCGCCCTTCGACCACCTGCTGCCGCATCGTGTAGAACGTCTTCCGCTGGTGGTCCATCACCTCGTCGTATTCGAGCAGGTTCTTGCGGATGCCGAAGTTCCGCTCCTCGACTTTCTTCTGCGCCCGCTCGATGCCCTTGTTGACCCGCTTGTCCTCGATCGCCATGCCCTCTTCGAACCCGAGCATGTTCAGCATCCGCAGGACCCACTCGCCCATGAACAGCCGCAGCAGCTCGTCCTCGAACGAGAGGAAGAAACGCGAGCTGCCCGGGTCGCCCTGCCGGCCGCACCGCCCGCGGAGCTGGTTGTCGATCCGCCGGCTTTCGTGCCGCTCCGTGCCCACCACGTGCAGCCCGCCCAGCGCGGCGACGCCCGGGCCCAGCACGATGTCCGTCCCGCGGCCGGCCATGTTGGTCGCGATGGTCACGTTGCCGACCATCGTCTTCTTCTTGCCGCGCACCTGCTCATGCTGCTGTCCGGCCTTGGCCACGATCTCCGCCTCGCGGGCGTGGTTCTTGGCGTTGAGCACCTCGTGCTCGATGCCGTAGCGCTGCGACAGGAGCGCGCTGAGCTTCTCCGAGTTCTCCACGCTGACCGTGCCGACGAGCATCGGCCGGCCGCCGATGTGCTCGCCCATCAGCTTGCGATACCCCTCGGCCAGCGCGGCCTCGTCGCCGTTGCCGTTGTCAAAGGCGTTCAGCGCAGCGCCGATGATCTTGAGCTGCGCGTGGACCTGCGCGCTGGCGAGCTGGCGCGCGGCGCCGCGACTCGCCGCGCCCGGCTCGGCCGGAACCGCGCCCTCCCCTTGGTCCCCGGGTTCCTTCGTCCCCTCGTCTTTTTCCGCCAGCAGCACTCGCCGGGCGTGCTTGAGCATGTCCGCGACCGACCACGGATCGCTTGGGATGCCGTCCTGCGAGTACGCCCGAATCTCCTCCACGATCGCGTCGAACTTGTTCGCAACGTTCTGGTAGATCTTGTCGTTGTAGTCGATCCGGCGGACGGGCTGGTTCGTCGGGATGGCGATGACCTCGAGCTTGTAGATCTTCATGAACTCGTCGGCTTCGGTCATCGCGGTGCCGGTCATGCCGGCGATCTGCTTGTACAGCTTGAACAGGTTTTGCAGGGTGATCGTGGCGAGGGTCTGGCTCTCCTCCTTGATCGTGACCTTCTCTTTGGCCTCGACCGACTGGTGGAGCCCGTCCGACCATTGCCGGCCGTGCATCAGCCGCCCGGTGAACTCGTCGACGATGATGACCTGGTCTTCCTTGACGACGTATTCCTTGTCCTTGCGGTACACCATGTGGGCGCGCAGCGCGTTGTCGATGAAGTGCGGCCAGTTCATGTTCTTGCTGTCGTAGAACGTGCCGATCGCCAGTTCCTGCTGGGCCGCCTTCGCGCCGTGCTCGGTCATGTGGGCCGACTTGCGGTCCTCCTCGACGACGAAGTACTGCTTGTGCCCGAGCGCCTCCGCCTCGTCGCTCGACAGCCAGTAGGGGGTCCGCCTTGAATTTCTTGAGCCCGTCCTGGTATTTCGCGTTGCTCGGGTCGAGCCCGAACTCCTGCGGGTTGTTCTCGATGTCCCCCAGCCGCGCCCGCGTCTCCCGGGTCGCCTGCTCCTGCTTGCGGATCAGCGACTGCGCCACGCTGTCCGCGACGCGGTAATTGCTCACGTCGTCGTGGGCCGGGCCGGAGATGATCAGTGGCGTGCGGGCCTCGTCGATCAGGATCGAGTCCACCTCGTCGACCACCACGAAGTCCTGCGGGCCCTGCACCTGATCGTGGGCGCTGTGCTTCATGTTGTCGCGCAGGTAGTCGAAGCCGAACTCGCTGTTCGTCCCGTACGTGATGTCGCACGCGTACGACCGCCGCCGGACTTCCGCGCCCTCGCCCCAGGTCTCCATGTCCGCCGTGATGAAGCCGACCGTCACGCCCAGCAGCTCGAAGATCGGTTTGCAGAAGCCCGCGTCGCGCTGCACCAGGTAGTCGTTGACCGTCACCATGTGGACGCGCAGCCCCTGCAGCACCTTCACGTAGTTCGCCATGTAGCAGACGATCGTCTTGCCCTCGCCCGTCCGCATCTCCGCGACGTTGCAGTCTTCCAGCACCTTCCCGCCGATGAGCTGGCATTCGAACTGGCGGTGGTTGCGGGCGCGGCGCGAGGCCTCGCGGACGCAGGCGTAGGCTTCCGCGCGGATGTCGTCGAGCAGCTCGCCGTCCGACAGCCGCTTTCTCAACTCCGCCGTCTTGCTCCGCAGTTCGTCGTCCGACAGCGCCCGCACGCGCTCCTCCAGCGGATCGACGCCGGCCCGGATCCACTGCCGGTGCCGCAGCACCACGCGGTCGTTGCGCGACGGCAGGAACTTGAACACCGCCCAGCCGACGTACCCGCCCCAGATCACGGTCATCATCGAGAAGACAATCGACAGCCATTCCCGCATCAGCCACGAAACGCCCGTGCCCCCTGGCCCCAGCACCAGCAGCACGCCGACCAGCGCCAGCAGCAGGGTGAGGACGGCGCTGATGACGAGCTTGAGCCCGCCCCGCCGGGCGCGGTACCAGAACACCGCCGACGCGCTGGTCGCGTCGCGCAGAATGTCGGTGTCGCCAACGATGAAGAGCCAGTTCATCCGCCGCGCCTCGCTCGCTCGCCCAGTAGCAGGGTAACAAAGTGACAAGGTAACAAAGCACGCCCCTCTCGATACCGCGGGTCAGCCGGCGATGCTCCCTTTGTTACCTCGTCATCTTGCTACCTTGTCACCCTTTCGCCCGCTCCAGGTACTCGCCCGTCCGCGTGTCGATCCGCAGCACCTCGCCGTTCCCGATGAACGGCGGCACCCGCACCCGCAGCCCCGTCTCCAGCAGCGCTTCCTTCGTTTGGTTCGTCGCCGTCGCCCCTCGAGCTACCGGCATCGTGTCGGTCACGGTCAACTCGACCACGTTCGGCAGCTCCACGGCCACGATGTTCCCTTCGATGAACGATACCGTGACGATCTCGTCGCCCCGCAGGTACAGCTTCGCGTCGCCCATGACCTCCGCTGGAACGTTGATCTGGTCGAAGCTCACCTGTTCCATCAACACGAAGTCGTTCCCGTCGCGATACAAATACTGGTACGGCTTCGTGTCGACGTACACGGTCTCGACCTTGTCGTCCACGGAAAACCGGGCGTCCGTGATCCGGCCGTCCTTCAGCGACTTGAGCTTGATCTGCAAGTAGCTGCGCCAGTTGCCTTTGGACACGCGCGTGATGTCGCTGAGTGAATACAGGCCACCCTCATACTGGATGACCTGCCCCTTCTTGAGTTCGCTCGCCTTGGCGGCCATAAGGTACGCTCCTGCCAGGGTTAACCCGCCGCGGCGGGCCCGCGGCACCGCCGCGGTTCCCGTCCACGGTTCGTCCGGGGACCATATCGAACCACCAAGTCTAGCAGGAAACCGCCCCCTTGAAAACGCGCCGCCGCCCGCCCGCGCGCCCCGTACGCCGACGCTGACCACAATGCGACGGCGGTTGGCAGCGCGCCGCCGCCGGCCCGACCCCTCGTCAGCCTACGAAAGCGCCGACGGGGCGTCGCGCGAGACGGAGATGCCCAGCTCGTAGTTCGCCGCCAGCGTCCGCCGGCAGTGCATCACCGTGCCGCAGAGGAACAGCGGGTCGCCGCTGGCGTGCGGCACCAGCGTCTCGACCCAGGTGCCGACGGGCACGGCCAAGCTGACGTGAATGGCTACCCCGCCCGCCGAGAGGTTCACCGTCTCGCCGACCACCGTGCGAATCTCCCCGGTCGAGGGGTCAACCAGCCGTACGCGGCAGGGCACCCGGTGCGGCACCCGTGGCTCGTTCCGCTGTTGTGGCTTGGTCTCCGCGGCGACGGACTTGGCGGACTGATGAGCCGGTTGGGCGGCCGCGAAACTCGACAGCATGTTCATTCTCCAACCCGGCCCAGCCGGCATGAGCGCCCTGCGGCCGCCGCGTCCCCGGTCCACGGTCGCGCACCGAGGACTACTCATTCGTCATATCGGGTCGGATGTGGGGGCAGGATTAGCGCCGGCCCGCGGCGCCCTCGGCCGCCGCCGCTTGCTCCGCGTTCGGCGGATCGAGCAGCTCGATCTCCGTCAGCACGTCCGCGATCAGCACGCTGACCTCCCCGTCGTCCTTGACCAGCCGGACGCGCCGCAGCCAGAACTTGTCGTCCTTGCTGTGGGCGTACCAACTGCCCGTCTTCTCCAACGTCACCGCCTGGATCACCCCGATAACCGTGTCGTGCCAGTCGCCCTCCCGGCGTTCAATCGTCTGCACCACCCGGACGCGTTGCCCTGGCCGGCACTCGTCGATCGTCATCGGTCGTCCCTCCAGCGTTGTCCCGGCCCGTCGTGACGCTCAAATCATCACTCGCCGATTGTAGATCCACCATTCCAGCAGCACCAACACCAGCGCGATCCCGACAAACCACCGCCAGACCTCCGGCGTAGCGGTCTTTATCGGCGCCACCTCCTGTACGACTCGGTCCGCCGTCCTGACCGTCTTCGCGGGAGCAACGTCGCTCTCCCACTCGTCCTCCAGGTTCACCGCGAACCGGTCGCGACCGCTCACGCCCTCCTCGACCCGGTACACCCCCGCCCGCTCGGTGCCCGCGAAGTACGCCACCCCCGTCGCGTCCGGCCGCAGCGTCGCCCGCGTCCCGTCCGGCCGCAGCAGGCTGATCCGCTCGGCCCCCGCCGGCGCGGGAATCCGCAACGTCTCGCCGGGCCGTAGCGGCCCCCGTTCGGTCTCCGCCCCGCCGCCGCCCATATAGCGGATCGCGTTATACATGAAGATGGCGAAGCTCTGCTTGGTCCACCAGGTGCTGTCCTCGACCGGAAAGCTCAGCACGAGGCAGTTGCGGCCCTCCTGGGCGTACCGCACGAGCACCGGCCCCTTCGGCCCCTCCACCAGCACCTCGGCCTCCGCCGGCACCTTCATCGTCAGGCTCTGCCCCACGTACACGTACTCCAGCGCCACGTGCCGCAGAACCGGGTTCGTCTCGTCCCACCAGATTAACGCGTGGTTCTTCAGCGGCTCGCCGACCTGGAATTCCTTCCACGGTGGCGTCACGCCCAGAAACATGTAATTACCGGCCGGCAGCCGCTTCGGCTGGTACTTGTCGAAGAGCACCACGTCGAACGTCGCCTGCCCCTCTGACTCGTACTTCTTGTCCGCGTTCGCCTCCCACTGCGCCGGTTTGATGAACGGGTACTCCAGCAGCGGCAGCCCCGCCAGCACGCTGTCCAGCAGCGAATTCTTCTCCGTCACCACCAGCACGCGCAGTTTCCGCGGCGGCGGGACGATCGCCGACGCCGAGTTGTCCACAGACAGCGCATCGTCGCGCGACAGCCGGGCTTCGAGCACGGCGCCCCGGTCCAGCGGCAGGTCGAAGCTCAGCGACGCCGCACTGCGGACCTCCTCCTCGCGCGCCGGCTCCGCAGGCGCCGCCAGGGCGGCTGCGGGCCCACCCGCCGGCGCCGTCGGCGGCGGTTTCGTCTCATCCGCCACCGGCTTCGCCCCCAGCGTGAGCGGTTTCGCCGTCGCCAGTGTCCCATCCACGTACAACGCCACGTCCGTGTTCACCGGCTGCGGGCCGTAGTTCCGCACCGTCAGGTACACGCTCAGCAGCTCCGGCTTCTCGTAATTCCGCTGCGTCCGGAGCGCCGTGATCCCCACGTTGTCCGCCGCCGTCCCGATCGGTATCCGCGACATCGACCCGCTCTTCACCACGAGCTGCTCGAGGTCCGCGATCCGCCCGTCCGAGATCAGCACCAGCTTCGACGGCGTCTCCGCTGACACCGGCGTCCCTTCCATCCCCGGCGTCAGCATCGTCGGCGGCGCCATGTACGCCTCCGCCAGCTTGAGCGCCTCCCCCAGCTCCGTCCGCCCGTCCGTCGGCTCGATCCGCCGGATCAGGTCTTCCAGGTCGCCGGTGTTCGTCGTGAACGGCGACACGATCGTCGCCCGGTCCGCGAACGCAATCACCATCACCTGCGTCTTCGCCGCCGCCCCGCCCAGCGAGAAAAGCGACTTCCACCCGCCGCCCCGGCGGTTCAGCGTTTTCGCGAGCCGGACGGCCTGTTCCTTGGCCTGGTCGAGGCGTGTCTCGTTGCCCTCGCGGGTGTTCATGGAGGCCGAGCGGTCGATCAGCAGGACGATGCGGTCCTCGTCGGCGACGGTCGTCTGCACGATCGGCCGCGCGAGGGCGATGATCGCCAGGGCGAGGATGAGCAGTTGCAGGAAGAGCAGCAGGTTCTTGCGCAGCCGTTGAAACGGGGCGTTGACCTGGAGGTCCTGCACCGCCCGCTTCCACAGCAGCGTCGACGGCACAAGCTGCTCGCGCCGCCGCAGCTTCAGGAAGTACAGGATCAGCAAGGCCGGCACAACGGCCGCCGCGATCCACAGCGCCCACAGGTTCAGAAAGCTCACGCCCGAAATGTTACCGGCGGCGTGGCCGCCTTGTCATTATCCGTGGCGCGCCCGCGCAGAACGCGCGATCTCACCACGAAGGCACCAACACACTGGGGAATGCTGTTAGCGCGCAGCGGAGGCGCGGAGAGCGGCCAAAACCCGCTTTTCCGGCGGCAGGCGCGGTGCGGGTCCGGAATCGGAATGTGTTTTGGTGTCCCCTGTCCTCATGGTGTGCGGCGTTGTGCAGGCGACGACGACGTGTCACCAGCAATGGCCAATCGTCGGCCGCTTGGGCCGAACGAATCGCGTCGCGGACAGCGCGGTCAACATGGGGATGGCAAAGGCCGCAATAAGCTCTCAGCTATCAGCTCTCAGCTTTCAGCCAGAGGCGGGCAGGACATGCCGACGCAAACGGGCGTCGG
>CAIWOY010000365.1 GCA_903914415.1 uncultured Phycisphaerales bacterium | reverse complement strand
GTCGGGAACCCGCAAGTACACGTACCGGAGCATGTTCCGGTTTGCACTGGACGCCACGCTGTCCTTTTCGACCTTCCCGCTGCGTCTGGCCGTCTACCTCGGCGCGCTCGAGGCCATGCTCGGCGTCCTGTATGCGTTCTTCGCCTTCCTGTCCTGGCTGCTCGTGGGCAACGTCGTCCCCGGCTGGACCTCGGTGATCATCCTCGTGGCGATCGTCGGCGGCATCCAGTTGCTGCTCACCGGCATCATCGGTCTGTACATCGGAAAAATCTATGAGGAGACGAAGCAGCGGCCTCTCTACATTGTCCGCGAGGCCATCGGTTTCGAGACCAGTGTTGAACAGACGACGCGCGGCGATTCCCCGCTGACTGCGCACCGGGAAACACGGCACGATGCGGCAATCCTGTGAACTCTGCGGCTACGAGGGGGGCATGCGCCCGTACTACCCAAGTCTACAGATTGTCCAATGCCCGCAGTGCACGCTCGTATTCTACCAGGGCGACGCGGATGCCTCCGCGCTCTACAGGCAAGACTACTTTACTGGACAGGAATACCGCGACTACCGGGCCGACCGTGCGATTCACCGGCGGAATTTCCGGCGGCGCATCCGCGACCTGCGGCGACTGCGGCCCGGCGGCCGGCTGCTCGAGCTCGGTTGTGCGTATGGGTTCTTTCTGGAGGCGGCGGCCGCGCATTGGGCGGTCACCGGCCTCGACGTCGCCCCGGAGGCCGTGGCCCATGCCCGCGACGAGCTGGGGCTCGACGCCCGGCGGGCGGACTTTCTTGACCTGCCTGACGAGCCGGAGTCCTTTGACGTCATCTGCATGTGGGACACGCTGGAGCACCTGCGCCGCCCGGTGCGCTGCATAGAGAAGGCGGCCCGCTGGCTGAAGCCCGGGGGCATCCTGGCGCTGACCACGAACGATGTAGACAGCCTTCTCGCCCGGGTGCGGAAGCAAAAGTGGCGGCAGATTCACCCGCCCACGCACGTGTTCTACTTCTCGCGGGCGACGCTCGACCGGGCCGTCGCGCAGGCCGGCCTGCAGACCGTGCGGGTCTCGTACGCAGGCCAGTACCGCAGCTACAGCTCCATGATCTTCGGGCTGCTTGGGCGGCGCGGACCGGGAGAGTCCCGCCTGGGCCGGCTGCTGACCTTGGGCGGCAAGCTGGACTTTCCCGTCTACCTCAACACGTACGACATCCTCACGTATACTGCCCGCAAGCCCGCGCCGACGGAACGCCCAGGCGGTTAAGCTCGGCGCCAGGCGCGCCACGCGCGGCGTCGCCACGCGCTCGTATCGCCAGGAGTGACCTCCCGATGGTGGAGTCCGCCGACCAGCCCGCTGCCAGCACCGCATCGCATCCCGGGCCGGCCCTGTCCGTGGTGGCCCCCTGCTTCAACGAGGAGGAAGTCCTCGCGGAGCTTTACCGCCGCGTGTCCGCCGCGTGTCGCGCGGTCGTGGCGAGCTACGAAATCGTCCTGGTCGATGACGGTTCGACGGACGCGACGTGGTCGGTCCTGAGCCGGCTTGCGAAGGATGACCCCTGCGTGGTGGCCGTGAAGCTGTCGCGCAACCACGGCCAGGCGTTGGCGCTGGCGGCCGGCTTGAGCGTCTGCCGCGGCGAGCGCGTGCTGGTCATCGATGCGGACTTGCAGGATCCCCCGGAACTGCTGCCCGAGTTGCTCGCGCGGATGGACCGCGGGGCGGACGTGGTCTACGGGCAGCGGCGCCAACGGGCCGGCGAGAATCCGCTCAAGGTCTGGGCCGCCGCGGTCTTCTACCGGGTTCTAAACCGCTTGAGCGACACGCCCG
>CAIWOY010000364.1 GCA_903914415.1 uncultured Phycisphaerales bacterium | reverse complement strand
CATCTCGGAAGGGTTGCGGGGGATGTGTTCGGGATCGGTAGAAGCCCCGAAGGGAAGTCCCTAGAGCGGACGGGGCGCCGGACTAACGAAAGAGCTATTAAGATGAAACCGTGGGGGCGGCCGCAAGCCGCCTCCGCGTGTTTTTTCCGGACGAGGGAAGTGCCCACACATCGTACCCCCTCTGAGGGTCGTTGTGAAGTTGGTTGACAAGAAGTTCGTCGAGGAAGACCGGGGCGAGCAAGGGCAGAAGCGGGCTGGCCTTGGGGCGTTTATCAAGGACGAGTTCCCAGGGCGTCTTGTTCTCCTTGCCGGAGTTGGCGCGGGCGAGGTTGAAGAAGAGGTTGTACGAGGTCGCCTTCTTGAGGAAGTCGGCGCGGTCGCGGAAGGATTCGACCTCGTAGAACTCCGGTTCCATGAGGGAATGCACGGTTTCGACGTCGGCCTGGAATCGGTGCTGGCCGGGCGGTATGGTGCGGTGCGTGTGGCCGGGGAACGCCTCGATGGCCTTGGTGAAGTCGGAGTCGTCCTTGGCCTGCCAGGACCCGATGAACTCCGAGCCGTTGTCGGACTGCCACGTGACGAGGATGTAGCGGAAGCCGCAGGCCCGCAAGTGGCGGATGATCCGTTCGGCGAAGAGCCGGGCGTAGGAGAGGGCGAGTTCGTCGGCGTAGCCGAGCCACAAGAGGCCGCTGGTCACATCACGGGCGGTGTACTGGTAGCGCGGCAGACGCAGGCGTTTGAGGCGGCCCCAGTACTCGGGGATGTCGCTGAGGACCTTGGTGTCGATGTCGATCTGCTGGAAGAGCCGCCAGTGTTTCTTGACCTCGCGCAGGCAGCGTTTGGTCTCGTGTTTGCGGCGTCGGTAGCGCCGGCCGAGGCCGTGATCGCGGAAGATCCGCCGGAGGGCCTTGGCGGACCAGGGCAGATCGAAGTCGCGTTTGAGGCGTGCGGCAGACCAACTCGGCAGTTGCCGCTTGAGATCGACGACGTGGGCATCGACCTCGGCGGGCAGTTTCCGCGGCCGGCGGTGCGGGGCGCGGCTGTGCTCGGCGAGGCTTTCGAGCGTACCCTCATAGCGGGCGAGCCACTTGCGGACGGTCTTGGGCGTGGAGTTGAAGGCCTGCGCCGCAGGCTTGACGCCGTGCTCCTGGGCGTACCGGACCATGCGGAGCCGAAGATGTTTAGGGTCGATTGCGTGGCGCATGACGGTATAGTAGTCGTACGGGCACATGGCGAGTCCTCCGATCGTTGGCACGAACGGAAAGACTATCGTTCATGTGCCCCTCGTGTCTCCAATTTTCGTGCCCGCCGCCGACGGCCGGCAACAACAGCCATAAGGTCAACAGCCATCCTGTTGAGCACAGCAACAGCGTTGCGGGGGGATCCCTTCCCCCCGCGCCCCCCTTCCCATCGCCAACGCATGGGGGTTACGGCACGGCCCGACGCTCCAGTTCCCGAACGACCTGTTTCAGATTCCTCCAAGGCACCACCCCCGCCGCCGCAATCCTCACCAGGGGGGTACGATGTCTGGGGCGCTTCCCAGGGAAAACGAAAAAGACCTTCGCACCGCGACGCCGGCTGTGGTAAGTTTACTGGAACAATCGCCGTTGACGCGGGTTCT
>CAIWOY010000363.1 GCA_903914415.1 uncultured Phycisphaerales bacterium | reverse complement strand
GTGGAAGTTGTAGTGCGCCAAGTCGCCGTCGATTCCGTGCCCCCGCAGCGGCGCCAGCGTGCGCGCCATCACCGTCCCCGGGTTCGGCGTCAGCGGCATGATGAGACAGTAGTCCGGCCCGAGCCGGTCCTGCCAGGCCATAAGCCGGTCGAGGTCCGCCCACGTGTCGCCCGGCAGGCCGAAGATCAGCGTGCCGATGATGTAGACTTGCGGGTACTTCTCGCGCAGGATCGCGATGGCTTCGCGGCAGACTTCCGCGTCGTTGTGATGCTTGCCCAGCGCCGCCAGGCCGGCCGCGTCGTCGCGCTCCAGGCCGATCACCGCTTGCCGCAGGCCGGCACGCACCAGCTTCTCGAGAATGCCGAGCTTCTCGTCCCGAACGACACCGTCCGCCCGCAACCAGGCCGTGTGCAGCGTCCGCGGCTCGCCCCGTGGCGAAACCAGCTCTGACGCCAGCATCCGCTCGGCCCATTCATCGGACCACGCCGGGAGCGCGTTGAACGTCGGATCGACCCATCCGAACGTGCGCCGGCCGTAGTCGCGATGTAGCCGGAGCACCTCCTCGAAGCTACGGGCTGCGCTCTTTGTGCGCACATGCGGCCGCACGTCGCCGTTGCCGTTGACGCTCTGGCCCATGTGCTTCCACAGGATGCAGAAGCCGCACGAGTCGACGCAGCCGCGCGAATGCTCGATGCTGACGAGGGCCGGGTGGTTCCGCGCGCCGCGGCCATAGCGTTGCAGGTCGATCAGGTCATACGCGGGCCACGGCAGGCTGTCGAGGTCGGCGATCAGCCGGCGCGCCGGGGTGACGACGGCGTGGCCCGCCGCGTCTCGGAATGCGATTCCCGCGATCGCACCCCACGAGCCCCGGTCGTCAACGCGGCCCAGCAGCTCGACGAACGTGTCCTCGCCCTCGCCGCGCACGATCACGTCCACGCAGCCCGAGCCGAGCGTTTCCTCGATGGCGTAGGGGAAATACACGCCGCCCGCGACGACCGTGCACTGCGGGTGCAGCCGCTTGACGACCCGGGCCGCCCGCAGGGCCTCGTGGGCGGACACAGCTTCTTCGCCGATGCCGAGCACGTCGATCTGCGCCGCGGCGAGCTTCCGTTCGAGTGTCCGCCAGCCCCACCGGTTTCCCGGACAGTCCCACACCTCGACTTGCGTGTCGGGCCGCTCCCGCCGGGCCGCCGCCGCGATGCACAACAGCCCCAGCGGCGGCCAGAACGCGGAGGCGTCGCTGTTGAACGGCCACAGATAGCGCGGCGGTCGAAGAAGCAGCAGGTTCATGCCGGCGTATCCGCCGATAGTTCGGCCACACGGCCCGCGAAACAAGGTCCCAGTACACACCCGACGCGCGTAGCTTATACGGCTGCCGGCAAAATGGGTTGCCACCTCACAAAAAGACACGTTTGCCAGGTCGGCGGTAGGCCGACCTACTTGCGCTCAATTACAACGCTGATCGGCGCGGCGGCCACATCTGTCAACCAGGCGAACGCACTCTCGTCACCCTGTAGGCTGCCGCGAAAGAAAGCCGTCAGCAAACCCGCAGTCAACCGGCGCATCCCCGCTCGGTCCGGCCCGGACGCACAGACGCGGCTGGCCGCCTCTGCCGCCGCCTCGTCCAGCATGTCGCCATGCCCCTGATCGACGGCGACGACATGCCAGGCCGGCACGGCGCTCGCATCATAGAACTGCACGTGGTTGTCGCCCGCCGGCGCGCAGGCCCCGCCGAGCCCGGTCCCGATCACAAGCGATGGAAACGCGAAGTTGAACGGCCCCTGCACAACGCGCGCCTGGTTGCCCCCTGGCCCGCCGGTCCCACCAACCGGATCCACGCCCGCCACGGCCCGCGCCCGACTGGAATCCGCCGCCAGCGTGAGCCAGGCGACCTTTCCGCCCCGCGAGTGACCCGCCAGCCCCAGGCGGCGCGTGTCGGCTTCCACGCCGGACAACGCGCTGAGATGATCGGGCAGCCAGGCGAGGACCACGGCCGCCCACTCAGCCTCGACTGCTGCGGTCGGGCTGCCAAGCAGCACTCCTATACCAGGCGTGTACATTTGCGGCACTACGACGACGAACCCGTGACTGGCAAGATGCCGCAGGGTTTCGCTGTAGTCGGAGTTCCGCGCCAGAAACCCGTGCTGAAAAACCACGACACAGTACGTCCCGGCTTGCGCGGGCGCGTGAATGAGCAAGTCTACGGGCGCTCCCTGCTCGCAACGTGCCACGGCGACGGTCCGTACCGTTAATGCACCGGGCTCATACGGGCTGCCGGTGTCGACATACACTTCGCCCGTGATCGGACCCGTATTGCCCGCCGGGGTCTGTCCCGGCTGCTGGCACGGTGCGCTCTCGACGCAACCCGAGAGCAGCGCAACAACGGCCCCGCTGGCCAACACTATCGCGGCGACGCGCTTCACGACCTGTCCTCCGGCGCAGCCTTTCGCGCCCCAACGCGGACCACGTTACCACTGCCGCGCCGCTGTCTCGACCCGGCATGGCGGCAGGCTGGCCAGAAAACGCCGCCCGTATGACTTGCGGACCACGCGCGGGTCGAGCACGACCACGATCCCGCGGTCGGTCTTGCTGCGGATCAGCCGCCCGAAGCCCTGCCGGAACTTCAGGATCGCTTCCGGAAGCTGGTACTCGTTGAACGGCTCGCCGCCGCGCCGCCGGATCAGCTCGATCCGCGCCTCGACCATCGGGCGGTCCGGCACCGCGAACGGCAGCTTGACGATCGTCACGTTGGACAGCGCTTCGCCGACCACGTCCACGCCCTGCCAAAAGCTGTCCGTGCCGAAGATCACGGCCCGCGGCGTCTCGCGGAACTTGGCGAGCATCTTCGAGCGCGGCAGCGACTCCCCCTGCACCAGGAACGTGTAGCCCTCGGCCGCTAGCTCGTCGCGCACCCGTTGGGCCGCGTCATCCAGCATCTTGTAGCTCGTGAACAGCACGAACGCGCGGCCCTCGGTCTGCCGCAGGTAGTAAACGATCGCGCGAGACGCCGCCGCGATGAACTCCTCGCCCGCCGTCGGATCGGGCAGACCCGCCTCGACGTGCAGCACGACCTGCTGCTGAAAATCGAACGGCGAGCCGAGTTGCAACCCGCCGGCCTCCGGCACGCCGAGGCGTCCCAGGAGGTAGCCGAACCCGCCGTCGCCGGCCGCCACGAGCGTCGCGCTCGTGAGGATGACGCTCTTCATGCGGGCAAAGAGCAGTTCGCGGAGGATCGGGGCCACGTCGAGCGGCGCCCGGCACAGGGAAACCCGCGCGGAACGCCCGGTCTCGCTCTCAATCCAATGCACGTGCTCCTCGTCGCCCTGGTCGAGCAAGACCTCGAGCGACTGCGCGGCTTCCCCGGCCCGGTCGAGGAACGCGCCCAGCTCGTAGCGATCCTCCTCGCGCGGCAGCGACTTCTTCAGCGGCTCGAGCGTCTGCGCCACGTTCTGTAGCGCCGGCGAGAGTCTGTTCGGCACGTCCGGCCGCGTGACCAGCCGCCCGTTTGACCGCCCGCGCCCCCGCTGCCAGTTGGCCAGATCGTGGAAGAACTGCGTACACGCCGACTGGGCGGCGATCACGGCCTTGCGGTGCCGCTCGTCGCCGACTGCGGCCAGGAAGCCCTTGCCCGTCCGCTCGTTGAACAGCCCGGCCAGCAGGTGCTGAATCTGGCTGTTGGCGACGCTGGTCCCGAGTTGCTCGCTAGCCACGGCTTCCAGCGTGTGGGCCTCGTCGACGATGACCAGGTCGTAATCCGGCAGGACGTTGGCATTCTCCCGCCGCAAGACGAGGTCCGAAATCAGCAGGGCGTGATTGACGACGAGCAGGTCGGCCTGCTCGGCCCGCCGGCGGGCGCGCTGGTAGAAGCAGTCCGCGAACGTCGGGCAACGCCGCCCCAGGCAGTTGCCGGCGTCGCTACGGACCTTCTCCCAGACCTCGAACGGCGGGGCCTCGGACAGATCGCTGAGCGACCCGTCCTGCGTCTCGTACGCCCAGTCCTCGACCGCGTGCAGGGCGTGCCGCAGAACCATGTTCGGCAGCAACGCCTGCTGTCGCGTGCTGGCCCCCTTGAGCCGCCGCAGGCTCAAGTAGTTGTTGCGGCCCTTGACGAGTTCGGCCTTGAACGGCTGGTCGAGGGCCTGTTGGAGAAAAGGCACGTCCTTATGGATCAACTGCTCCTGGAGCGCGATCGTGTGCGTGCTGACGACGACTCGCCGCTTGTGCTGCACGATCTGCTCGATCGCCGGCAGGAGGTACGCGAACGTCTTGCCGATGCCGGTCCCCGCCTCGACCGCCAGGTGTTGCGGCTGCGCCAGCGCGCCGGCGATGGCCGCGGCCATCTCGCTCTGTTGGGGACGCGGCTCGTAGCCTGGCAGCCGCGCGGCGATCGGGCCGTCCGGTGCAAGCCAGTCGGTGACCAGCACCCGCGCCCTCCTAGCCGCTGGTCAGAGCGACGACGAAGTTCCAGGCGATCATGAACGTCGCCCCGGCGGTGGCGAGCACGATGATCGTCGCGAACGCCGTCACGAACGTCTGCCCGCTGAGGAAGCCGCCGCGCATCGTCGCGAGGATGTGCGGACGAGCCAGGACCAACATGCTGATGAGCATCGCGCCGGACGTGAGTGGCACCGAGATGGAGTGGAGGTAGCTGTACAGCCACGTGCCCCGGCTGACGACGCGCTCGTAGCCGTCCAGGGAATGCAGGAAATGCCCGCGAATGTAGTACTGCGACACGCGCGCGCCGTCCGGTCTTGTCACAATGGCGCGGTGTCCGTTGTGCGCGTCGCCGCCGAGCGCGGCGTACGTGAGTGTGTAAACCAGGTAGTTCAGGAGCCCGAGCGCGATGATCCCGATGCAGATCTGGTTCCGCCGGCGGCGCGGCAGACGGTCCACCGGACACAGCGCACCCGCCCCGTTGGGGCGCGCCGACGCCGCGGCGCCCGCCAGCGGTCCATCGACCGGCGCGATTTCCTCCGGCGTGCGCGGCTCCCACGACCGCAGCCAGGCGTCGTTGGTCGTTGGTTCGGCGTCAGGATTACCGGGGAGCGACGGGGGCAATGCGGCCCTCCATGGGCGAAGACGCGGTGGCATACAGCTTCCGCGGAATGCGCCCCGCGCGAAACGCGAAGTAGCCCGCCTCAAGCGCCTGTTTCATCGCGCGGGCCATCAAGACCGGCTCACGCGCGCCCGCAATGCCGGTGTTGAGCAGGACGCCGTCCGCGCCCAGCTCCATCGCGATGGTCACGTCCGAAGCCGTGCCGACGCCGGCGTCCACGATCACCGGGTACTCCGGATCGTCCGCCTTGAGCTGTTCGAGGATGATACGGATGTTGTTCGGGTTCAACACGCCCTGCCCGCTGCCGATCGGCGACCCGAGCGGCATGACGCTCGCGCAGCCCAGCGCCTTCAGCCGCTGACAGAGGATCGGATCGTCGTTCGCGTACGCCAAAACGATGAAGCCCTCCTTGAGCAACGTCTCCGCCGCCCGCACGGTCTCGATCGGGTCCGGCAGCAGCGTCTGCTTGTCGCCGAGGACTTCGAGCTTCACCCATTTCGCGCCCGGATTGTCGAGCCCCTCCAGCAGCTCGCGCCCCAGCCGGGCGGCGCGGACCGCGTCCTCGGCCGTGAAGCACCCCGCCGTATTCGGCAGAATCGTGTACCGCTTGAGGTCGAGGAAATCGAGCAGGCTACGGCCCTGCTTGTCGTACAGCCGCTCGCGCCGCACCGCGACCGTGACCACCTGGCAGTCCGAGGCCGCGAGCGCGTCGCGCATCAGCTCATGGTCCGGTTCGCCGCCGCGGGCGTACTTCCCCGTGCCCACGAACAGCCGCGAACGGATGCGGAAGCCAGCGATGTTGAGTGGAGGGATCTCCATTTACCACCTCGGATGGTCGGCCGGACGCGCCGCGACGGCCGAACGCCCGCCTCAACCGCCGCCGACGAGTGTCACGATCTCGACGCGATCGCCCGCGCCTAAACGCGTCTCGCCATACTGCACACGACGCACAAGCCGCTCATTCACTTCGACCGCCACGCGCTCGGGCGTCAGGTTGAACCGCTGGACCAGGTCAGCCACGGTGGTGGCGTCGTCGACGGTCCGGGCGTCGCCGTTCACCGTGATCTGCATCGGACGCTCCTGCGCGGATTATAGCGAGTTGGCGTGACGTGCGAAATGACGGCGCTCGTGGGGCGGGTGCGTCGTTCTACGTTTCCGCAGGCGTTTCGACGAAGCCCGTGCGCCGCGGCAGCGGCGCGACCGCCGCCTGTCCGTTCGCGAAGACCTTGATCTCGCGCGGGCGGACGTAGACGCGCTGCCCGACGGACCAGCCCTGGCCGCGGTAGCGCTCCTGCGTCGTCTCCACGTGGATCGGCTCGCCGGCGGTTGACAGCAGCTCGATCTTCACCTGCGGGGCCGCCGCGTGAATCCGGACGATCGTGCCCTCCAGCAGCGTGTCGTCGCTCGCGACGCGCTCCAGTTCCAGATCGTGCGGCCGCACGAAGCCCCGCAGTTCCAGCGACCCGGTCGGCGGCGCATCCGGATAATCCACCGCCAACGTCCCGAAGAACGCCTTGCTCCCCTCCGCCCGGCCGTGAAAGACGTTTACGTGCCCCAGGAAGTTCAGCACGAACTCGTTGGCGGGATGGTGGAACACCTCCTCCGGCGTGCCCGTCTGCTCAATCCGCCCGGCGTTCATCACCACCACGCGATCGGCCACCTCCAGCGCCTCCTCCTGGTCGTGCGTCACGAGCACGCCCGTCACGTGGATCTCGTTGTGCAGGCGCCGCAGCCAACGTCGCAGCTCCTGCCGCACCTGGGCATCGAGCGCCCCGAACGGCTCGTCGAGCAACAGCACCTTCGGCTCCACCGCCAGCGCCCGGGCCAGGGCGACGCGCTGTCGCTGGCCGCCGGAAAGCTGCGCCGGATACCGCTCGGCGAGCCATTCGAGCTGCACCAGCTCGAGCAGGCGGTGCACGCGCGCCCGAATCTCCGCCGACGACGGCCGCAGGCTTCGCCGCATCACGCGCAGCCCGAAGGCGACGTTCTCGAACACCGTCATGTGCCGGAACAGGGCGTAGTGCTGGAACACGAAGCCGACGCGCCGCTCCTGCACGCGGCGGTCGGTCGCGTCCTCGCCGTGGAACAGGATGGACCCGCAGTCGGGAACCTCGAGGCCGGCGATGATCCGCAGCAGCGTGGTCTTGCCCGAGCCGGAGGGCCCCAGCAGCGCCACCAGCGTGCCGGTCTGCACCTCCAGGCTCACGTCGCGCAGGGCGGCGAACGGGCCGAACGTTTTCGTGACGTTGCGAACCTCGATGCTCATCGGCCCACTCGCTCCGCCACAGAGACGCGCTGCGTCTTCCATTCTACGAGGCTCTTGGCCGCCAGCGTCACGAGCGACAGCAGCGCGAGCAGCGACGCGACCGCGAATGCACCCGCGAAGTTATACTCGTTGTACAGCACCTCCACGTGCAGCGTCATCGTGTTCGTCAGCCCGCGGATGTGCCCCGACACGACCGAGACCGCGCCGAACTCGCCCATCGCCCGCGCGTTGCACAGGATTACGCCGTACAAGAGGCCCCACTTGATGTTCGGCAACGTCACGCGCCAGAACGTCTGCCAGCCGCGGGCCCCGAGCACGACCGCGGCCTCCTCCGCCTCGCGACCCTGGGCCTGCATCAGCGGGATTAGCTCGCGCGCCACCAGCGGACACGTCACGAACAACGTCGCCAGCACGATCCCCGGCACCGCGAAGATGATCCGGATGTCGTGCGCACCGAGCCACGGCCCCAGCCAGCCACGCATCCCGAAGAGCAGCACGTAGATCAGGCCGGCAATCACCGGCGACACCGCGAACGGCAGGTCGATCAGCGTAATCAGCAGGCTCTTGCCGCGGAACTCGAACTTGGCGATCGCCCACGCGGCCGCGACGCCGAAGACCGTGTTGAGCGGCACGACGATCGCCGCCGTGAGCAGCGTCAGCTTGATCGCGGCCCAGGCGACGGGCTCGGTGAGCGCCGCGAAGTACGCCGCCACGCCGCGCTCAAATGCCTGGATGAACACCGTGGCCAGCGGCAGCAGCAGAAACAAGCTCAGGAACACGAGCGCGACGCCGATCAGCAGCCGGCGCACGACGGCCGGCTCCGCGGTCGCACGGGCCGCGGCGGACGGCATTCCAGTGTTTACCGGGGCGCAAGCCATGTTCGTCAATCGCCAAACGCGGGCCGGCGGCGCGTCGCCCAGCGCTGCAGCCCGTTAATCGTCAGCAGCAGGATGAACGACGCACCGAGCATGACCACCGCGACCGCCGTCGCCCCCGCATAGTCGTACTGCTCCAGCTTCCCGACGATCAGCAACGCCGTGATCTCGGTCTTCATCTGAATGTTCCCCGCGATGAACACGACCGAGCCGTATTCGCCCAGCGCCCGCGCGAGCGCCAGCGCGAAACCGGTCGCCAGCGCCGGCCACAGCTCTGGAAAGATCACTCGGCGAATCGTCTGCCAGCGGCGGGCCCCGAGGCTGGCCGCGGCCTCCTCGATTTCCGCGTCCAGGTCTTCCAAAACCGGCTGCACCGTGCGTACGACGAACGGCAGGCCGATGAACGTGAGTGCGACCACGACGCCCAGCGGCGCAAACGCGACCTTGATGCCCAACGGCTCCAGCCACCGGCCGATCCAGCCGTTGCCGACGTAAAGGCTCGTTAGCGCGATGCCTGCAACGGCGGTCGGGAGGGCGAACGGCAGATCGACGAGCCCGTCTACGAGCTTCTTCAGCGGGAAATCGTAGCGCACCAGCACCCAGGCGACGATCGCCCCGAAGAACACGTTGATCCCGGCACCGACCAGCGCGGCGCCGAACGTAAGCCGGTACGACGCCAACGCGCGCGGCGCCGTCACCGTGCTCCAGAACTGCCCCCAGCTCATGGCGCTCGTCTTGAGCACCAGGCCGCCCAGCGGAATCAGCACGATCAGGCCGAAGTACAAAAGTGTGAACCCCAGTGCCAGCCCGAACCCGGGCAGGATGCGCCGCCGGCGCGCCCCCGCCCGCCTCTCTCGCGCAGCTACAACCCGGCGCTCCAATCCCATTGTCCTTCTCTGCGTTTTCCGCGCTCTCGGCGCCTCTGCGGTTACGCCTTACGGCCCCGGCTGATACATCTTGTCGAACACGCCGCCGTCCGCGAAATGCTCCTTTTGCGCCTTCTCCCACCCTCCGAACTCCTCCTGAATCGTGAACAGCTTGACCGGCGGAAACTGAGCGCCGTACTTCGTCGCTACTTCCGGCAGTCGCGGCCGATAGTAGTGCTTCGCCGCGATCTCCTGCCCCCCCGGCGTGTACAGGTATTCCAGGTACGCCGTCGCGACCTCACGCGTCCCGTGCTTGTCCGCGAACTTGTCCACGACCGCGACCGGCGGCTCGGCCAGGATGCTCACGGACGGGATGACGATCTCGACCTTGTCCTTGCCCAGCTCGTGCAGCGCCAGCAGCGCTTCGTTCTCCCACGCGAGCAGCACGTCGCCGATGCCGCGCTGCACGAAAGTCGTCGTCGCCCCGCGTGCACCCGAATCGAGCACCGGCACGTTCTTGAACAGCCGGGTCACGAAATCGCGGGCCTTTTCCTCGTCGTGATACTTGTGCCGGGCGTACCCCCACGCCGCCAGGTAGTTCCAGCGTGCCCCGCCAGAGGTCTTCGGGTTCGGCGTAATCACCGCAATGCCGGGCCGCACGAGGTCGTCCCAGTCCTTGATCGCCTTCGGATTGCCCTTGCGGACCAGGAACACGATCGTCGAGGTGTACGGCGTGCTGTTGTCCGGCAGCCGCTGCTGCCAGTCCTTCGACAAAAGCTGGCCGTGCTCATGGATCGCGTCGATGTCGTACGCCAGCGCGAGCGTGACGACGTCCGCTTCGAGCCCGTCGATGACGGCCCGCGCTTGCTTGCCGGACCCGCCGTGCGACTGCCGGATCTCGACGGTCACGCCGGTTTTCTCCTTCCAGTACTTGGCGAACGCAGCGTTGAAGTCCTGGTACAGCTCGCGCGTGGGGTCGTAGGAGACGTTGAGCAGCGTGACCGCCTGCCCCTTCTGTTGGCCCAAGGCGGGTGCCGCGAGCACCCCGCATAGAGCCCAGAAGGCCAGCGATGAAACAACAGTGCGGGCCATCATTCTTAACTCCTGCTCATGAAGCAAGTTATGTGCGGACCGCTCAACGGCCGTGCCCTCCGGGGCACCGCGAACCAGGAGTGGGCGGCTACTCGATGTAACCCAATGCCTTGAGCCGTTGCCGAATCGCGTCGACCTCGCGTTCGGTCAGCCCGGGTGGCTTTCGGTCAAGCTTTCCGCCCGCCGCCACGTCACGGAGCACGTAGGTCGCGAACTCGGTCACGCTCCGAAACCCTGTTCCAGCAATGAGTTCCGACAACGTATCGTAGAGCTCCCCCGGTATCTTCAGGGTCACCATCCGCCGCCTGCCGGTCGGTTGCTCCGTCATGCAGGCCTCCTAGATAGGCTCTTTTGAGGCGCCAATTACACTCTTGATGGAGTGTACACCCCCTGCCGCCCGTGTCAAGGGCGATTTCGCCCCGTTGGCCGTTCCAGCCTCACGTCGCGAGCCGCTGGACGTGTAACGCAGCTACTGCGGCCGCGGCCAGAAGACATAGTCGCCCGTCTCGCCCCAGGTCACCTTGCCGTCCTTCCGGAAGGCCTCGCCGCCATCGTCCTTGCCGTTCTCGCCGACGGAATACAGCACCGGGGCGTCGTCCTTAACGCGGTAGACGAAGGGCTGGCCGGAGAACGGATCGGTCGCGGTCTCCGGCGGCTCGCCCGACAGCGCTTCCTTCAGATCGGCCGGCCAATGCCCTTGCTTCGCACGGTAAGCGTGCAGCCGCAGCACGATGCGAGCGCCGCGGTACTGGGCGATGACGCGATTCTGAATCACCACCGCCGGGCCCAGGCTGGGCGCGACGATGCTGAGCAGCGAGCCCTTCTTGTCCGCCAGCTCCTTCGCAAGCGTCTGTAGGACCGGTTTGGCCTGGGCGTAATCCTCGGCGGCCACGGCCTTCCGCGCCCGGTCGAAGTAGTCGCCGATCTCACGGATGGTTTCATCGAACGTCTGCGCCAGATCGAGCTTGCCGGGGCTCTGGAGGGCGTCCGCGAGCTCCTTCGGCAGGGCAAGCGTCTCATAGCGCCCGTCGCCATCCGTGTCGCGCAGGTAGCGTTGGGCGTTGTCCCACGCGCATAGCTTCTCGACGATGACCTGCCGCGCCATGCGCCGGGGGGCCAAATCGGCATCCTTAAGACGTTGCAAGGCGTGCTCACAGTCCATCGGTTTCGGCGACAACCCCGGCGCGTCCAGCAGCGCGTCGCACGCCAGGGCGTCGATTGCGACTCCGACTAGGTACTGGAGCAGCACCGGCTGTGTCTGCAAATGGCGCCCCGCACGCAACACGCATTCCAGGTCGTCGAGCGCGCGGTCCGTGTCGCCGCCGAGCAGGCGGAGCTTCGCGCGCACCACCAACCAGCGCGCGATGCCCCGTAGCGGTGCGAGCTCCGGCAGCGGTACGTCGAGGATTCTGCCCGACTCGCTTTTCATTTCAAAGTAGCAATCCGCCTTCCGAGCCGCGGCGCAAAACTTGTCCAGGCAGGCCGCGTTCTCCTCAAGCCGCTTCTGCACTGTCTCACGCTCGGCGGCGGTCCATTTCTTCGCATCGGGCTCCTCCGGCAGACCCTCGCGCAGGTCCTTGTCGCCGATGGCGGCCACCGCTTCCTGGTACAGGTCGGCGGCGTTGTCCTTCACGCCCCGGGCGAACCCCTCGTTGAGCCATTTGACGTAGTTCACGGGCTCTTTCGGATTCGGCGGCGGCGGATCGGCGGCCCACGTGGTCATAACACATAGTGCGAGCGTGAGAACGGCAGCGCGGCACATAACAAACCCCTTTCAAGACAGCAGGAATCTCTACGCAGAACATACCCGCGGCGCAAAACGATGTCGAGCGGCGGCGTGCGCCGGTCAGTGCCTGTTGTGCAGCAGCGCCAGCACCTCCGCCCGCGTGGCCTGGTTCGTGTGCAACGTGCCACGGAGGGCGGACGTGACCATCACGCTGCCGGGCTTCTTTACGCCGCGGCAGGTCATGCAGGTGTGTACGGCCTCCATGACGACGGCGCAACCCTTGACGTTCAACCGCTGGGCGAGCACGTCGGCGATTTGCGAAGTCAGACGCTCCTGCACCTGCGGCCGGTGGGCAAAAACGTCCACCAGCCGGGCGAGCTTCGACAGCCCCAGCACCTTCCCGCCGGGGATGTAGGCGATGTGGGCCTTGCCCTCGAACGGCATCAGGTGGTGTTCGCACGTGCTGTTGAACGGGATGTCGCGGAGCACGACCATCTCCTGGTGCCCCTCGTCAAACATCGCCTGGAGGTGCAGCTCGGGATCCTGATGCAGGCCGGCGAATAGCTCCGCGTACATCCGCGCCACGCGGGCCGGCGTCTTGCGCAGCCCCTCGCGCTTCGGGTCCTCGCCGATCGCGAGCAGAATCTCCCGCACCGCCCGCTCAATCCGCGGCAAATCGACCTGTGGCTTCGTCGCCCGCTTCTTCATCGCTCACACCCGGAAAAAGCGACAAGGTAGCAACATGACAGCGTAACCAACGGTGCCCCGCCAGCGGTCGTGCACCCGTTGTTACCTTGTGACCTTGTCACCTTGTTACCCCGTGGCCTTGTCGCCTTGTCAATCCTCCGGCCCCGGCGGCAGCGGCTGCGGGTCGGGGATATTCAGCCGCTCGATCGACCGCGCCCGCCGGTTCGAGTCGTCCGTCTCGACGAGCACGCCGCACAGCCGCACGTCGTCCGTCGCCACGTTGTACGGGTGCGGCACGCCGGTGACCAGCGACGTGACCACCGCGTAGCGATCGCGTCCGAGCACGGAGTCGTACGGCCCGGTCATGCCGAGGTCCGTGATGTACGCCGTCCCGCGCGGCAGAATCCGCTCATCGGCGGTTTGAATGTGCGTGTGCGTCCCGACCACCGCGGTGACCCGCCCGTCCAGATACCAGCCCAGGGCGACCTTCTCGCTGGTCGTCTCGGCGTGCACGTCGCAAATGACGGTCGTCACGTCGGACGGGAGCGAGCCCAGGATGCGGTCGGCGGCGTGAAACGGGCAGTCCGCCCGGATGTTCATGTACGTGCGTCCCAGCACGGTGAACACCGCCACCCGCGCCCCGTTGCGGGCGGTGACGATCGCCAGCTCGCGTCCGGTCGCCTCGCGCGGCAGGTTCGCCGGCCGCACCACGCGGTCGGACGACTCGAGCAAGGCGAGCGTCTCGTGCCGCTTGTACACGTGGTCGCCCATCGTGCACACGTCCACGCCATAGTGCCGCAGCTTGGCGAACATGGGCGTGGTCAGGCCGCTGCCCGCGGCGGCGTTCTCCGCGTTGGCGATGACCAGGTCGATGCTGCGCTCGCGCACGAGCGCGGGAATGACCTGCGAACACACGTGCTTGCCCGGCCGCCCCACGATGTCCCCGATGATGAGCAGCCGCATGAATCTGCTTTCTAGCGTCCGCCGCCACGTCGGGCGGCAGGACGAAGGTCGCTCAAGTATAGCCGTTGGGCCGAGCGCAGCAACCGGCTGCAACTGAGGGCACCGCTTCCGCGCCACGCACGGTGGTGTGGGCGCGCAGCGGAGGCGCGAAAGGTGGCCGGAACCCGCTTTTTCGGCGACCAGCGCGCTTCGGACAGGCGCGGTTCGGGTCCGTGAGCGGGTCCGGAATCGGAATGTCTTTTTGAGATCCCCTGTCCTCATGGTGGGCGGCGTTGTGCAGGCGACGACGACGTGTCACCAGGCAATGGCCAATCGTCGGCCAGCGGGGCCGAACGAATCGCGTCGCGGACAGCGCGGGCAACATGGGGATGGCAAAGGCCGCGGGAAGGCGTCCGGCAGGTCGCACACAGACGCGACCTGCCCTACGTGCGGCGGATTGCCGGGTTTGGCCGGCGTGAGCGACGCCGGCGCCGTTGTGGGGAACAACGGTGG
>CAIWOY010000362.1 GCA_903914415.1 uncultured Phycisphaerales bacterium | reverse complement strand
TACCGGGCAGCGTCGTCGCCCGGGGTCCGCGCGTCAGGCACGGCATAGCAGGTGCATGGCTCGAGGCGGAGGATCGGAGCAAACGAAGCAACGCACCGTGACCAAACGCTGCGCGCGAGGCCGCGCGGCCGTTACCGGGAGAGGTTTCCAACCCACGAGGAGAGATCACATGCGACAACGTGCAATGGTATGGGCGGCCATCGTGAGCGCCGTGCTGGTCGTCGGCAACGTGCAGGCGCAAACTGCACTTGGCACAGCATTCACATACCAGGGGCAGCTCAAGAAGGCTGGGGCGCCGGTCGATGGCTGGGCGGACTTTGTGTTTCGGCTCTACGATGGCGACCCGAACGGGGTCCAGGTGGGTCCGACGCTGACGTTTGACGGCCTCGGCGGGAACCCGGCACCGATCGACGTCAACAAGGGCCTGTTTACGGCCTGGCTGGACTTCGGACCGAACGCCTTCACTGGGCAGGCGCGGTGGCTGGCGATTGCGGTCCGCTCACCGAGCGGCAGCGGCGTCTATACCGCCCTCAGCCCGCGGCAGGAACTGACGCCGACGCCGTATGCGCTGGCTTTGCCGGGCGTACGGACTGAGCAAAATGCAACCAGCCCGAACGTCATCGGCGGGTACAGCGGGAACTGGGTGGACCCGAACGTCGTCGGTGCCACGATTGCCGGCGGCGGAGGGCCTGTTTACCAGAACCGCGTGAGGCATTCGTACGGGGCAGTTGGCGGCGGCAGAGACAACCAAGCCGGCCCCAATGATGGAACCGGCGCCCACGCCACTGTCGGGGGTGGATTCGTCAACGAGGCGACGGGAGATTACAGCACAGTCGCGGGTGGGGAGTTCAATGTCGCCGCCGGCTCCGGGGGCATGGTGGGCGGTGGCGATAACAACGATGCCAGCGGCAACCGGAGCGTCGTTGTCGGTGGTTTGGGTAACCAAGCCAGCGCCTTAGAGAGCTTCGTGGGCGGCGGGCAGTACAACCAAGCCAGCCAGGTATTCAGCGCCGTGGTCGGCGGGTACAGCAACGTCGCCAGCGGAGGTGGCAGCGTTGTCGCGGGAGGCGGCGCGAACACGGCAAGTGGAGCGGACAGCATTGTGGCCGGCGGTGAAAACAACGTCGCAGAGGGGTACTGGAGCTTCGCGGCCGGCCGCAGCGCGGGCGCCCACCAGGACGGGACATTCGTGTGGGCGGATGCCAGTGACCCCAACAACTCCTTCGCCTCCACCCATCCGAACCAGTTCCTCGTTCGTGCCGCGGGTGGCGTGGGCATCGGCACCAACGCCCCCACCTCGCCACTCACCGTCAACGGGGCGATCGAGTCCAAGTCTGCGGGGTTCAAGTTCCCCGACGGCACAACGCAGACGGCGGCGGCAGTCACCGGCTGGAAACTGACCGGCAACGCCGGCACTGATCCCAACGTCAACTTCCTTGGGACCACGGACAACACACCGCTGGTCGTCAAAGTCAACGGAACCGAGCACCTGCGCGTGGATCCGAACACAAACGTCACCACGGAGACGGCGAACTTTCAACCGGCCCTCAGCGCGCTTGGTAACACCCCAGTGGTCAGCCTGCCCATTGTCCAGGCTACAAACTACGGTACTGGCACGGCGATTATGGGCACGGCACCCGTCGTATACTGGGGCCCGACCGACATCTCGTACGGCGGATACTTCACCTCCGCGGGGGCTTACGGCCGCGGCGTGTGCGGCACCGCCACCGCGATCGGGGGGCCAGGCATGGGGGGGCTGGACGCCGCAAACTACGGCGGATACTTCACCGCCGCCGGCAACAAGGGCACGGCGGTCTACGCCAGCGCCACCTACGGCGGCGATCCGAACGACGTGAGCTATGGCGTATACGCGAATTGCACCGCCGGCAACGGCTATGCGGGGTACTTCACGGGGCGCGGCTACTTCTCTGGCAATGTCGGGGCCGGCGTCACCGACCCGTCGGAGAGATTGGACAGCAGCGGCACGGCGCGCCTGCGCGGCATCGCCGCCGGCAGTGGCACCACCGTCGTGGCCGACGCCGGTGGCAAGCTCTGGAAGTCGAGCTCCAGCCGGCGCTACAAGCACAACGTCGCCGACTTGCCGGCCGCCGCCGACCCCGTTCTGGATCTGCGCCCGGTGACCTTCCAGTGGAACTCGACCGGCGAGCCGGACATCGGCCTGGTCGCGGAAGACGTGGCCACCGTCTTACCCGACCTTGTGATCTGCGACGCCGACGGCCAGCCCGACGCCGTCAAGTACGACAAGATCGCCCTGTACCTCCTCGGCGTCGTCAAGTCGCAACAACAGCAGATCGCCGCGCTGCGGTGCGAAAAAGACGCCCAGACCGCGGCGGTGCAGGAGCGGAACGACAAGTTGGAGCAGCGTTTAGCTGCTGTGGAAAACACCGTGGCAAAGTTGACGCAGGAGCATGAAGGAGACCGCTGATGAATCCGAAGGTGACCAGATTGTTTTGTGTCCTGGTATTGATGGCGGCGGCCTGTGCGCTGAACGCTCAGACGCCGGCCGGCACGGCGTTCACCTACCAGGGACAGGTCAAGAAAGCCGGCACGGCGCTGAACGCCACTGCCGACTTCCAATTCAGCCTGTGGAACGCGCTGGCGGCCGGCGGGCAGGTGGGCGCGACGGTCAACGCGAGCAACGTGACCGTCGATCACGGGTTGTTCACCGTCCCGCTGGACTTTGGCAGCGGTGCCTTCGCCGGCGATGCTCGGTGGCTCGAAATCGCCGTGCGTAGCCCGCACGACCCGAACAACATCACCGCCTACACAACGCTGACGCCGCGGCAGGAACTGAAGCCGACGCCGTACGCGTTGTACGCCCTGGCGCCCTGGACCACGGGCGGCGCGGGCACGCTCGCATACACAGGTGGGAAGGTGGGCATCGGAACGACGGCCCCGACCGAGCGTCTGCACGTGACCGGGACTGCCTGGGGGACCAGTGCCGCGCGGATCGAGAAGACCAATCCCAACGACTGGATGCCCGCGCTGGTGGTCAATCAATTCACTACCCCGGATTTCGGAACCGGGATCGTCGCCCAGGGCGGAGAGAAAGGTATCGTCGGTCAGGTAGCCCCGAGCGGTAGCGCGCTCTACATGGGCGTCCAGGGCACCGTCCAGGGCGGAAGCGGCGAGAATTACGGCGTGGTTGGCAACGCGCAGGGCAGTAACGAGAATTACGGAGTCGCCGGCAATGCGCGGGATGGCAGCTACCTGAACTTCGGTGTAGACGGCTCGGCGATGGGCAGCGGCTGGAATGCTGGCGTCAACGGCAGCGCCTCGGACGGTTACATGAACTTCGGCGTCCGAGGATGGGCGGGCGGCACCACCACGAATTATGGCGTTTACGGTACAGCTTTGAACGGCACCACGAACTACGGCGGGTACTTCGTCGGCGACGTGCACGCGACCGGCAATGTGACGACCGAGGCGAAGGTCGGCATCGGCACGGAATCGCCGCGCACCGCGCTTGAGATTGCCGGCGGCACGATCACGCAGAACGATTCCGGCCCGGGCAACGGGCAGATGTCTGTGCTAACGGCCGAGGGCCAGCTCGACCCCAACGGGAACTTCTACGTCGACGTGCCGTCTTCGCTGGTGTGGTCCTGGCAGGCCGACAACTTCGTGGTCAAGGTCGAGGTGTTCGTCAGCCTGGACTACGATTCGTATTATCCGCACACGTTCATGGGCTCGGCCTACTCCATGGCCATCGTCGGCAAGCAGCGCGGCGCCGGGCTCGTGTACTTTACGCAGTTGCACACGGTCTCGACCGCCCCCCCCGCCGTGAGCTTCGCCTACAGCAGCCCCCAGTATCCGATCCTGCGCATCACGGTCTTCACGGGCCGGCCATACGGGATCGCCTATCGGGCTACGGTCAAGATATCGCACTGATTCAACGTCGGGTGCGCCCCAAGCGCATCCTCATCCATAACGGAGACCAAATCATGTTCAGCACACGTTACATCACGCGAGTGTTCATCGCCCTGGCGTGCCTCGGCCCGGCGGTTCTGCTGGCCGACAACTACGCGCTCGATTGGTGGACCGTCGACGGCGGCGGGCAGATGTGGAGCACCGGCGGCGGATTCGAGCTCTCCGGCACCATCGGCCAGCCCGACGCCGGCGCCATGACCGGCGGCGGGTTCGAGCTCACCGGTGGCTTCTGGGTCAGCGGCGTCGCCGGCCCGGCGATCTGCCCGGGCGACATGAACTGCGACGGCCGCGCGACTTTCGCCGACATCGACCTGTTCGTCGAAGCGCTCGCCGGCGAGTCGGCCTGGAACCAGAACCACCCCGGCTGCCCCTGGCTCAACGCCGACTGCAACCACAGCGGCACGGTCACGTTCGCGGACATTGACCCCTTCGTGGCCGTGATCGGGACGACGTGCCCGTAGGAGCCGTTCCGACAGCGAGTTGCTGGTCTCCGCGGGCGGCGCGCCCTGCGCCCGCCCGCGGCTGCCTGCGCCGTCACCGCGGCTTCCAGAGCGTGCACAAACGCAGGATTCCAGTTGCTTTAGGGCCGTTCTTGCCGTAAATTAACGGACTGTGGCGACCGCACGAGAATCCCACGGCCAGGGTTTCGCGGGACGCCGGTCTGGAGCGGAGAGTTGCATCCAACGGCACAATGCCGCCAGCCACAGCGCGGAGCGTGTAGCTGTGCCTCGCCCAGCGCACGCCCCGGGGGATCACGGGAGCTCCTGAGATGAACGCGACACAAGTCAGGCGGACGCTCGGCGCGCTGCTCGGCTGCATCGGCCTCGTGCTTGGCGCGCCGCACGCGCGCGCCACCTGCCCCGCCATAGTCGAGCTAAGCGGCGCCGACGGTCCCCAGCTCTACGGCCTCGCCAGCGACGCGCGCGTCATGTCCATCTACTTCGCCTCCGAGTTTCCCTGCGACGGCGGCACGATCGTCGGCGTGTCGTGCTACATGATCGGCACATACACGATGGACAACCTGACCGTTCGGCTACAAGAAACCAATCTATCGGCGCTCACCAACGACTCGTTCATCAACACCGGCTGGACCCTCTGCTACCACGCGAACCGGCCGATCGCGCCCGGCTGGCAGACCTTCATGTTCAGCACGCCGTTCGCGTACACGCCGAACGTCAGCCCCGCGAACCTCCTCGCGGACTTTTCGTACAACAGCTCCACGGCGCCCGGCAGCGAAACCGGTCTGACGACGTACGGCACGGGGGACCTGCGCACATTGATGATGGCCTGCAACAACTGCGTGTGCCCCACCAGCGCCGATCCGCTGAACTGGACGACGTGCACCGAGTGCGCGCGCTTCGCCGCGGTGCCGCGGGTGCGGTTCATCTTCGGCGGCGCCTGCTGTCATGCGGACGGCAATTGCGGGATGACCACGCAGGCCGACTGCACCGGCAGTTGGCTCGGCTTGGGCACGACCTGCTCGCCGAACCCCTGCCCCCAGCCGGGCGCCTGCTGCTTCACGGATGGATCCTGCACGCTCGTCCTACAGTCCGCCTGCACAGGAACGTGGCACGGCGAATGGTCGACCTGCTCGCCGAACCCCTGCCCGCAGCCGACCGGCGCCTGTTGCTTCCCGGACGGCTCGTGCACGCTCGTGACACAGGCCAATTGCAGCGGCGTCTGGCAAGGGGCTGGCACGACCTGCACGCCGACCAACCCTTGCCCGCCGCCGACCGGCGCGTGCTGCGTCGGCCTGCTCTGCACGATGACTCAGCAGAGCCAGTGCGGTGGCACGTGGATGGGGCCGGGCGTGATTTGCACACCCGTGCTGTGCGAATCCCTGCTCCCGGGGGCCTGCTGCTTCAGCGACGGGACTTGTCAGATCCTCCACCAATCGTCGTGCTCCGGCATTTGGCACGGCGAGTGGACGACGTGCTGGCCCAACCCGTGCCCGCAGGTGTGCGCCGGCGACATGAACTGCGACAAGCGAGTGACTTTTGCCGACATCGACCCGTTCGTCGAGGCCCTCGCCGGCGAGTCCGCCTGGATTCACCATCACCCCGACTGCCCCTGGTTGAACGCGGACTGCAACCATGACAAGCACGTCAATTTCGCGGACATCGATCCGTTTGTGGCGGTGATCGGGACGATATGCCCGTAAACGGCGTGGGGCGGCAGGCGTGTTCGACCTTGGCCCCCGCCCGGGAGCCGCGCCCCGCGGAGCGGCGGCTGGCTTTTAGGCTCCAAGGCGGGCGCATTTCCGTTGCAATTCGGAAAGAGAATTGCGGCCGCCCGCGCGCAAGCAATTGTGGCAAAACACGACCCGCAATACCCCAGATTTGTCCGACGCGACACAACGTGTTCACGTACAGGCACTTGCGACGTTCGTACGCGCTTGGCGGCGCTGCGTCCGTAATCCGCTCTGTTTCCGGGCGATCATGGAGCACGCATTGGTCTTTCCGCTTGAAGCCAGCGGTTCCTTCTGATAAAATGGCGGTTGCGTGAGGAGTTAGAGGAGACAGTTGGTGCCGCGCGCCACGCGGCTCGGAGAAGGAAGCCCCACATCGGGCGACATTGTAGTCGAGGAGGAGTGTATATGAAGCTGTCAACTTTGAGTGCCTGCGTTGTGCTGCTGGTGCTAGTCCCACTGGCCGCCGCGGATATCAAAGGCTGGAACTGCGCCGCCGATGGCGACACGGCCCTCAGCATGAACAGCATCACCTGGGATGAGCCAACCTACACGATGAACTGCGACGGCCGGCTGCACTGGTGGCCCGCGCACATCGTTGGCGATTTCACAACC
>CAIWOY010000361.1 GCA_903914415.1 uncultured Phycisphaerales bacterium | reverse complement strand
CGCCGGCGTCGCTCACGCCGGCCAAACCCGGCAAGCCGCTTCGTCCTTGCGCGCGTGCCACGCCGACGGCCCTTTGCGTCGGCATGTTCTGCCCGCCGCTAGTGTACTGCCTCACAAAAACCGCGACATTACTGGAGTGGGGCAGGCGTCCCTGCCTGCCCGCGCAGGCCCGGCGGCCTGCTCCGCTTACGTTCAGATTTCTTCGCGTCACTGCACTAGCTGAAAGCTGAGAGCTGAAAGCCGACCGCTGCTTGCCATCCGCATGTTGACCGCGCTGTCCGCGACGCGATTCGTTCGGCCCCGCTGGCCGACGATTGGCCATTGCTGGTGACACGTCGTCGTCGCCTGCACAACGCCGCCCACCCTGGGGACCGGGGACACCAAAACACATTCCGATTACGGACCCGCACCACGCTCGTCCGAAGCGCGCTTATCCGAAGCGCGCTTGTCGCCGAAATAGCCGGTTCTGGCCGCCTTCCGCGCTCCCCCTGCGCGCCCACACCGCCGCGCGCCGCTTCCTCACGGTGTCCGTTCGGATACGATGCGCGCCGCCGGCGCGCAGCGGTGCAAACGCGCGCCGCGGACTAGGAGAAGCCCATGACGCCGTTAGGTCGCCTGTTTATCGCGCTGTGTGTTTGCTCCGTCGTCCTGCTCGCCGCGGGCTTGGCGGAGCGTGGAGCGCAGCAGAGCGCGCGGTACGTGCCGGGGTACAAAGACCCCGTCGTCGCGGAGATGAAGGAGAAGAGCCGGCGGGAACGGGAGGCGCGGGAGGCGCAGACGGCGAAGATTCGGGCGACGCAGCGCGACGAGGCCGCGAAGAAGAAGGACGATGAGCGGGAGCTGCGGTGCGACTTCGCGGGGGTCGAAAAACCGGCGTCGCCGGAGGATTGCCATCCGGCGTTTCACTTTCCGCCGGTGCGGCAGTTTCGGACCGGGAACTGTTGGGCGCACAGCACGACGTCGTTCTTCGAGTCGGAGGTGGCGCGGCTGAGCGGGCGGAAGATCAAGCTGTCGGAGATGCACACGGTGTACTTCGAGTACGTCGAGAAGGCCAGGCGGTACGTGCAGCAGCGTGGGGCGTCGTACTTTGACGCCGGGTCCGAGGGGACGGTCGTGCCGCGGGTGTGGGCGCGGTACGGGGTGGTGCCGGCGGAGGCGTACCGGGGCACGCGCGACCCGGACGGGCGGTTCGACGATAACGACATGCTCGACGAGCTGAAGGCGTACCTGGAGCAGGTGCGGCAGCACGAGCTGTGGAACGAGGAGCTGGTCGTGGAGTCGCTGCGGCTCATTTTGGACAAGTACATGGGTCGGCCGCCGGAGCGGTTCACGTTTGAGGGGGCGGAGATGACGCCGGCGGGTTTTCTGGCGGACGTGCTGAAGCTGAAGTTCGAGGACTACGTGAGCGTGATGTCGACGCTGGCGACGCCGGCGCACGAATATGGGGAGTACAAGGTCACGGCGAACTGGTGGCACGAGGCGTACTACAACGTGCCGCTGGATGAGTTCTACGGCGTGCTGCGGTACGCAGCGGAGCACGGGTACACGGTGCGGCTGAACGGGGACACGTCGGAGCCGGGGTACGACGGGTGCGCGGGGGTCGCGATCGTGCCGAGCTTCGACATTCCGCGGGAGTACATCGACACGGCGGCGCGCGAGCTGCGGATCTTCAACAAGACGACGGACGACGACCACGACATCCACCTGGTGGGGATGACGCACGTGGGGGATTACGACTGGTTCTTGATCAAGGACTCGTCGAACGAGGCGCAGTGCGGGGCGGCGAAGGGGTACCTCTTCTATCGCGAGGATTACGTGAAGCTGAAGATGCTGACGTACACGGTGCACAGGGAGGTCGTGGAGGCGGTGATCAAGGGGTATAGGGCGCGGGGGACGTAGGGCGGACGTTTTCGATCCTGGATTTTGGATTGGAGGGGGGCGCGCGGCGCGATAGAGTGCGTGTAAGGTGCGCGAATGGGTCCGCTGGCGTGGCTGCGCTTTGAGTCGCCGGGATACTTGGCGCTGCTGGCGCTGATCCCGCTGCTGCCGGCGTTGTCGTACCGGTCGCTGGCGGGGCTGGGCCGATGGCGGCGGCACCTGGCGATCGCGGCGCGCTGCCTGGTCGTGCTGGCGATGATCCTGGCGCTGGCGGGGGCACAGCGGACGCAGCGCGTCAACGACCTCTCGGTCATCTTCCTCATGGACCGCTCCAAGAGCGTGCCGCAGGACCTCCAGCGCGAAGCGTTCAAGTATCTCAAGCACGCCAGCGACAGCCTGCGCGCCGACGACCGCCTCGGCGTGATCGCCTTTGACGGCGTCGCCGGCATCGAGCAGCGCCCGATGCGGACGCTCGAAATCAGCGGCATCACCGAGCCCGGCGACCCGGATCAGACCAGCCTCGCCGCCGCCGCCCGACTGGCGCTGGCCCTGCTGCCGTCGAACGCCGCCGCGCGGGTCGTAGTGGCGTCGGACGGGAACGAGAACCTCGGGGACGTGCTCGAAGAGGCCCGGCCGTACACCGCCGCGGGCGTGCCGATCGACGTGTTGCCGCTGCAGTACGAGCACACGAACGAGGTCGTGCTGGAGCAGCTCAAGGCCCCGCCCATGGCGAACGCCGACGAGACCGTCAACCTACAGCTCGTGCTGCGGTCGCAGAGCGCGTGCAGCGGCAAGATCCTGCTGTGGCACAACGACGCGCTGCTCGACCTGAACGGCGAAGCCCCCGGCAGCGGGCGAGCGGTGCAGCTCGAACCGGGGCCGAACCGCCAGATCATCGCCGTGCCGCTGCGGGTGGCGGGCGTGCATCGCTTCAAGGCCCAGTTCGTACCGGACGAGCCCGGGACCGACACGATCGAGGAGAACAACGTCGGGCAGGCGTTCACGGTGGTGTCGGGGCAGGGCCGCATCCTGATTTTGACGACGACGGAGGACGAGAAGTCGGACCACCCGTCGGCCCCGATCCTGAAGGACGCGCTGGAGGCCGAGAAGCTGTTGTGCGAGGTGGAGGTCGCCGGCAGCAATCCACTCGACCAGGTGCGCCTGCTTGATTACTCGCTCGTCGTGCTCGCCAACGTGCCCGCGGGCGACCTGCGCGACGAGGAGAAGCTGGCGCTGGCGACGTACGTCCGCGATTTGGGCGGCGGGCTGGTGATGATCGGCGGCGGGGACTCGTTCGGGGCGGGCGGGTGGCTGGGCAGCCCGGTCGAGGAGGTCATGCCGGTCAGCTTCGACGTGAAGCACCGCAAGGAGTTCCTCAAGGGCGCCCTCGTGCTCGTCATGCACGCCTGCGAAATCCCCGAGGGCAACCACCTCGGCGAACGCAGCGCGATCGAGGCCGTCAAGACGCTCAGCAGCCGCGACCTGATCGGCGTCCTGGCGTGGCGGTGGCAGGGCCCGGAGATGAAGAACTGGGTCGTGCCGCTCCAGGAGGTCGGCGCCCGCACGCCGATCATCAACGCCATCAAGCGGATGGACATGGGCGACCTGCCCGACCTGGACGAAGTCATGCGGCCGGGCGTCGAAGCCCTGATCCAGCGCAAGGATGTCGGACCCAAGCACATGATCGTCATCTCCGACTTCGACCCGCAGGCCCCGCGCCAGGACCTCGTTAACGCGATGAAGAAGCACGGCATCACATGCACGACCATCGCGATCGGCTACGGCGGCCACGCGATCATGGAAGATAAGGCGATTTGGATCGCCGAATCGACCGGCGGGACGTTCTATCGCACGAACGATCACAGCAAGCTGCCGCAGATCTTCATCAAGGAAGCCCGCACCGTACAGCGCTCGCTGATCCAGGAGGGCGAGTTCGACCCGGCGCTCGTGAACCCGCTTTCGCCGCTGGTGCCGGGGATCGCCGGGGAGCGGCTGCCCCAACTGCGTGGGTTCGTGCTGACGACGGCGAAGCAGGCGGCGCTGGTGCCGATCGTGCGGAAGTCGCAGGAGGGCGACGACCCGATCCTGGCACACTGGCAGGCGGGGCTCGGCAAGACGGTGGCGTTCACGAGCGGGCTGTGGCCACAGTGGGGGCCGAATTGGACCGCGTGGCCGAAGTTCAGCAAGCTGTGGGCCCAGATCGTGCGGTGGGCGTCACGGCAGTCGGAGGCGGCGGCGTTCGACGTGACCACATCCGTACAGGGCGGGAAGGCGCGGCTACGCATCGACGCGCTCGATAAGAACGCCGACGTGGTCAACTTCATGGACATCCGCGGAAAGCTGCTGACGCCCGAGCAGGAGGCGCAGGCGTTGCGGCTGACGCAGACGGGGCCGGGGCGGTACGAGGCGGAGTTCGACGCACGCGAGCGCGGCAACTACATCGTCAACCTGGCCTATTCGATGGGGCACGGGAAGGACGCCGTCAGCGGCAGCCTGCGCACGGGCGTTACCGTCGCGTATTCGCCGGAGTACAGCCAGACGCACGCGAATCTGCCGCTGTTGGAGGAGCTGCGGGCGCGGACGGGCGGGCGGACGCTCGGCGCCGCGGACACGGGCAAGGTGTTCGACCGCACGGGCCTGCAGAAAGCGGAGACCCGCCACGTCATGTGGGAGACGCTCCTGCGCTGGATGCTGGTGCTCTTTCTCCTGGACGTCGCCATCCGCCGGATCGCGATCAACCCGTTCGAGGTGTACCGCAAGGTCCGCGGGTTCATCGCGGAGTTGGCCGGGCGCGGTCGGCCGGCGAGCGAGGCGGTCGCGGTGCTCACCACGCTGAAGGGCACGCGCGAGCGCCTGCGGGAGCAGCAGAAGGCGGCCGGTGCGCCGGCGGCCGAGACGCCAGGCGCGGGTCCGGCCCCGACCGCCCGGTACGAAGCTCCCACGCCGGACGAGAAGGCCACGGAGGACCTTGGCCGCGCGCTGGGCGGAGCGACGCAGCAGGATGTACCGGTCGTGGCGCGTCCGACCAGCAAGAAGCCGGCTCAATCGGAGGCGGACTACACTTCGCGCCTGCTCCGCGCCAAACGCCGGGCGCGGGACGACATGCAGAAGGAGGCGGAAGGCGACACGGATGGCAGCCGCGGCCCGCCGGCGCCGTAGCGGCCAGAGGGCCATCGCAGTTTTTGCGCCTGGGTCGGGGCCGGGCACCAAACGGCTCGGGGGAACACCGATAACGATTGACGGCGCCGGCCTTCCGGGCCACGCGTTTCCGGGCCTGCGCACCTGGAGGACGCCCGCACGCGCAAGCCCTGCCCAAGCGTCAATGCAAGGAAGCGAAAGCCATGGAACACAATCATCCCCGCGTGCGGCACGACGGCAACGGTGACCGCACTTCCCGCACGACCCCCCGGCCGGCGAGCCCATTGCCCAACGGCGATGTCGTCACGCCCGGGCAACTGGCCAAGCAGCGATTGCAGCGCGCCGCCGCCGCCGGGAGCCCGCGGTCGGTGCCGGCGTTGCAGGAAGCGTTCGTGGACGAGCGCAACGACGTGCTGGCGGTGATCAACGAGCTGGAAGACCAGCTCGACCGCGACCAGGAGCGACGCGAGAAGCTCGAGCGGGAGCTGGCCGCCGGGGCGGAGAAGCTCCAGGCCGCCAGCGCGCGGGTCCAGGAGCTCGAGTGGCAGGCGGTGACGCTCCAGACGCGGATCGAGTCGCTCGAAACAGCGCGCCAGCAGGCTGCTGCGCTGGAAGAGGAGCTGCGCGACGCCCACGCCGCGGCCGAGCGGGTCAAGGAAACGCTCGTCGCGGCGGAGCGGGAGCGCGACGACCTCAGGAGCGAGTTGAAGCACGCCCAGAAGCAGTTGGACGAGTTGTGGGGCGTACGGCGGGAGCGGGACGGGCTGCGGGCCGACTGCACAAGCCTCTCCGGCAAGGTCGACGCGCTGGAACGGCAGCAGCGCGATCTGGCGGAGGAGCGGGCCGCACTGCAGGTGGAGGTGCAGCAGACGCGCGCCGCGTTCGAACAGGCCGCGGGAGAGCGCAACCAGTTTCAGACGAATGCTCGGGCGGCCGAGGAGCGGGTCCGCGAGCTGGCGCAAGTGCAGGACCTGCTGAGCGAGAAGGTCGAGGGGCTGCGCACCGAGCGCAAGAGTCTCCAGGCACAAATCGCCCATCTCGAGCGCGAGAACGCCCGGCTGGTCGAGCAACGCCGCTTCTACGAGTCCGAAGTCGCGTCGCTGCGCAACCAGGTGCGGACCGCGGAGACGGCGCTCGGCAGCGTGAAGAAGGCGTTCGCCGAAGTCCGTATGGCCTTGAGCGACACCAGCGCGCGCGCCCGTCGACGCAACGGCAGCACCCAGCCGCCGACCGGCACGGCCCCACCCGCCGCGGCGGCCGCGGTGCTACCCGCAGACGCGCCCGAAATGTCGCGCGGCGAACTCAAGACCGCCGTAGCCGACGCCGCGGACGTGATGCCCGCAGGCGACGCGCTGACGACGGCGGATCTGCCCGCACGCACCCAGGCGCCGACGCCCGCGTGAGGCCGCGCGCGGCGTCGCCGGGCTTACGACAAATCGCAAGGATGGGGAGGGGGTGGGGACGAGACCTCTGAGCGCCTCGGCCGCCGCGGAGTCCGTACAGGGAGGACGACCTCCGCGCTGCCACACGATGTTGCCGCCTACAACGCGCTCGCCTATCATGCCTGCATCCTGACCAACTCGGCCGAACACGCTGTTTCGGCGTAGCGAGATTTGGGGATGCG
>CAIWOY010000360.1 GCA_903914415.1 uncultured Phycisphaerales bacterium | reverse complement strand
GCTGCGGCTCGGCCCAAATGGACACTGGAATCTGGAGGACCTGGGGGCGCTCAACGGCGTACCGGATATTCTCAAGAAGCTCGAGCCGTTCGAGTGCAAGCTGTTTACGCCGGACATGTTCACCAAGGCGTGCCCGGACACGTCCGGCGGTACGGGTGAAGAGGGGGACGTTCAAATCGAGCTCAACCTCCAGGTGAACGAAGACGGCCAGAAGACCGCGATTCACCGCGCGCTTGACGGGAAGATCGAGGTAACCCGCACCGACGCAGATGGCAAGGAAACGTCCGCGACGTACGACAACGAGGATGCGCTGAAGGAAGGCGATCTGAAGGCGTTCAAGATCTACGCGCCCCACGCGCCGAGTTCGGACGGCAACTTCATGATGGTGCGGCCCTTCCCCGATCAGGCGAAGCTCCGCCGGGAGTTCCAGGTTGACGTGCACCGCAAGCTGACGGACGCTCTCAAGCGGGCACAGGAAGCGCAGAACGGCGCGGTGGACCACTACAACGAGGCGCTGGACAAGGCCCGCCAGGCCGCGGAGAAGACCCGCGTGCACGTGCAGGCCCAGGCCGGCCCTGGCCACGCGGAGACCTTAATCGTCAACGTGGACGACGACGGCACAATCCACGTCAAGACGTCCACGGACGGCCAGGAGAAGGCCTACCAGTTCAAGACCAAAGAGGCTTTCCAAAGCCAGGAGCCGGAGCTTTATGACCGCGTCAAGGAGTTCCTGGACTAAATCACCGTGCGCAATGCCGCAACAGAGCCGGGCTGTCCTCAGCCCGCCGAACCGGCGTGAGGACACGCCGGCTCGGCTCGGCGCCGCGGTTTCACGCACGGTGATTTAGACCATAAGTTCCTTCCCCGTGGAGTGCGGCGGCCGGCGCTTGGCGCCGGCCGCTGTGCTTTTGGCCACACCTATTCGAGGTACCCCAGGTCGCTCAGCCGCTTTTCCAGAATCCGCCGATCCTCCTGCGTGTACGCTTCTTCGGCGGTGCGCTGCAGCTTCTCGACCGGCGGTTCCGGCTCGACGACCAGCTCTTTGGTGAACGCCTCGCGGATCACGCGCCCCTCCATGTCCACCGGCACCCGCAAGCCCAGCGCGGCCAGCGCCGTCGGCGTGATGTCGATGATGTTCGCCTCGATCCGTTCGCCGCGGCGGACGTTGGGCCCGCCGAGCGCCAGAATCCCCTCCACGCGGTGCGTGCCTTCCAGCCGGTCCACCGAGCACCAGCGCACCGCGTGGCGCCCGCGGATCTTGCGGACCACGGCGAACCCGGGGTGCGGCGCCAGGAGCAGGTCCGGCAGGTTGGGGTTGTCCTCGCGCCGGCAGTTGTAGAGCTCCTCGGTCTTCCAGACGTGCTCGAACACCGGCACCGTCCGCCCGTCAGGCGACTCGACCGTCTCGGCGCGCAGCCGCGCGGCCAAGTCGTCCCGGAAACTCGCATAGTCGCGCGGCTCGACGATGCCGTGCGGCCCGCGCCCCTTGAGGTTCACGTAGAGATAGCCGTAGATGCCCGCGTGCATCACGCAGGCGCGCGTGCGGGTCCAGTCGACCGCGAGATCGTGCTCGATTCCCCGGCTGCCCTGCTCGAACCGCGTCGCGCGGCCCTTCGTGAGCCGATGCAGCCAGTACTCGGCGCGCGTCGATGCCTGCTCCCAACCGCTGCGTAGCACCAGGTGGCCCCAGCGCTTCAGCAGCAGGTTGGGCTGGGCCTTGCCGTCCAGGCTCCCGTGCCCGTGGTCGGACATCACCAGCACGGACGCGCCGTTCCGGTTGGCGTACTCCAGCAGCTCGCCCAGCACCTGATCGAGCCGCTCGAAGCAGCGCGCGGCCAACTCCGCCTCGTACGGGTAACGGGCCGTCGTGCGCGGGTCGAGGTACTTCCAGGCCTTGTGCTGGAGGTTGTCCACCAGCTTGAAGACCACCATCTGCACGTCCCACCCGAACTTGTCGCCGCAATACGTGGTCAGCCGCGCCCCCTGATCGAAGCTGTTGGCGATGTACTCCAGGTTCTCGGCAAGCTGCGCCCGCTTGCCGAACGCCGTCCGCCGCCAGTTCGTCCGGTAGTTGTAGTTCGGGATGACCCGGAAGATCTCCTCCTTCAACTCGCGCGGCCAGGTGAACTGGGCGTCGATGCTCGGCGTCTCGAAGCCGCTGATCATGAAGCCGTTCACCGGCTTGGGCGGATAGGTCATCGGCACGTTGATGCTGCCGACCCGCAGCCCCTTCTCGCTCAGCAGTTGCCAGAGCGTCTGCTCGCGAATCTCGTACGTGCTGTTGAACGTCAGCGCATGTTTCGTCGTGTCGTAGGTCTCGAAATCGAGGATGCCGTGCCGCCCCGGCCCCTTGCCGGTCATGAACGTCGTCCACGCCGCCGGCGTGATCGGCGGCTGCGTCGAGCGCAGCACCCCCGACACCCCGCCCGCGATGAACCGCTGCAGGTTGGGCATCCGCCCGGCCTGAATCAGCGGGTCCAGCACGTAGAATGTGGCCCCGTCCAACCCGATGATTAGCAGCCGATCGATAACCGGCTTCAGCGGACGCGGCGCGCGCGGCCCAGCACTCGGCTGTTTCTGTATGGCAACAGGTGCACTCGCGCTCATGACCGCCTCGACCTCATACACGCTGAATCCGCGCCAGCCACCCGCGGTAAGCGTCTATTCTAAACCAAGCTCGGCGCCGGGTCGAGCCCGCGAATCCGCCGCTTCATGCCGTTCTCTCGACGCCGGCCGGTGGGTAGCATCCGCGTATGCCGCCCACGATGGATCGCACCCGCCCAGTGCTCGGCGCCGGGCCGCCCGAGCTCGGACGCCGCGCGACGCGGGTCTGGCTGTTTGTCATCGTCGTCCTGGCGGGCATTCTTCGTCTGCCGGAACTCGACCACTTCCCGCCCGGGCTGCACCAGGACGAAGCGGCCAACGCCTGGAATGCCTGGTGCCTGCTCAAGACCGGCTGCGATCAGGTCGGCGTCCGCTGGCCGATCTTCTACATGCGGGAGCTCGGCGGCTACCGCACGCCCATGTTCGCCTACGTATTGCTCCCGTTCCAAGCCCTCGGCGGCATGAACCTGTGGACGAGCCGATTGCCGGCCGCGCTCGGCGGCCTGGCGACGATCCTGCTGATCTACTGGGTCGGCGCGCGACTCTTCGGGCGCGGCACGGGCTTGGCCGCTGCCGCCCTCCTCACGCTCAGCCCGGTTCACATTCAACTGAGCCGCTACGGCAACGAGACCTCCCTTACGCCGCTGCTCGCGCTGGCCCCCCTGGCGGCCTGGCTGTGGGCTGGCCTGCCCTTCACAGGGCGCAGCTCTGTCAAGGGCCTGCCGCTGAATGGCGGCGAGCGCGTGCCGTGCCCAGGGCGCGCGGTCATCGCCGGCCTGGTGACCGGCATCTGCTGCTACGGCTACGCAGCCTTGCGCCTATTCCTGCCCCTCTATCTGACCGCGTGCGTGCTGGTCACGTGCCCGGCGTGGCTGCGCCTGGCCCGCACGCGACGCGGCCTAGGCGCCCTGGCAGGCTTGCTGCTCGCGCTCGCGGCCACGCTCGGCCCGCTGGCGTACAAACACATCACCGAGCCGCACATCATCGGAAAACGCGCGCAGACGACGTGGATTTGGTCGCGCGACGACCCGCTGGCAGTACGCGCCGCGAAGGTGTGGGACCGATACGCCGAGCACTTTTCTCCGCAGTTTCTGTTCACCAGCGGCGACGCGGACGAAGCCGTTTGGGCGCAGCCGTTCGGCTTTCTTCCGCGCTACATGGCGCCGGCGCTGCTGGCCGGACTCGCGTTTGCGGCGCGCCGGCTGCGGACTTCTGGTGCCGCGCGCGTGCTGCTCGTCGGCATTCCCTGCTACCCGATCGCCGACGCCTTCAACGGGCATCCCAGCTTGCACAGCGCGCGCACCGCCTCCGGCCTGTGCGTGCTGATCCTGCTCGCGGCCTTCGGCGTCAGCGCGTGTGCCGCGCTTTTGCGCGCCAGGAACCTGCGCACCTCGCTGCTGGCGGCCGCTGTCGCCCTCCTCGCGGCCATCGGCTCGGACCAGGTGCGTTTTCTCGATGCGTACTTTCACACCCGGGCCAAAAAGCTGCCCGTCTACTACGAGACGCACCAGGATCTACTCGCCGCCTGCGACTGGCTGCGGCCGCGGCTGGCGGACGTCGACGTCGTGGTCTGCTTTCCGGCGGGCCCCAGTCCGGGCTACACGCCCTGGATGATCATGCCGGTCTGGCTCCAGCACGATCCGCAGCGCTGGTTCGCAGAGCCCCGCGAGGTCGACAGCCGCGGGGCGTGGGATCGCTACCTCCGCTACGGGAAGTTCTATTTCCTGTACGAGCCGGAACGGCTGGCGTTTCTCGAACGGCTGCGCACCCCCGGCCGCCCCGAGCGCGTGGTGCTCTTGCTGCGCCCGGGAGAAAAGGCTCCGCCCCAGCCGCCGGCCTACATCGTGCGGGACCCAAACGGCGACCCGGCAATCCTGATTTACGATTGCCAGATGTAGCGGGCGTGCGCGGGCCGCCGCGTCACGCCAGCTTGAGGGCCATCTGCAGCCGCTCCTCGACCGTCGCCCAGTTGACGACCTCCGCGAACGCCTTGATGTAGTCGGTTCGCTTGTTCTGGTACTGGAGGTAGTACGCATGTTCCCAAACATCCAGCGCCAGCACCGGCACCACGCCCCACACGCCCACGTTCTCGTGCTTCTCTGCCGCCAGCACGAGCAGCCGCTGGGCCGCCGGCTCGTACGCCAGAATTCCCCAGCCGCTCCCGTGCACCTGGGCGGCCGCGGCGGACAAATGCGCGTGGAAGGCCTCGAGCGCGCCGAAGTCGCGCTTGATCAACTTGGCGGCCTCGCTGCCCGCCGGCGGTTCCCCGCCGCCGCCCTTGGTCATGCTCTTCCAGTACAGGTCATGCAGTAAGTGACCCGACAGGTTGAACGCGAGGTCGTCCGTGACCGCGCGAACCCGCTTGATCTCCGCCCCGCCGGCCTGTCGAATCGCCGCCAATTCCGCGACGGCCGCATTCGCGCCCTTCACGTAGCCGGCGTGGTGGACGTCGTGATGCAGCTTCAGCGTCTGCACGCTCAGGAACGGCTCCAGGTCCGCATACCCGTACGGCAGCGGCGGCAGCCGATACGGGCCTTCTTCAACACCCCCGGCTACCGGCGCGGGCTTCGTCTCCTGCCCGAGCGCGGCGTGCTCTCCAAACAACATCCATCCGCCGACGACGGCGGCGGAGCCCAGAACTTCTCGGCGCGACACCCATGACATGGTCATCCTCCAACTTCAAGCATGGCCCGCGCGGCACATGCCGCGTTACTTGCTGTTTGGACGCGCCACCCAGCGATCCGTGGCACGCTCGTACGTGACGATCTCGTCCGGCTTGAAGAACAGCTCGATTTCCGTCTCGGCCGTCTCCGGCCCATCGCTGGCGTGCACGAGGTTATACTGCTGGTCCAGCCCGAAATCGCCGCGGATCGTCCCGGGCGCCGCCTTGCGGCCATCCGTCGCCCCCAGCAGGTTGCGAACGACCGTGATCGCCTGCGACCCCTCGAGCACCGCCAGGATCACCGGCCCGGCGGTCATGAACTCGACGAGCCCGGCGTAAAACGGCTTGCCGCGGTGCACCTCGTAATGCCGTTCCACCTGCGCCCGCGACGACCATTGCATCTTGAGCGCGACGACGCGCAGCCCCTTGTCCTCGAACCGCGCCAGAATCCGTCCCACCAGATTCCGATGCAGCGCGTCCGGCTTGAGGATAATCAGCGTCCGTTCCATACGTGCTCCCAAAGGCGTGCTCTGGCCACGGCGGCGATTGTAACCCCGCGGCACGATTTGCGTAACCGGGCGCCGGCCCCGCCGGAGACGGTTGCGGAACGCGCTGGCGCTCGCATAGAATGGCGTGTTAGGGATAGGACAAACTCGGGGGCAGGACAGCGGCACGAGGGATAGCGTGTCATGAAGCGGCCACTGAGCATCCTGGCGTTGGCGGCGATAGCCATGCTGGCAGCGGGAGCACTTTCGGGCGCGGAGCCGCCGAAGAAACCCGCAGCGCAGGACAAGGCGGAGGCCAAGGGCCGCTGCCGCGTTTTTTACTACGCGCCGGGCAAGGAGATACGGTCCGTCGAAGGCGAAGTGACTCAACTGCCCGATGGCTCGCTCGAAGTCAAAAAGACCGGCGGAATCATCGTCATCATCCCCAAGGACGCGATCAAAGCGACTGTACCGTTGGACGACGAGAAGCCCGACGGGCGCAAGCCGGCCTCGCCCGGCGAGTCGCCGGGCTTCGAATCGACCTTGCGCCGACCGATCTCGGACGCGGAGATTGAGGAGCTTCTCAAGGACATCGTGGCCAAGGTGGACGAATCGGTCGTCGGCGTAAAGCTGGAAGACCTGGAAGCGCCGCTGGCGCTGGACGTGGGGGCCGTCAAGGACATGTTCGCGAAAGCCGGCCTGACGTGGAAGGAAGGGGTCCCGCCCGAGAAGCAGGAGAACCTGCTGATCAAGCCGCACTTCGTGATGATCTACACGTCGCCGGTGAAGGCGGCCCGGCAGCTCGGCGCCCGGCTCGAATCCGTGTGGACGTGGAACGTGCGTTTTCTGCGCATGCTGCGAATCCCGGCCCGCCAGCCGTCATCCAAGCTCGAGATCTTCTACTTCGGGACGCACAGCGAGTTTCAGTCTTACTCGATGAGGACGGGGGGGCCGGTCGACATGGGCGTGTTAGGGTACTACCGGTCGGACATCAACCGGTCGCACTTCTTCGAGATGGAAACGTGGCCGCCCGCCGCCCAGAGACTCGAGGCCGCCAAACACGCGGCGGCCGACCAGGCGGCGCAGGAGCGGAACAAAGTGGCGCGCTGGGTGGAATTCCAGAATCTGGAGGTGATCCAGCACGAAACCGGCCACCACATTCACTTCAACGTCGGCCTGTTCCCACGGAACGCCCACGAGCGCGAGAGCAGCGTGCCGACCTGGTTGATCGAAGGCACGACGATGATGTTCGAGTTCCCGCCGACCCAGGCGGGGGCCAGCCTCGGCGTCCTGAACCACGGACGCCTCGACCAGGTGCGCAAGTTCTGGGGACCGCATCCATTGTCGACGGCCGAGTGGAAGCTGTTTCTGATCGACAACAACGTGTGGTACTCGGGCGTGGGGAAAGGCAACGTGGGCGCCAGTTACCCGCTGGGTTGGGCGATGGTGTACTACCTGTGGAAGGAGCACCGCGATGGGTATGGGAAGTACCTCCAAACGGTTTTCGGCCGCGAAGAGGACTTCCGCATGACCAACACGGAACGCGAGAAGGAGTTCGAGGACATCTTCGGCGTGGTCAACGACGAGTGGGTCAACAAGTTCTACAAATTCCTCGATTCGCTCCAGCTCAAGCCGTCCCTCGTGCCGGAGGACATCTTCGGTCGCTGACGGGTCCTGTGGTAACCGCGCGAGCACGGTGGATTGGTCGCCTGGGGGCTTGTCTGCTGGCATGGGCTGGCGTCGCCGGCGTGCCGCCACGCAGCGCCACGCAGCCTTCAACCGCGACCACGGCGCCGACTCAGGCTGACCGGCGCGACCTCCTGCCGCTGCTGCCGTCGAATGAAGACGCCGGGCGGGACATGCTCCAACTCGCCGGGCCGGCGGCGCGCCTCTTCGAAAGCGCGCACTTCACGATCGTGCACACCGGGCCCACGGACGGCGCCGTGGCCCTGGGCCGGCGTCTCGAAGCACTTTACCAGGCGCACGTCCGGCTCGTCCGCGAGTGGGACCTGCCCGTGCACCGCCCGCCGTGGAAACTCGAAGTGTGCTTTTTCGCCCGCTGCGACGAGTTCAAGTCGCAGCTTGACCGCCTTCTGCCCGACACGCCGCAAGCGCTGGGCTTCTACGATCCAAACTCGAACCGGACATACCTCTTCGACCTCGAGACGGCGCCGGCGGTCGTCGCCATCCGCGCGGAGGTCGCCCAGACCCAGCCCGCGGCGCGCGACCGGGTCGCGCGGCGCGTGGCCTGGCTGGAGCGCAGCATCATCCAGCACGAAGCCGCGCATCAGGTCGAGTTCAACATCGGCTTGTTCCCCTCCGCCGCTGCGGCCCCGCGCTGGCTCACCGAAGGGCTCGCCACGCTCTTCGAGCTGCCGCTTGCTGCCTCCGGCCGGCCGCTCGAGCCCCTGAATGGCTACCGGCTGTACGAGTTCCGCAAGCTGTACGGCGGTGGAGTGGAAACGCTCGGCGACGTGCGGCGTGTCCTCGCGGACGATGAAGCGTGGTCCGGCGGGCGCTCTTATCCGTTGGCGTGGGCGCTGGCGCACTACCTGCGGGAAGAGCAGCACGCTGGCCTGGGGGCCCTGCTGCGCGATGTCGGCGCCGGTCACTTTCCCACGTCGGCCGCCGAGCGGGAGCCGATTCTGACGGGATGGTTCGGGCCGTTCGACGCACAGTGGGTTGCCCGGTTCTACGAAGCGACGATGCGGCTGCCACTGGATGCGTCCACTTTCGCAGAGTGACGCCGCCGGCGGGAACCGTCCGTGTCCGAGCCGCGCACGGCAGTGAGCGGTCCCGGGGGGGGTGGGCGTCTCGCCCGCCAACGAGCGCCCGTCGCGGCCGGGCTGCGGGTCGTCCGAACCCCGCACGCCAGTGCGGGGCCCGCGTCCGCAAACGCCGCCCGCCGGAGTACTCCTTGATGACCCAACCCCGCGCGCCAAACTACGCCAAGCCCTGCGCAGACCGAAAGATGCGGCTTAAGTTAATGCCATTCGTGGCTGTCCCACGTTATTCAGACATTCCGGCCTCCGGCTGCTGCGGCGCGTGCGGGTCGCGGCAAAAGTACCCCGCTGGCCGCCGCCCCGGCCGCTTATCCGGCAGCTGGCCCTCCTCCAGGAACCAGTGCCAAGCCGGCTCCTCGAAGGGGGAGTTGAGGATCGGTTGCGGGACTTCGTATGTGCTCACGCTCGCGCCTCCACAACCCGAGAGAACGCCTCGCCCCGGGGGCCTCCGACCACGATCTGGGAGCCTCAGCGTACTCATGCGCGACCAACCCTCAGCGCAACATCAGCAGCGTAGACAGCGGCAACGAGACGATGCGGGGATCCTCGCTCCCGGGCTCATCCAGCAGCGTAACCAGCAATCCGAAGGGAGCGTTGTAGTGTGGCTTCTCAATGAAGGTCCGCAGGCCCACCGTATCCTTGTGCTCGATGCGTCGCCGGTACTTGACCTCCACCGGGATGCGCTGTTCGCCAATTGTCAGCACAAAATCGACCTCGGGTTCCGCCCCACGTTCCGGAAAGTGCGCCACGTCCAACCCGATGATGGACCGGAAGAAGTATCCTGCGGTGCTCTCCGCCACGCGCCCGGCCAGGTCCGACAGGTGCGGCGCGGCGTCCAGCTCCTCGCGCGTCAACGGTACGACCTCCTGAAGCCAGGCCGCGCGCAACGTGTGGTCAGACAGGCAAACTTTCGACGGCCCGCGCCGACGCTTGAGACGCAGCTCCAGCGGTTCAATAAGCCGAATCAACAGCGTCCCATCCAAAAACTTCAGATACGCCAATACGCGCTGCCAGCCGATACTCGCGCCCATGGCGCGCCGGATCTCGTCCAGGTAGAGCGCCTGCGCTGGCGATTGCCCGATATACCGGCACGCCAGCCGAAAGACTTCAGCGAGCAGGTTTTCATCACGCTTCTGTCCGCGCGGCCCCATCCGCAGATCGTGCTGAATGGCGCGCTTGATAACCGTCTCGTTCAGGAAGTCGGCAACCCGCTCCCACGGCTCGTCCGGGCGCGCCTGGGCCACGGGATAAGCACCCCGCTCCGAATACGCCCGCAGCGCGCGCTGTCGGAATTCCAGGTGGTGCTCCCCAAACGCCCGTAGCTCCAGCCAAGTGGCCTTCTCCTTCAGCGGCCCGAGCCCGTTGTGCGGCAGGAACGCCTCCACCGCGCCAAAGCCTCGGATCATCCCGACTTCCCGTAACAACAGCGGCCCCATTTCGATGGTCTGAATCCGGCCCGCCAGACTGTCCCGGCCTGCTTCGATGCGCAAGGCGGAACTCCCCGTCGTCAGAACATGCACCGGGTTCATGTCCACCAAGTGCTTCAGTTGCGGCGCCCAGTCTGGCAGGTTCTGTACCTCATCCAGAATGATGAACGCCTGCTCGCCATCATGGGCGGCCTGGTTAAACGACTTCTGAAGGATCTGGTCGGAAAACCAGCGGCATAGCTCAAGGATCGGCATTTCGATCTTCCGCAGGCTCGGCAGGTCGTCGAACTGAACCCGGAAGATCCGCTTCGCCGCTACGCCGTCCTGAAGTAGTTGGTCAATCACCTGCGCCAGAAGCGTTGTCTTTCCGACCTGACGCGGACCGCGGAGCACGACCGCGGGGGTTAATCCCCTCTTCAACCCCTCATGTACGACCGTGAACGCCCAGCGCCGCATGGGGGGCAAGCCGTACACCCGCTCACCACGCCACCATGGGTTGGCATCGCGAACCGTGGCCTCTAGGCCGGTCGCCATGAACTCGAACAGGTTCTGGGGCGATCGCTTCAACGCTCAACCTCCCGCAATGCCTCTACCACCATCAGCTCATTCCCCCGATCGTCAATCACCTTCACCGCCACCTGCCCGTGCTCGCCGGGCTGGAATGGGGCGCTGGTCGTGCCGGTGAGGTGCTCCCATACGCTGTCGTCGTACTCGCCCTTCAGCGCCCGCTTGAGGTCGTCCCACGCCGCCGTGCGTGGGAAGAACGCTTGGCAAACGTGGAAGCACAGGCCGTTGCAGTCTGTGTCCAGAAGCCGGCACGGCACGTCGTCGCCGGGGCGGTGGTCGGTCTCCATCGTCGCCGGGTCGAACACGTCCAGGCCGAGCAGCTTCACCTGGAACCAGCCGGCCACAGTCGCCTTGCCGCCGACCTTGCCGGGCTTCGTGCCGCCTATCGCCGCGGCCGCCGCCTCCGGGTCGAGCTTTTTCACTTCCGCCGTGTCCGCCGACACGCGGGCCGCGGCGTCGCAACCCTGATTATTAGGGACGGTCACCAGATTATTAGCGACAGCCACCTTTTTCCGCTGCCCTTCTGCGGCGCTGCGCGTTCGCGCCCGGTCCGTCCGCCGCCGCTGCACCAGTGTACCCTTTTCCAGCGTCGCCGACTGCCCCGCCAGCGCGCCGCCTGCCCGGCCAGCCGCGCCCGTCCCCAGTCCTTTGGCGGGTGCGACGAGATTGGGTGGCACGGGCAAATATCGACGGACAAGCGGCTTGCGCGTGCCTCCGCCGGTAACCGTTCGTGTCCGAGCCGCGACCGGCAGGGAGCGCCGCCTGCGACCACCGCTTGGCCTCGCGCGGCAACACGCCGCCTTTCGCGGCCACGACTGAGTGTCGTTTTCCCCGACCGGACCCGCAACCAGCCAGCCGCAAGCTTCGCGTGCTGCCGCGCGCGGCTCGGGTGCGGCGCCCCGCTCCGCCTCCGGGGCCGAGATTCGTCGCCGGCCCCGCAGTACGGGGTGGGACCCGGCCAGCAGAGCCCCAAGCGCCAGCGCGCGGTTGCCGCAGGGCGTTGCGTTTCCGGTTGGCGCGCGTTGGCCGGGAACCCGTCGCTGGCGCTCTGGGCTCTGATTCCCACCACCCGCGACCATCCGGCGGTACACCCCAGGCCGAGCAGCGCTCCACATCAGGCTTGACATTTCCGGTACAAGAGCTAGAATGGGTTGTAATGAAGGTTACACGAGCCAGCTTGCACCATCATCATCACCACGGAGAACGCGTGGCCGGGTGATGGTGTAGCTTCCTCGAACCGTAGACAACCATCGACGCCGGCCCTGGCCGGCGTCGTTTTTTTATGTCCAGACGCCGCCGGCCGGGGCCCGCTCGAAAGCTAAAGGAGCCCCGGATGTTGACGCGTGCGGCACTGGCCCCCCTCCGCCTCGCCCTGCCGAAGGGGCGCATGCAAGAAGCGGTCTTTACTCTGCTGGCCGACGCCGGCATTCACCTCCGTTTCGGCCCGCGCGATTATCGGCCGGCCGTCTCGCTGCCCGGGCTGGAGGCGAAGGTCCTCAAGCCGCAGAACATCCTCGAGATGTTGCACATCGGCTCGCGCGACGTGGGCTTCGCGGGCGCGGACTGGGTCGCGGAACTCGCGGTCAACGTCGTCGAGCTGCTGGACACCGGCCTCGACCCCGTCACGCTGGTCGCTGCCGCCCCGGCGGAGATTCTGGTCGACGGCCGGCTGCCGCAGCGTCCGCTCGTCATCGCCTCGGAGTACGAGCGGCTCACGACGGCCTGGATTCGCACGGCCGGGCTGGAAGCCCGCTTCGTGCGCTCCTACGGCGCCACCGAGGTCTTCCCGCCCGAGGACGCCGACTGCATCGTCGACAACGCCGCCACCGGCTCCACCCTGCGGGCCAACGGACTGGAGATCGTGGCGGAGCTGATGTCGTCCTCGACCCGGCTGTACGCCAATCCGACGGTGCTGGACGACCCGGCGCGCCGCGACGCCGTCGCCCAGCTCGTGACGCTGTTGCGGTCCGTCCTCGACGCCCGGCAGCGGGTGATGCTCGAAGTGAACGTGCCGGCGGACCGCCTCGAAGCCATCGTCGCCATCCTGCCGTGCATGCGCGAGCCGACGATCTCTCCGCTGCACGGCAGCGCGGGATACGCCGTCAAGGCGGCCGTGCCGCGCGACCGCCTCCCGAGCGTGATCACCGAGCTAAAGGCCCACGGCGGGACGGACGTGGTCGTCACGGCGCCGTCGCAGATCGTGCCGTGACGAACGCGGAGATGTAGAACATGAAAGAGATACAGACAATCTCGATCCGACCGGCACCGGGCGTGGCCGGCGTCGAGGCGTACCGCGTGGCGAAGCCGGAGGGCCGCATCGACCTGCACCTGGACGGCAACGAGGGCGCCGCCCCGCCGACGGTGCTCCTCGAACTCATCGCCGAGCTCGGCCCGGAAGCGCTACGCCGCTACCCGCGCACGGAGCCGCTGGAGGCGCTGCTGGCCGCGCGTTTCGGCGTCAGCCCGGGCCAAGTGGTGGTGACGGCCGGCGCGGACGACGCGCTGGACCGCGCCTGTCGCGCGGCGTTGGGGCCGGGGCGCGAGTTGATCCTACCGGTGCCCACGTTTGAGATGCTGGAGCGCTACCCGCCGCTGGTTGGGGCGGCGTACGTGCGAATCCCGTGGCCATCGGGGCCGTATCCGACCATGCAGGTATTGTCCGCCGTGGGGCCGCGCACCGGCGCCATCGCCGTCGTCTCGCCGAACAACCCGACCGGCACCGTCGCGACCGCACGCGACCTGGAGAAACTAGCCGCCGCAGCCCCGCAGGTGCTACTCATCGTCGACCTGGCCTACGCCGAGTTCGCCGACGAGGATTTGATGGCGCCGACGCTGCGGCTGCCCAACGCCGTCGCGGTGCGGAGTTGCTCGAAGGCGTGGGGGCTGGCGGGCCTGCGGGTCGGCTACGCGATCGGCCCCGAACCGATCATCGACTGGTTGCGGGCGGCGGGCAGTCCGTATCCGACTTCCGGACTGTCGCTCGCGCTGGCCGTCCGGCGGCTGGAAACCGGCGAGGCGCAGATGGACGCCTTCGTGCGACGCGTGCGGCAGGAGCGGCAGCAGTTGTTCGACGTGTTGCAGCGCTGCGGCGCCCGGCCGCTGCCGTCGCAGGCGAATTTCGTGCTCGCCCGCTTCGCCGACGCCGGGCGCGTCCGCGACGGACTGGCCGCGGCGGGCATCGCGGTCCGGCGGTTCCCGCAACGTCCCGGGCTGGACAACGCGTTGCGCATCACGTGCCCGGGCGACGAACGCGCGTTTGCGCGGCTTACCGCGGCAATCGAGCGCGCATACCAGGTCGATCCGAGCGCATTCCGGCCGGATAGCAGTGTTGGAGAGGAGCGCACATGAACGAGGGCGAAGCACAACTCAAGCGTCAAACGTCCGAGACCGACATCGTCCTGTCGCTTCGGCTCCACGGCGAAGGCCGCGCCGCGGTGCAGACGGGCCTCGGCTTTCTCGATCACCTGCTGACCTCGCTGGCCCGCCACGCCCGCTTCGACCTGGAGCTGACCTGCCGCGGCGATCTGCACGTCGACGATCACCACACCGCCGAAGACTGCGCGCTGGCGCTGGGGACGGCGTTGGACCAGGCGCTGGGCGAGCGGCGTGGGATTGCCCGTTTCGGGTACGCCTACGCCCCGCTGGACGAGGCCTTGGCCCGCGCGGTCGTGGATCTGTCCGGCCGCCCGTTTGCGGCCATCGAGCTGGGGCTGCGCCGCGAGCGACTTGGCGACCTGGCCTGCGAGAACATCGGCCACGTGCTCTCGTCGCTCGCGATCGCGGCCCGCTGCGCTCTGCACGTGGATGTGCTGCGCGGCGACAACGACCACCATCGGGCGGAAGCGGCGTTCAAGGCGGTCGCGCTCGCCCTCCGCGCGGCCGTCTCCCGCGACGGCTCCGACCAGATTCCGAGCACGAAAGGCGTGCTGTGATGTCCGCCGACGAGGTTTTGATCGTACGCACCGGGACGGCCAACCTGGCGTCCGTTTGTGCCGGCCTGCGCCGCGCTGGCGCCACGCCACGCCTGACCGAGAGCCCGAACGACGTTGCTGTCGCCGAGCGCGTCGTACTGCCCGGCGTCGGAGCCTTCGGGGCCGCGATGGCACGGTTGACGGACAAGGGCCTCGACCGCGTGCTGGCGGAACGCATCGCTGCCGGCCGGCCGACGCTCGCCGTCTGCCTGGGCCTGCAACTCCTGTGCGACGAAAGCGAAGAGACGCCGGGCGTTCGTGGGCTTGGGCTTGTCGCCGGTTGCATTACGCGCTTCTCGACAGCGGTGCGCGTGCCCCAGTTAGGCTGGAATCTCGTTGCGGCTGACGACCGGGCGCCTCTGCTGCACAACCCTGGCTACGCGTATTTCGCGAACTCATACAAGCTGGACGCAGCCCCCACGGGATGGACCGCGGCGTACGCGGACCACGGCGGGCGCTTCGTCGCGGCGCTGGAGCGCGGCACTGTACTCGCGTGCCAGTTCCACCCGGAGCTGTCGGGACCGTGGGGGCTGGAATTGCTGCGGCGTTGGCTAGACGCGACTCAGCCGCGGCGGACGGGAGGTGCCGCGTGCTAACGGTCCGCGTCATTCCGTGCCTCGACGTGCGCGACGGACGCGTGGTGAAGGGCGTGCGTTTCTCCGGGCTGCGCGATGCCGGCTCGCCGCCGGAGCGGGCCGCGGCCTACGAAGCGCAGGGGGCCGACGAGCTCGTTCTGCTGGACGTGTCTGCGACGCCGGAGGGGCGAGCGCACCAGACCGAGACCACCCGCCGCGTGCGGGAGCAGCTCTCGATCCCGCTCACAGTCGGCGGCGGCGTGCGCACGCGCGACGACGCCCGCGCCTTGCTCGAAGCAGGCGCCGACAAGGTCGCCGTGAACACCGCGGCGGTGCGCACGCCCGATTTGATCGACCGGCTCGCGACGGAGTTCGGCTGTCAGTGCACGGTCTTGGCGCTGGACGCGGCCCGCACGCCGGCCGGCAATTGGGAGGTCGTCGTTCTCTCTGGGCGTCAGCGGACCGGGCGCGACGCGATTGCGTGGGCCGGCGAGGCGACGCGCCGCGGGGCCGGCGAGATCCTGCTGACGAGTTGGGACCGCGACGGCACCCGCGCGGGCTACGACGTGGACCTGATCGCCGCCGTCGCTGGCGCCGTTTGTGTGCCGGTGATCGCGTCGGGCGGGGCCGCGGGGCCCGAGCATCTGCTGGCGGCGCTGCGGGCCGGCGCGGACGCCGTCCTGGCCGCCTCGATCTTCCATGACCGCGACATGACCGTGGGGGCCGTGAAGGACTACCTCGCCGAACGCGGCATCCAGGTGCGCCGATGATTGTGCCTTCGATTGATCTGATGCAGGGCCAGGCCGTCCAGCTCGTCGGCGGTCGCGAGAAAGCCCTCGACGCCGGCGATCCGCGGCCCATCGCCGGGCAGTTCCGGCTGGCGGGCGAAATCGCGGTCGTGGATCTGGACGCCGCCCTCGGCCGCGGGTCGAACAGCACGCTGATTCGCGAACTGCTGCGGATCGCGCCCTGTCGCGTGGGCGGCGGAATTCGCAGCGTGGAAGCGGCCCGGGCCTGGCTCGACGCCGGCGCGACGCAGGTCGTGCTGGGCACGGCGGCGGTGCGCGAGGTGCTCGCCGCGCTGCCGCGCGAGCGTGTGGTCGCCGCGCTGGACGCCGTCGATGGCGAGGTCGTCGTCGACGGCTGGCGGACGCGCACCGGCCGCGACGTCTTCGGCGCCATGCAGGACCTCCGCGACCTCGTCGGCGGCTTCCTCGTCACGTTCGTCGAGCGTGAGGGCCGCCTGCAAGGCAGCGACCTCGGGCGCGCAGAGAAACTACGCGCCGCCGCCGGTGACGTGCGGCTCACCGTCGCGGGCGGCATCACCACCGTCGACGAAGTGGCCGCGCTCGACCGCCTCGACATCGACGCGCAGGTCGGCATGGCGTTGTACACCGGCCGGCTGGAGCTCGCGGACGCTATCGCCGCCCCGCTCACCTCGGACCGCCCCGACGGACTGTGGCCCACGGTCGTCACGGACGAACGCGGCGCCGCGCTCGGGCTGGCATGGTCGAGCGGCGAAAGCCTGCGCGCCGCCGTACGCGAGCGCGCGGGCATTTACCACTCGCGCACCCGCGGCCTGTGGCGAAAAGGCGCCACGTCCGGTGCGACGCAGGAACTTCTGCGAATCGGCCTGGACTGCGACCGCGACACGCTGCGTTTCACCGTCCGCCAGCACGGCCCCGGCTTCTGCCACCGCGGCACGCGCACGTGTTGGGGCGACATGGGCGGGCTCGGGACGCTCGCCCGGCGGCTGGAGGAGCGGCGGCGTGCGGCCCCGGACGGCTCGTACACGCGTCGCCTGTTCGACGATGCCGTCTTGCTCCGCAGCAAGCTGGTTGAGGAAGCCCGTGAGTTGGCGCTGGCCGGCACGCGCGACGAAGTGATCGGCGAAGCCGCCGACGTGCTGTACTTCACCCTGGCCGCGTTGACGAAGGCCGGCGTGCCGCTCGAGGAAGTCGAGGCCGAGCTCGACCGGCGCAGCCTGCGCGTGACGCGCCGTCGCGGCGACGCGAAGCCCTCTGAGGAGCCCCCGTCATGACGTTCCCTAGCCCCGCATTCGACGGCCGACACGGGGGTCGGCCGCTACATTTGCGCCGGCTTCGTCCCGCCGACGTGCATCCGTTCGGCTCGCGCGCGAGCGACGAGGCCACGCTGACACAAGCGGCCGAAATCGTCCGCGACGTGCAACAGGGTGGCGAAGCCGCGCTGCGCGCCCATGCCGAGCGGCTCGGAGACCTGCGACCGGGTGAGCGGCTGACGTACACGGCCGGCGACCTGGCGGCCGCGCTCGACGCCGTACCCGGCGCCACGCGCGCACTGCTCGAGCGCACGGCCGATCGCATTCGCGCCTTCGCCGAGGCCCAGCGGCGCTGCTTGTCCGACCTCACGGTGCCAGTTCCCGGCGGCCTGGCCGGCCACACGGTGGCCCCGGTTGAAACCGCGGGCTGTTACGCCCCTGGCGGGCGCTATCCGCTGCCGTCGTCCGTCCTGATGACGGCCGTGACCGCCCGCGTCGCCGGCGTGCGGCAGGTCATCGTCGCTTCGCCGCGACCGGCGCCCGTGACGCTCGCGGCGGCGGCCGTGGCGCGCGCGGACCTGCTGTTGGCGGCGGGCGGGGCACAGGCGATCGCGGCGCTGGCATACGGCGCGGGTCCGGTCCCCGCGTGCGACATCGTGGTCGGCCCCGGCAACCGCTGGGTCACCGCCGCCAAGCAAGTTGTGGCGACGACGGTGGGGATCGACATGCTGGCCGGCCCGTCGGAACTGGTCGTGCTGGCCAACGCTTCGGCCGATCCGGCCTTGGTCGCCGCCGACCTGCTGGCACAGGCCGAGCACGATCCGGACGCCCTGCCGATACTCGTTACGACCGCGGACGGGCTCATCCCGGCCATCGAGGACGAACTGGCGCGGCAACTGGCCGATCTACCGACCGCCGACGTTGCGCGGGCGGCGCTGGCCCACGGCTTCGTCGTGCACGCGGCCGACCTGGAGGAAGCGGTCGCGGTGTGTAACCGTCTGGCGCCCGAGCACCTGGCCCTGCACGTCGAAAACCCCGCGACGTGGAAGCCAGCGTTGCGACACTACGGGGCGCTGTTCGAGGGCGCCCGCAGCGCCGAGGTGCTCGGCGACTACGGCATCGGCCCCAACCACGTGCTGCCGACCGGCGGCACGGCCCGCTTCCGCGGCGGGCTCTCGGTACTCACGTTCCTGCGCGTCCGCACCTGGTTGCGGATCGGGGACGGGCCGGACGTGGAAGCCGTCGCGCACGACGCCGCCGAACTCGCCCGTCTGGAAGGACTGGAAGCCCACGCCCGCTCGGCCGAGCGACGGGGTACTGGTAAAGTCTCCCCGGTCCTTTCGCGCTAGATTTCAAGCCCGCGTTATGCTATGAACTCTGCTGCGCATCCGAGTCTGGCTTGCAAGCGGCCGTGCCGCCAGCCGGAGAACTAGAAGCGGTGCCGACACGCAGAACTGGTAGTGTGAAGGGTGGCAGTCCCATCCGCACAAGAGCGGATTGCAGGAACTCGCGGAAATAGGGCCACGCGTTGAACACGGCGTTCATGTCCGCGAAGGCGTCGAAATCCCGCTGCGTCAGTCCAGACTGGTCGAGGACGTGATACGTTAGCTCGTAGGTCGCGCCTACCTCGATAAACTCCGGCTTTGGGGGAGCCGCCGTCTCGCGAGCCACGAAGCCTATATCGACCTGCACGCGAAGCAACCCTCTGGAAGAATCCATCGCTGCGCGCGTGCCGCGCTGGATATCAACGCTAAGATTCGCCCCCTCGCGCACGTTGATTCGAGCCAACTTCGCTGCTACGAGAACGATACTGCGGATCTCGACGCGATCTGAGACACGAAGCGCATGCTCAGCGTACTCAGGCGATCTTTCGGTTTTCGTAAGGGCGGTTGACATACCTTAGGCCGCCCATCGGTAAGCGGTAATCGCGTGGCCAGGCGCGGGCTGCGAGTGCGAGTAACTAGCGCTGGCATGAGAATCGTACGCGGAGTCCTTCACTTCGACGACGGAACCAACGGGCAGGACACTCAGCAGCTCCGTCGCAACGGTCAGGCGCGCATCAAGCGCGAACAGACAGTCGGCAATGGTCCGAACGGTAAAGTTGTTGTCACCGTCGAGGATTTGGCTCACGTTGCTCGGACTGCACCCCAACCGCTGAGCCAGTTCCGCACGCGTGAATCCACGCTCGTTCATCAGCGCGCAGATTGCCTCGGTAATCCCGAGAATCAGCCGTTCCTGCTCGAACAACCGTCGATTCTGCCGATCTTCGAGGAAATTATCGAGTTCGGTGCTCATCGTCTGCCTCTTGGTGTGTTTTTGTGTAGACGGCGGTCCTCTTCCATGACTGACTTCGCTAGCTCGATTTCGCGCGGTTCAGTGTCGTCCTCCTTCTTCGGGAACCCAGTGAGAAGAACTAGAAAGCTGCCGTTGCGGTAACATGTGACTCGCAATCCAGTATCGCGCCCCCGCGCCTTGAATTCCCAAACGTCGCCATCCAACCGCTTGAATTTCTGTCCATCCTGGATCAACCCAAACTCAGCGTACCGATCAAACAAGCCGTAGAGCTTGGCAGCGTCCGACGGCGATAGCGCGCCAAGAAAATCGAGCGACGGACAGGACCCGTCGTGCCGGACCGCGGCCACCACGGTCACTCGGCCTTCGCAAACGATCTTCCTTGTTATGTCGTCTCGGCTCGACATTGAAGTTTAGTTTTAACTTAACCCGTAGTCAAGGTCAAGACTGGAATCCCATGCCCGCACGTCTTGCCGTTGTGCCTACTCGTACAACATATCGTATGGTAGACGGTCGGGGACATCAATATGGGGCCCTGTCTTCGCGTAGGTCCGCTGGGCGATGAATTCCAAGAACTAGCGCAAGCCTGATCAGGCAAAGAGATTAACTCGTCCAGTGTTCAGGCGTGATCCATGGGTACCGGCAAAGTTTGAGCGGCGCCGCCGCTCAAGCTTTACCAGTACCGGCGACGCTATACCTCTTGACCCCCGGCGCGGCACGACCTACGGCTCGCCGCCCTTCAGCAGCTTGCGCAGCGCGTCGTTGAGCTTGTGCAGCGGCTCCGCCGTCACGATCGGCGCGGCCAGCGTGCCCCGCACGCGGTATTGGATCAGCTCTTTGCCCGCCAGCTCCAGCAGGTCGGTCACCATCGCCAGCCGCGGCCAGTTTTGCGGGCTGGCCCCGAGCAGCGTCATCTGCAGCGCGTCGCTGTGCATGTCCCAGGTCCCCTCGCCGACCAGGCGCAGGTCCGGGCTCTGAATGTCCACGCGCACCAGCTCGATCTGCGAGCCTTCCCACACAAACCGGACGTCCGCCTGCTCCACCGTGTCGTTGATCGCCGGGTGCCCCCGCGGCCCCGCCCGCAAAAGGGACGCCAACAGCGGCGTCCGCAGGAACGAGGCCCCGCGGATGCGAACCTCGCCGCCGCCGCGCCGCATGGTCGCCTCGCTGCCGCGGCCGCGCAGGTACACCGTCCCGCCCAGCCACCCGGGACGTTCGGGCTGGGTCGGATCGCGCGGCGGAAAGAGCTGGTGCAGCGATACGTCGCGCAACGTGAGCGACAGCTCATACTCGGAGGTCTGCGGGTCGATCTGCACGACCCCGAGCGCATCGCCGTCGCAGAGACGCCCGCCCAGCTCATCGAGCGTCACCCAGCGTGTGTCGCGGTGCCGCCGGAGCCGGCCCTGCCACCCGGCGATCGGCCGTCCGTCAAGCTGGCCCTGCTGCACGGCGAGTTGCGCCTCGATCTCCACGTCGTCGTCCGGGCCGCCGGTGCACGCGCCCGTCAGCTCGCCCTGCAGGCCGGTGACGTGCAGGCCGAGCTGAATCTCCGCGTCGCGGAGCGGCACGCGGCCCTCGATCCGCCAGGTGCGCGGCGTACCGCCGTGCCACACGACGTGCGGCAACAGCGCGTCGAACTCGCCGCGCAGGCTCAGGGCCGTGAGCAGCTCGCGGGCGGGCGCAGGCAGCGCCGCGTTCAATTCCGGGCAGAAGCGCAGGTTGCGGGCCGCGAGGTTGAAATCGAAATCCACCGCGTCGCCCTGCCAGCTTCCCCGTCCGAACGCTTCGAGCTTGCCCGCCGCCCCCCAACGCCCGGCGGCTGAAGGCACGTCGAAACGCCCGGGCTGGAGCACCACGTGGGCGGTCACGTCCGTCAGGTCCAGCGGCAGCGGCCGCGCCCGCATCCGGCTCGCGCTCACTTGAATCTCGGCCATTTGCTGCGCGGCCGCGCCGGCGGCCGAGCCCGGCGTAAGCGCCAAGCGCACGTCGCCCGGACCACTCAGCCCCACCGCCTGCACAATGTCCCGCCACGGGCCCGGAGCGAACTGCGGCAGCACCTCGTCCAGCGCCCCGCGGGCCCGCAGGTCCAGCGACAGCGGCTGCGCGGCGGCGCCAACCGGCACGACGCCCGACGCATCGAGGCGCGCGTCGCCCTGCCACGCCGTGAATTGCAGGAGCTTCTGCCGCCCGTCTTCGGCGATCGCCCAGCCTTCGCAGCGCGTCCAGGTGCGCGCCGGGTCCAACGTCCGCAACTCGCCGTCCTTGATGTGCGCCGCGAACTGCTCGCGTGTTTCGGACAACGATCCCGTGTTGTAAACACGCCCCCACGCGTCGGCGCGGCCGCGAAATCGCACCTCCTGTGCCGCGCCGTCGTCGGCCGGGCCCAGCGTCGCCCGCTGCTCCAGCGGCAGATCGGCGACCTCCACCCGCAAATCGCTCTGCGGCGTGTCGCCGTCGGCCCACACGCGGCCGCTGAGGCGCACGGACGCGTCGCCCTGGTAGCCGTGCAGGTCCTGCACATCGACCATGCCGCCATGCACTGCCAGCCGCCCGTCGGCACCGTCGAGCCGGCCGCGGGGACCCAGCGACAGGCTCCCGCCGAGCAGCCGCGCGTCCACCTGCACATCGGGCTGCAGCGGCCCAGTCTCCCGGCTGCCCTCCGCGCGTCGCATGGTCGTGACGACGTCGCACAATCCGGTCGGCGCTGCGCTGCGCCACAGCGTGCGCTGCTCCGGCGGCAACGCCGCGTACAGGTCGCCGTCGAGCGGCACGTTCTCGCCGCGGAAGGTCAACTCAAGGCCGGTCCACTCCTGGCTGTCGTTGACGACGCCGTCGCCACAGACGCGCGCGCTGCCGTGCCAGGCACACAGCCCCTCCAGCAGTATGCGACCGCCCACGACGCGCACGCGGCCCCACGCGTCGTGAAACGCGTACGGAAAGCGAGAATACGTGCACGCGGCCCCCAGCGGCTCGATCTCCGCCTCCACGCGCGCCGCCGCCGCTTCCTCTGCGCTGTCAGGCGGCCGGAGGCGCAGGCGCAGGTTCACGCGCCCCTGCGGCTGGTAGTCGACAAACGCATGCCGCACGGCATTGGGCAGGCCCGTGGCGTGCAGGAACGCCGCGTCGGTCGCAAGGGTCGGCAGCTCAATACCGTCGACACGCATTTCCGCCGTACGCACGTCGTCGAAGCGCAGGCTCGGGATATCGGCGTTCGCGCGCTCGTCGCCGGGTTGCAAGCCGAGGATCGCGGCCGGCGTCGCTTGGACCTCGAGCGTGCCGGCCAGCGGTGCGCCGTTCAATCGCCCATCGATTCGGAGCGCGAGCTGGCCCGGGACATTCGGATCATCGCTCCGATACCCGGCGGTCGCCGTCGCGTCCGTCACCTGGAGGAAGGCCCGCGCCGACCCCGCCCCGGCCGCGCGCGGCCCCGCCAATTCGTCTTCCAGCTGGATGGCAAAGCTCAGGTCGGCCAGGCGCAACTCGAGCGCGGCCAGTGCCGTCGGCGGCTCCAGCGTTGGCGCCGGCGGGCCACCCTCGACGGCGGCGGCGCGCATTCGAAACACGCAGCGCTCGGCGCGGACGCGCCCGCTGAAATCGAGCTGCCCGAGCGCGTCCCGCAAGCGCGGCGGAAGCAGCGGCCGGATCGTCTCGAGCTTCGTCCAATCCAGCATGACCTCGATGTCCCCCGTGCGCTCGACGCAGCGGACTTCCGCCATGAGGTCGGTCAGGGACGGCAGGCGTTCCAGCCGCACCGTGTAGCCGGCGGCGGTCGGCCGGCCCTCGACGCGCAGCAGCCGCCGCTCCAGCAGCCGGGGACGATCGTGTTCGACCGCCATGAGCTGCACATCCGCCTGGCTGACGTTGATGACCGGCAGGCGCCCCAGCCCGCCGCGCAGCCGCTGCCACAGCCGCCGACTGCCGGCGTCCAGCGGCGACGGTGGCTCCCTCCGCGCGCCGGCTCCCGCGTCGCACAGGATGGTCAACGTCACCTGCGATACGTCGATGCGGGTCGGTTCGAGCCGTCCGCCCAGCAACCCGACCAGACCACATTGGATGCGGGCCTGGGCGATATGCAGCGGCGGCGAGTTCGTCGCGTATCCACGCGGTACCGCCCGGCCGGCGGCCGGGATGACGAGGTCCGTGATTTGCAGTCCGCTCCAGATCGAAAACGAGATGTCGCCGATCTCGAGCGTGTCGCCGGCGACGCTTTGCAGCGTCGCCAGCGCCTTCGCGCGCAACCGCACCGGATCGGCAACGTGTCGGTAGCCGAAGACCAGCGCGACCGCCAGCCCGACGGCGGACCAGATGAGCCAGCGTAGCCGACGCTTGCCGCGCGCTTGCATGACGGCATTCTGTCCGCCGGCGCGGGTTTGCGAAAGCGACAAAGGCCGCACCGGCCTTCCCGGGGCGCCGCTACGCGCTACGGAGGACCGCCGGTGAACATCGGCTGGAACGCCGCGAAGTCCGCCAGGTCGACGTCGGCGTCACTGTCCAGGTCGCGGCTGTGGCAGTAATGGCCGGAAGCGTAGGTGAGGCCCGGCCCCTGAAGACACAGGGCCAGCGATCGGAAGTCCGCGCCGTCGACGTCGTTGTCATGGTCGAAGTCGCCCGGCAACGTGGTCGCATAGACCTCGAATTCGGGAACGCGGGCATAGTTGTCGATGCCCGGGTCCGTGACGTACAGGCGGACGTGCCGCAGCACCTGCGGCTGGTAGTACGCCCGCGCAGTGCTGTCGGCCGAGGCCGCGTTGAACACCAGCGTGTCGACGCGCCACGGGCCCGACGTGCTCGGTGCCGTCTCGAAGTGGAACGTGCGCGTGTTGAAGTAGCTCGGCTCACCGCCCGCGCCGGCGTGGCGGACGACGAACCCCGTGACGTTCCGCAGCCCTCCGAGGTCAAGCTGCAGCCAGTGCGGCGGGACGGTGCCTTCGCTCGTCCACTTGCTGCCGGCCGAGATCACGCCGTCGATCGCCAGGCTCCCGTTGCCGGAATCCGTCCAGACGCCGGTCGCGTTGCGGGCGGCGTTGGCGCCGGCCGGCGTCGCGTCGTACATCAGCGCCGCCCCGCCGGTCGGGCCGGCCGTCGGCAGGTTCAACGTGCAGGCATACTGGAACGCGTCCCACAGGTCGTTGTTGGCGCCGCCCGGGCCGACGCCGTGGAGGTACTCGATCGAGTAGTTCGCCCACGTCCCGCTGTCGTAGGCGTAGATGAACCAGCACGCGCTGCTGACCGGGTGCGCCCCCGCCCGCTGATTCCACGCATCCAGGTCCACGAACGCCCCGCTCAGGAACTGGGCGCTCTGCGCCTCGTTGTAATCGCTGAGCGGGTCCACCCGCCGGTTCCACTCGGTCAGGTGCACCGGCTTGTCGCCAAACCCCTTGCTGTCGATCACCGCGAGCTGGCTGAGATACCCCGCCAGCAACTCGTTTCGCGACGTGGCCGCATCGTTCCACGGGGCGGCGTAGGCGTGGATCGCGAAGCCGTCCACGTCGCTTGCCGTCAGCAGATCGCACATCTGCCCGAGGTAATCGTTGCCCTCGGTGTGGCGGACGCCGGAGATTACGTCCCCAGGCGACACCGGCCCCAGCAGCACAACTTGCTCACCCAGCGGGCTCGGCACCGCCTTAATCGCCGCCCGAATCTGCTTGAACATATCCACGTAATTCGCCGGCGTAAGCTGGTTGCCGCCCCACTCGCTATACAGGTTCATCTCGTTGCCGATTTGCCAGACGTGACACACCCCCGCCAGCGCTTGTGCGGCCGCCTGCACGTCCACCAGGTACTGGGCCAGGTGCCCGACGTACGGGACCGTTTCGCCCCAATTCCGCTCGATCCGCACGATCAGCGTGTGCCCGCGCGCGACCATCGTCGCAAACCGGTAATCGCGCTGCCACGCGGCGCTCCACCACACGTCGCTGTTGGTCTCGACGGTCTCCAGAGACCAGATCCCCTTGCCCCCGGTCATGCTCTCGACGACGCCGTTGGGGTCGCCGTACCAGTGGATGCCGTACACCCAGGGCGAGTCCGCGGCGCGGGCGGCGGCGGTGTGCGCGGCGAGCCCAACGAGCAGGAGCATGAGCATGAGGGGCGCCGTTCGGCCGCGACGGCGGGCCAACGCGGACGGGCACCTGGCAACGTGCATCTCAATCCCTCGCCGGAGTTGACTCCATTCTACCAAACGGCGGCGTTCATCCGGCCATGAGATTTGTCCCGGCGCGCTGCAGCGGCCACCGGTCCTCTTTCCTGTCTCTTCAGTGGACCCCGCCCTGGGAGAGGGTCGCCGCGCCCGCGCGATCCGCCGCGGCCCCCGCCGGATTATCAGCACTGCTGTCGTCGCGCTTCTGCGGCGCGGACCCCGACCGACCGCCGCGCGCCAGGTCCGCCGCTGTCCGGCGGAGGTCGTGCAGCGGATCAGCCCCCAGAGGCGGGAGCGACTCGTCCAGGTGCGAGAACATCTCGTATGTGACGACGACGCTGCCCACGGCCGCGTCCCGCCACACCTCGATCAGCCGGCCCTCCTGCGGCCAGTCCAGCGTCGAACACGTCTCGATCTCGAGGTAGCCGCCCTGGTCCGTGACGCGGTTGCGGTGCGTATGACCCACCAGGTGCAGCACGACATTCGGGCACTGCCGCAGAAGCCCCCGCAGCTCATCCGGGAACACCGCGGTGCCCGCCGCCAGCGACAGGTCTCCGCTCGGATGATGCGTCGCCACGATAACCAGTTCGTCGCGGGCTTGTGCCGCATCCAGCTCCGCCCGGAGGAATTCGTGCTGCTCCCACGACAGCGCCCCCTCGTTGTAGATCCCGCCCTCGGCGTGCATCGCCGCGGCCGTCGTGTCCAGCCCGATCAGCCGCACGCCCGCGGCCGGCACCGTGCTGTACCACGTCGCACCGGGCAGTGCGTCCGCGAACCCGTGCCCGGGCGGCCCGGCGACCGTCGCGAACATCTTCTCCACGTACTCCGCCTTGTTGAAGTACCGCCGCTCCGAGTTCGGCACCACGTAGCGCGGCAGCTCAAACAGCGCCGGCGGCCCCGGCGCGGCCGGCGTCACGTTCCCGTACGCAAACGACGCCTCCGGGTCCATTCGCACCGGCAGCACGATCCCAGGCCGTTCATCGAGCGGCAGCGGCGCGGTGCGCCGGCCGTCGGACGACTCGAACACCGGGAACGCGCCCAGCGCGTACGCGTCGTGGTTGCCCAGCACGATGTACCACGGCACCGATGGCTGGTCGCCATGCACGCCCCGGCGGTACAGGCCCTGTGCCCCGAATGCGGCGTACGGGTCGTGCGTCGCGTCGGGCCGCGCGTCGGCGGTGCGGTCGTCCGGGCCGGAGAGGGGGTTGACCATCTCGCCGTCCAGGACGCCGACGAGCCAGCCCAGCTCGTTGGACTGGTTGTTGTCGCACGCGTCACCGGTGTGCAGCACGAAGCCGATCGTGCGACCTGAAGCATGGATGCGGTTAATGGTCCGCACCATGCCGTCGAGAATCTGCGTCGCGTAGGCTTCCTGCGGCCGCCACGCGCTGCCCACCAACACGCTGGCCCCTGGAAAACGCGCCGGCGACAGCGTGTCCATTACGTGCGTGTCGCTGACCTGCGCCAGCCGGACGACAAAGGTGAGATTCCCCGCCTGTGCCGGGCCGCTCTCCTCCGCCGGCAGCAGCGTCCCCACGTCGCTGTTGCAGCCGAGGCAGATCAGCCCCGCGCCCATTGCGATCAGGCTGAGTGTGCCTAGCAGAACCCCCCTCCCTTTTAGGGAGGGGCTGGGGGAGGGTCGAAACACCCGGGCTTTGATAGGGGCTCTAAGGACCCCGCCGGTCGCCACGAGACGACGGAGCCCGCCCCAAACCGGCGTGCATCGAAAGAAACCATTCCCGCTCGCCGCGCGCCACGAGTTTCTGTGCGTCCGCATCGCGTCTCCCGAGCACCCTCCGGCGAGTATACCGTCCCAAGACCATCTATCCGACCCCCGCCCGCGCGGGCGGGGCGCATCCCACGCCCCTTCGCGCCCTTGCGCCTTTGCGTGAGTACGCCGGGACGGAACCGGTGGAAGACGTCCCCTCTCCAGGCTCCCGCTCCACCCCGTACGGTTGACCGCCGCTGCCCCGCGTCGTACCCTGCGTTCATGCCTCGCAAATCGGACGCCCCGGGGAAACGAACCACGCGCCGCGCTCGCCCGCCGCGCGCCGCAGAAGTGGGGCAGGCCCCCGTGCCTGCCCAGCCTGCCACCAGCGGCACCGCGCCGGGTCCCCAACTCGTTACTCATCACTCCGAACTCGGCACTCACCGCCGTCCGTCGGCGGTGCTCGACACCCGCGTCATCTACTGCGGCGACTGCCTCGACCAGCTCCAGAAGCTCCCCGCCGCCTGCGTCGACCTGATCTACATCGACCCCCCGTTCAACAGCAACCGCAACTACGAGGTCTTCTGGGGC
>CAIWOY010000359.1 GCA_903914415.1 uncultured Phycisphaerales bacterium | reverse complement strand
GGTCAGCGGGTGTGGGGTGCACGGTTCACCGGCTGGGGGCCGGTGCCACACCGCCGAGCGGGCCGTCAAGGCAGGCTCTGGCACTGCGTGAGCACTGATAGTATTACTCAGGAATGGAGAGAAGCAAGGCGAGGCGGCGATGGTGTTGGCGGTGGGCGGAGATTGGCGGCGGGTGGCGGAGATTGGCGGGATCACCAGAGAGGCGCAGAGACGCAGAGAGGAACGCTTGGCCTCTGCGTCCAGAACCTGCGGGCCACCGAAACCGAGGTTGTTCGCGCGGTGCTTGCCCTGACCGACAAGAGCATCGGCGAAGCGGAATTCGCGGCCTGGCTGCGCGCCAACTGCGTCGCGCAAACCGGCCGGCCAAAACCGAAGACGAAACACGCGCGCCGCGGGCGGCACGACGGCCGCGGGAAGGACAGGTAAAGCGGTCACGTCCCCGCCTTGCCCGACGCGCCATACCGGCGCCACACGTAGACCATCAGCACGGTGCCCAGCAGCCCCCAGGGCAGCATGGACGCGAACCAGACCGTCGGATTGATGACTTTCGTGAGCGCGCTGACCGTGCCCGGCTGGGTGACGGCCGGGGCGACGGGTATTCCGGAATAGTCGAGCAGCGTGCCCAGACCGAAGCCGGCGAGCATCGCCCCGAAGTACTGGAATGAGTCGATTACGCCCGACGCGAAGCCGGCCATCTTGCGGCCGCCAAGGTCCATGGCGGCTGCCGAACCCAGGATCGAGTGGGTCGCGTTGCAGCCGGTGTGAATGCCGAGGACGAGCACCGTCGCCATCGTCGCCGACGCGTACAGCAGGTGCTGCGACATGAGGATCGCGAGCACGATGCAGACGAACTGGACGAAATACAGGACGGCGGCGACCGGGGCGCGCCGGCCGCGCATGAGCTTGTCCGAGATGGCACCCGCGGCGAGGGAGCCCAGCGTGGCGAGCACGGGGAGCGCCCAGGCGGCCATGAGCGTGAAGAAGCCCGTGCTGTTCTGCCTGGTGATATTCCAGGCCTCCTTGTAATAAATCGCCCACCAATCGTAGATGGCGGCGCGCACGAAACCGGTGCAGAAGTAGGCCCCCGCCACGATCCACACAACCGGGTTCGCCGTGATCTTGCGGAATACTTCGCCCATGCCCAGGCTCTGCCCGGGGTCGTCGCCGGCTTCCTCCTCGTCGTGCACAAGCCGATAGCCGGCTTCTTCTGGATGATTCTTGACCAGCAGGTTCATCACGACGATCACGATCAGGATGACGACCGGGGGGACGAAGAACATGTAGCGCCAGTTGAGCGGCGGCGCCGTGATCGTGAAGAAAATGAGCGGAATCGAGAACCCGGTCGCGAGCAGGCCGGCGAGCTGCCCCACGCCCGTCTGCCCCAGGTTGATCATGGCCCCGAAGATCCCGGAGAACGTGCCCCGCTCCTTGCGGCGAAACCACGCCGTGTTGATCTTGATGAAGCCCGGGGCGCCGAAGGCTTGCACGTAGCCGTCCACCGCGCGGATGATCAGCAGGGCGAAAAAGAGCCAGCCGATCTTGGACCACGAGACGATGCCGAACAGCAGGTTGAGCACCACGGTCCCGATGGCCCCGATCGTCATGGCCTGCTTGCCGCCGAGTCGATCGGTGAAGAGGCCGTTTACAAACTGGCCGATGGCGTACGCGCCGTTGCGGCCGGCCTGGATGGCGCCGTACTGGGTGTTGGAGAAGCCGAGCGCCGCTTTCAGCTCGGGGGCCACGATCTGGAGGTTGTAGCGGCACAGGTAGTAGGACGCGTACGTCAGTCCGAGCATGAACCAGTTGCGCCCGCGCCGCAGGCGGAAACCAGGGGGGTGCCCCTCGATGATCGGCCCGATGTCGTGCGTGCCGGTCGAGTGCCCGGAATCCGGGCCCTTGGGAGGACTCGCAGATGCGTTCATGACCGATCCAGAGCCGAAGACTATTCACGCCAGGGACCGCCACGCAACGAAACCGACCGAAGCGCGGCCCGCACGGCTCACAGAGCCGGCTCTTATAGCTGCAACCCGGCGGGCCGGCAAATGGTCCCCAGGTCGGCGACGCGCAACGCCCGCCTATCTGCCCTTCGCCCCCGTCATCCCCGCGGTGACCGCGAACCGCATCGCCTGCTCGATGGTCATGTCGATCGGCTGGACCGCCGCGCGCGGGACCATCGTCGTGAACCCCCCGATCTGGTAGCTCATCGGCAGATAGACCGCCACCGTGTCGCCACCGCCCACCCCCGCCGGCAGGTCGCTGAAGTCCTCGCGCGTGATGAACCCGATCAGGCGCAGCGGCGTGCCCCCGATGGCCACCATGACCGCCTTGCGCATCGCTTTCTGCTCGGAGCCCGCGAAGAAGCCCATCAGGTCGCGCACCGAGCCATACAGCGCCTTGACCAGCGGAATCCGCTCCAGGAGCTTCTCACTCCACCGGAACAACGTTCGAAACAGCCAGGCGTTCGTCAGCACGCCGATCGCGAACACCAGGATCAGCCCCGCCACCACGCCCATCCCCGGCCGGTACACGCGCTCCGAAATGCACATCTTCAAGCCCCGCCCCAGCAGCATCTCCGCCGTGCTGCCCAGCCAGTACAGCACGTAGAGCGTCACGGTGATCGGCAGAACGGCGGCCAGCCCTTTGAGAAACATCCGGGTGACCAGTTTCATGTCCGAGTCCTCCTTTCGAGGGTCTGGGGGCGAATTGCTTAGTGTACTGCCTCATTCAAATCGCGGCCCCTCCGAGCCGCGACATTCATGTCGCGCGGTCCATGCCGCGCGGCCGCAGCGCCGCGGCTCTGCCCGCCATACGATGGGTTTTTCCGAGTCCCCCGCCCCTGACGTTACGCGGTTTGCGCGACCGGCTGCCGGCTGCACGGCGACAGCAGGCGGTAGCGAATACCGTACTGCTTGTCGGATAACACCACCTGCCGGGCGCGCCACGAATGTGCCCCCACGACGATCGGACCGAGCAGGTTCGCCGTCAGCTCGCCATCGACTTTGTTCACGATGACCAGCACGTGGCAGTCGCCGGGGTCGGCGAGCGCCAGCGCCGCGATCTCGTCCTTGCGGATCGGCACCCGATAGTCCGGCACGAAGGTGCGCGGGTCGCAAACGACGAACGCCAGCTCCGGATCGTCGACGCACTGCATCCAGAAGAACACCGGATCGGGTGCCGGCTGGAGGAGGACAAACCGGCGATGCTTGGGAAATCCGGGCAGCCCCTCGCTGAAACTCATGATCCGGGTTTCGTCGATCTCGGTCCGCCCAAAACGACTGGTCTGAATGAGCATGGCCGCGTTCCTTCGGCTCGTGTCTGCACGGCAGCCTTGGCGGGCGTCCGCGCGAATGCGCCCGTGGCCGCCTCGAAGCTCATCGAATTCCCCGCCCACGTCGGACGATGGGCAAGGTTGCCCCATTTGCCCCCCGCGCAACGGTGTGCGTCGGCCACTCGGCTCGCCGGGCAGCGTATCACGCCGCAGGGCCATGCTGGCCCCCGTCGCCTCGGCACCCCCGACCGGGCCGGCCCGCGGCGCTGGGGCGCAAATCACGCACCACACGACTGTTAAGTCGAGCCCCGCTGGCCGCCGGCCCCGCCGCGCACGAATATCCGCCCAAGCCCCTATCGCTTGCCGCCCCGCCCGCCTACAATCTCCCTCGGTTGGTCTGCCGAATCAGGTCGTACGCGACGCTGTAAGGGTCCCGCACCGCCTCGATCGCCCGCCCACCTTCTCGGCCGGAACTTGCGGCCGCTTTCACACGCGATCCTGAAAGCAAAACAGCGGGTCGCAGCCAACGTTGCCAGAAAGCGAGCAACAATGGGCAAGAAACTGTATGTCGGAAACCTGGGCTACAACGTCACCAGCGCGGACCTTCAGCAGCTCTTCACCCCCCACGGGACGGTGCAGAGCGCCCAGGTCATCGAAGACCGCGACGCCGGCCGCAGCAAAGGCTTCGGCTTCGTCGAAATGGGCTCGGACGAAGAGGCCGCCAAGGCCATCGCCGCGCTCAACGGCCAGATGCACGGCGACCGCGCTCTGACCGTCAGCGAGGCCAGGCCCCGCGAGAGCCGCGGCGGCGGCGGCGGCGGCGGCGGCGGCGGTGGTGGTGGTGGTGGTGGCGGCGGCGGCGGTTACGGCCGCAGCCGCGGCGGCTACGGCCGACGCTAAATCAACGAGGCTCCGCTGGGGGGCACCTTCCCGGTGCCCCCCGGCGGCCAGCCGCGGACAAAGGCCACTCGGCTTGGTCCCGGTTGCGGGCGAGCACGGACCAGATGTGCGGCGCGGAGGTTCCCCTTAACACGGATGCTGCCGCCCCGTTCCTGCCCATTGCACCGTAAGTCAGTGTGAGGGTGTTATGGAGAAGCGAATGCCTGTGAAGCGGCCGGCGAAGTGGAACCAGCCAAAGTATTGGCGCGTGCGGGCCCGAGCCGCCGACGGCCTGATCGTCACCCTGGGACGCTACGAAACCCAGGAAGAAGCCCACGCCGATTGCGGAAAGCTGGCCGAGCAGGGCATCTATCGCGACCTTACCGTGCAGGCGATCGAGCCCAAGCCCGAGCCGCCCCCGCCGGACACGCATCCAAAGTAGCCCCAAGAGCTCCTCACGCCGGCCCGGCACCTCGCGACGGCCGCACGCCCATCACTTCCCATCGGAGCAGGATGGCGGACAACGCCCATGAGGTAGCCGGACGCCGACTCCGGCCGCATACGGCGAAAATGCACCCGCTGCTTGACCTGTTTGCGGAGAACTGTGCTCACCACGCCGGCAAGCTCGCCGCGCGCGACGAGCACCTGGCCCTGACGTACGAGGACTTCCGTGCTTTCTCCGCCGCGCTGGCCGCCGCCATCGCCGCGCAGACCGACCGGCCCCGCGTCGGCGTCCTGGCCCCAACCTCGACTGCGTGCACCGCCGCGATCTTCGCCTGCTGGTACGCCGGCCGCACGCCCGTGCCGCTGAACTTCATGCTCGCGCCGCCGGAGCTCGGCCAGATCATCCGCGACGCCGACCTCGATCTAGTCGTCACGATCGACCGCTTCGCGCCGAGCGTCCAGGCCGCCGGGCTGAAAACGCTGCTCCTCGACGCGCTCCCCGCCACGACAGGCCGCACCGCGGCGCCCGACGCCCGCCCCCACGACGTCGCCGCCATAATCTACACGTCCGGCACCACCGGCCAGCCGAAGGGCGCCTGCCTGACCTTCGACAACCTCGTGCAGAACGCCCGCACCTGCATCCAGACTGCCGACATGACGCCCGACCACGTCTTCCTCGGCGTGCTGCCGCTGTTTCACGCTTTCGGTTTCACGACCGCCGCCGTCGTGCCGCTGCTGCTGGGCGCGACGGTGCATTACCTGCCGCGCTTCAGCCCGGTCGCCACGGTCAACATCATCGCGGAGCAGCGCGTCTCGGTCTTCATCACCATCGCCAGCATGTTCGGAGCCCTGACGACGATGAAGACCGTCGACCGTCGCGCGTTCGCGTCCCTTGCCCTGCCGGTCAGCGGCGGCGAGCCCCTGCCGGCGCGCGTCGCACAGATATTCGAGGAGCGCTGGGGCGTCCGCCTCTACGAAGGCTACGGCATGACCGAGGCCTCGCCCGTCGTCTCGCTCAACACGCCCCGCGCGCACCGCGCCGGCTCCGTCGGGCGACCGCTGCCCGGCGTCTCGGTCGTCGCCGTGGATGAGACCGGCCGCGAGCTGCCGCCCGGCCACGACGGGCAGCTCGTCATCCGCGGCCACTGCGTCATGCGGGGCTATCTCAACCAGCCCGCGCAGACCGCCGCCACCGTCCGCGACGGCGCCCTCTGGACCGGCGACATCGGCCGCATCGACCCCGACGGCTTCATCTACATCACCGGCCGCGCCAAGGAAATGATGATCGTCGGCGGCGAGAACGTCTTCCCCTTCGAGATCGAAAGCGTGCTCGTCGAGCACCCCGCCGTCGCCGAGGCCGCCGTCATCGGTGTCGCCGACGGCCTCCGCGGCGAGGTTCCCGTCGCGTACCTCATCCCCCGGCCCGGCGTCACCCCGCCCACCGAGGCCGACCTGCGCAGCTTCTGCCGCGACCGGCTTGCGGCCTACAAGATCCCGCGCCGGATGCACGTCACCGACAACCTGCCCCGCAGCCCGACCGGCAAAATCCTCAAACGCGCCTTGCACGCCGAAATCCGCCCCTGAAACGAGCGACCCGGCCTGCCGCGCGCCTCACCGCACCCGCGCGGGCAGCACCACCATCACGTGCCCGGCCCAATGCAGACGCTTCTGCAAGGCCAGCCCCGTCTCGTTGTGCAGCAGCGGCTGGTACCAGCTCTCCCGCTTGAAGATGACCTTACCGGCAAAGAACGTGACCCGCGGAAACTCGTGCGCGATGTCCAGACAGAGCTTCTCCGCTTCCTCCACCACGTCCGTGCCGACGGCATAGCGCCACGCCGCGGGCATCCCCAGCCCGTTCGCCAGCTCGACGTATTTCTGGAGCGTCTCCTCGGTTCGCCGCCGCAGCAGTTCGACCGACTGCTCGCCCTTGAACTCGCCGGAGTCCACCACGCCGACCGACAGAAAGACGACGTTCTTGAAGTGCCCCGGAAACGCCCGGAAGATGTTCATCAGCGTGTGGATGCCCAGCCCGCCGTAGCCCCCGACCAGGATCGCCGCCGTCGCCTGCTTCGGATCGAGCGCGCCGGCGGAGCCTTTGGCGTATTCGGGCAGCTTTTCGAGCTGGGCGTAGAGCTCCCGGAGCTTCGCGATGACCATCTGGTAGTGACGTCGAATCCAGAAGCAGAACGCCACCAGCCCGCCGGTCATGACGAGCGTGAGCCACCCGCCTTCGTGGAATTTCTCCACCGTGGTGATCACGAGGATCGTCGCGCATAGCGCGAAGCCGACCGCGAAGAGCAGGAAGTGTCCGAGACGCCCCTTGGCCGCCCGCGGCAACTGCACGGCTCGCTTCAGCATCCCGAACATCGACAGCGAGAACGTCATGAACACGTTGATGCTGTAGAGCACGACGAGTTGGTGGACGTTGCCGTGGGCGTAGAGCAGGACCGCGAGCGAGGCCACGCCCATCATCAGGATGCCGTTCTGCGTCGTCAGCCGCTCGGAAAGCTGCGAAAAACGGTGCGGCATCCAGGAGTCGACCGCCATGTTCGCCAGCACGCGGGGACCATCGACGAACCCGGCCTGCGCCCCGACGATCAGCAAAGCGCCCGCGGCGAGCATCGTGAGCAGCGTGAACGCCTGCCCGCCCGGAATCCCCGCCGTCATGCGCTGCAGCAGGACGGCGTTGGTGGTCTTGCCCTCGGTGTACGGTGGCACATGCCAGAGCAAGTACAGCAGCAGCAGCCCACCCGCCGTGAACGCCAGCGAAATCGCCATGTAGAGCATGGTGCGCTTGCCGGTGTGGACGCGCGGCTCGCGCAGGATGGGCAGACCGTTGGAGACGGCTTCGAGACCGGTGTACGTCCCGCCACCCATGGAGTAAGCGTGCAGGAAAAGTAGCGTCATGCCGCCGAGCCCCAGCGCCGACACGCCGCCGCCGAAGCCGCTGCTCACGCTCTGCACGGTCGTGCCGAACTCCGGCAGCTTAGCCGCCATGCCGCCCACGATCGTGATGAGATGCGTGATCGCGAACACGATGAAAATCGGGGCCAGCGTCAGCACCGATTCGCGCACGCCCCGGATGTTCAAGACGACCAGCGCCACGATCATGGCCACGTCGACCGGCACCTTCAGGCCATGCCAAGCCGGATCGACAAAGCTGAACAGCGCGGCCCCGGCCGAGGCGATCGAGACCGCAATGGTCAGCACGTAGTCGACGAGCAGCGCACACCCGGAGAGCACGCCGACGCGCGGGCCGAGCAGTGACGTTGCGACCACGTACCCGCCGCCGCCCTGCGGAAAGTGCTCGATGATGTGGCTGTAGGCCGCCGCAATTATGAAAACCGTCGTAGCCGTCATCACCGCCAGGCCGACGGCGAGATAGGCGTGATGCTCGCCCACCATCCGGAACGCTTCTTCCGGACCGTACGCCGACGACGACAGCCCGTCGGCCCCCAGCCCGATCCACGCCAGCAGCGGCACCAGCGAGATGCGGTGGAAAAGCGAGCGGTCGCGCAGATCGCGCGGCGGCCCCACGAGAATGCGCCGCAAGCGCCCAGACAAACCCGTCTTCTCGTCGGCCTGGTTCATGAAGCCGAGATTATAGTCGCGGTTCGCCGCCAACCACACGCCGGCGGATCGTCAGAACCGCTGGGGATGCGACCGGTGCGGGCGGCACCTGTTTCAACATGCAACACGAGCACTTATCGTATCCCCGATGGACCCGCGCGAGCCACCTGACGTCTTCTGCCCGCGGTGCGGCTACAACCTCCGTGGCCTGCCGCTGCCCCGCTGCCCCGAGTGCGGGCTGACGCAGCCCGAAGACGCTTGGCGGACCGGCGTTCTCCGTGAGAGTATCCCGACCACGCTCGATCGCTGCGACCCGTGGCAACCGCACCAAGTCCTGCTCCGCAGCCTGTGGGAGCTCATCCGCGGCACGCTCGCACCACGCCGCCTGGTCACCACGCTCGACCTCGACGGCCCATTGACCCGCGCGGCCTTGATGCTCGCCTTCGGCGGCCTTTGGCTCTACGCCCTCACGACGCTCGTGCTCGCGGCCGCTACGTTCCTCCATGCGGGCACCAGCCCCGCCGCAGCACTCCGGTCCGCGGCGCTGTATTGGACGCCTCGGGTCGCCATCGTCGCGCTGACCGTTGCGCTGCTCACGCTCGGCATCGTGTCCCACCCGTCCGTCACACGCCTGGCGCGACCCAGCGCACGGCGAACTCTGCGTCTGGCGGCCTGCTGGCTGCCGGTCAGTGCGGCCCACGTCTCGATTCCGCTGACGCTGCTGCTCCTCGTCTGTCCGAGCTTCATCGAGGGCCTGACGTACCTCCCGCCGCTCGTGGGCGGCCTGCTCTCGCTCACCGCGCTGCGCCGCCGCGGCCCCCGACCCCCCGCGGGCTCCACGCGCACCGCCACCGTGCTCGCGCTGCTGTGCTTTCTCGCTTGGTGCCTCGCCACGCCGGTGCTGGCGCACTTCCTGCTGCCGACTTCCCTCGATCCGCCCCTGTGGATCTACTTCTGATCGCTCAAGACCCCGGGGAGCATGGGCCTCCGGCCCGTACGCGGCGCTTTACTACGGCGTCAGCGCCCCATCCGCCGCCGCATTCCGCTTCAGCAGCTCCTCGAACTTCGGCTTCAGGTCGCGGTCCAGCACGCGGATCTCCGCCTTGCGGAACAGCTCCGTCACCAGCCGGTTCATCTCCTGCGGAACCACGCGCTCCCGCAGCTTCCGCTCCACCTCCGCCTTCACGTCCTCGAACCGCGCCTCCGCCGGCGGAATCCGCCGCTCCAGCCGCCAGATGAACCACCAGCGCCCCACTTTCACCGGCTTCGACACCTCCCCCGCCGCCAGCGCGAACGCCGCCTCACGCAGCACCGGCGCGATGTTGTCGTCGTTGAACGTGAACGGCTCCAGCAGCCCGCCGCGCTGGGCGGACGCCGCATCCTGGCTCAGCCGCCGCGCCACGTCGCCGAAATCCGTGCCCTTCTCGAGCAGGTTCAGCGCTTCGTGCAACGCGCTGACTTCGCCGATCTGGATGCTGCGAATCTCGACCTTCTCCCCGTACAGGCGCGCAAACTCCTCCCGCAGCGTCGGCTCGTCGACGCGCAGGTCCTGTTCGACGAGCTTCCGCAGGTGCGCGTTCCGCTCCATGCCGACCTTGAACTCCGCCAGCGAGATCCCCTTCTGTTGCAGCAGGAAATCCAGCGTCTGCTGCTTCGCCGCTTCGTCCAGCGGCTTACCGTCCTGCCCCGCCTGCGGCGCGATCGCATGCAACGCCCGCTGAAACTCCCGGTCCACGTCCTCCGGCGTCACGCGAATCTTCCGCGCCGCCGTCTGCTCCTTCGCCAGCTCCAGCACGATGAGCTGCTGCATGATCTGGAGGCCGTGCGCGTCCCAGAGCACTTCCATCATGCGGCGTTTGCTGATCGGCCGGCCGTTGACCGTCGCGACCGCATCGCCGTCCTGCGCGCCGGCCGGCGCCAGCGGCAGCGTCACGAGGACCGGTAGAAACACCGCGACCCGCACGAATAACGACGAAGCACGTCCTCTCGGAGTAACCCCCCTCCCTCCCAGGGAGAGGCTGGGGGAGGGTCGGAGCAGTCCCGTTTCGACACGCGCTCTTAGCCGCCGCATGGCCATCTCCAGGCACGATCACGCCCCCCGACCCCACTATCTCAACGCCGGAGCATCCGGCCGGCAAGCGCAAAGTCCTAACGCGCCCACGGCGACAGCGGCGCCCGGTCCGCGCGCGCGATCGCCACTCGCACCCCGCGCACACGCCGCGCCAGATGCGCCGCAACCACATCCAGGGCCGGTCGCTCGCTCGCCCAATGCCCAAGATGTACCGCCGTAACTCCCCGCCGCAGCAATTCCAGCGCGTCGTGGTGCTTGAACTCGCCCGTCAGCACCAGCGATTCCGGATCGCGCAGCGCCGCCACGCCAAACGCCCCCGCGGCGGCCGTCACCGACCGAAACCGCCGGCGCAGATCGCCCACGACCGCGGCCCCGGCCATGTCGACACGCTTCGTCAGCGCCCGCAGCAGCACGTCGCCGCGCTGCGCCCGCTTCAGCACGCCGACGCGCCCCATCCCAACCATCCCGCGCCCAACGGGCTCGTGCAGCGGATAGATGTCGAACGCCGGCTCCTCGTATGAGTGGGTCGCGTAGAGGGCGCGGACCACCGCCCCGAGCCGAGCGCGCGGCACGACCATTTCCAGCCGAATCTCGTCCGCATGTTCAAGCACGAGCTTCCGCCCGACCGTCGGGTTCGTCGTCTCGTCGCCGCGGAACGTGCCCCGTCCGCCCAGCTCGAAGCTGCACTCCGCGTAATGCCCGATCGCCCCCGCGCCGGCTGCGCTCAACGCCCCGCGCAGCTTGTCCACCTCCGCCCCCGGCACGAAAACCACCAACTTGTATTGCCGGTCCTCGCACACCAGTGGCTGAAGCGGGTAACGCTCGACGACCTCGAACGCGTCCAGCAGCACGTCGTTCGTCCCGCCCGCCGCCGCATCCAGCGCCGTGTGCAGCGCGATGATCGCGATGCGGGCCGCCAGCAGCTCCGCCAGCAGCGTCGTCGGCGCCGCCGCGCTCGCCGTCACCGTCCGAATCCCCTTGAAGATCGGCGGATGATAGACGACCAACGCGTTCACCTTCCCGGCCAGCGCTTCGCGCGCCACCGCGTCCGTCAAATCGACGGCCAGCAGCACCCGCGCCGCCGGCGCCGCCGGCCACCCCGCCAGCAAACCCACGTTGTCCCACTCGGCGGCGTACTCGAACGGGGCCAACTCATTGAGTGCCGCGAAAACGTCCTGCACGACCGGCCCGCGTGTTTTTCCCACCGGCGACCCCTAACCCCCGCACTCCTGGTCGATCAAATGGCCGTACGCAATGCCTAGTGCACGCGTCAGGTCGCCCGGCTTCTCGCTGCCAATCCGCTCCCGGCCCAGCCGCACCACCGGCACGAGCTCCATCATGCAATTGGTCAAGAACACCTCGTCCGCCCCCTGCACGTCGTCGAGCGTCAACGCTGTTTCCTGCGCCGGCACCCCCAGCGCCGCCGCCAGCTCCAGCACGGTCGCCCGCGTGATGCCCGGCAACACGGGCGTATCCAGCGGCGGCGTGAAAAGCCGGTCATTTCGCACCAGGAACACGTTGCTGATCGCGCCCTCGGCGAGCTGCCCCTCGGGCGTCAGCCACAGTACCTCGAACGCCCCCTGCGTATGTGCCTGCCGCAGCGACGCCAGCCGAGGGAAATAACTCGTCGTCTTGTGGCCGGCCGTCGGGTCCTGCCGGCTCTGCCGACACTCGGACGCCAGCACCGTCACGCCGTTCGTGTAGCATTCATCGGGGTATTTCTCGCCCGGGCTCGCCATCGCCACGATCGTCAGCCCCGGCGCGTCCGCCGCCGGATGCAGCGACCCGGTCGTCACCGTCAGCCGCACGCGGGCGTCCGTCGCACCCGCCGCGGTGAGCACCTGCTGAATGTTGTCGGCCGCCTCGTCGAGGTCGGGGATCGTCGTCCACGCCAGCGCCCGGGCCGAATTCGCCAAACGGTCCAAATGCCGCTGCAGGCGAAAAACCTTGCCGTTGTACGCCCGCATCGTCTCGAACAGCCCGATGCCCTGCATGAACCCCGAATCGAAGACGCTGACCTTGGCCTCCTCCGCCGGCAGCAACGTCCCGTTCAGGCACACCCACTGACGCACTTCAGGGCTCCTCGCTCACCAAACGCCAGCCAGTTTTCACCGCTCCGCCAGCGCCCCGCCGCAACGCGCCCCCTCCGTTTCCTCCGCGGCGATGCCCGCCAGAATCCCGCGCGCCTTGGCCAGCGTCTCCTCGTACTCGGCGGCCGGCTCGGAATCCGCCACGATGCCGCCGCCCACGTAGAGTGTCGCCGCTTCCCCGCGCATCTGCAAAGTCCGAATCGCCACGTTGAACGTCATCTGCCCGTCGAGGCCCAGCACGCCGATCGCTCCTGTGTACACCCCGCGCGCCGCCGGCTCCAACTCGTCGATGATCTCCAGCGCGCGAATCTTCGGCACCCCCGTGACCGACCCCGCCGGAAAGCACGCCCGCAGCAAATCGAGCCCGTCGCACTCGGGCCGCAGCCGCCCCTCCACGTCCGCCACCGTGTGAAACACCGTCGGATGCGCCTCCACCCGCCGCGGATGCACGACCCGCACGCTGCCATACTCGCACACCCGCCCCAGGTCGTTCCGGTGCAGGTCGATGATCATCGCCAGCTCGGCCGCCTCCTTCGCCGACCCCAGTAGCTCCCGCCGCCACGCTTCGTCCTCCGCCCCATGCCCCGTTCGCGGCCGCGTCCCCTTGATCGGCCGCGTCAGCACCCGCCCGCCGCGCACTTGCAAAAACAGCTCTGGCGAAAACGACGCCACCGCACCGCCGTCCCAACTCAGCAGCGCCGCGTACGGCGCCGGGTTTGACCGTCGCACCGCCGCGTGCAGCGCCCACGCGTCGCCGATCCCCTCCAGCCGCAGCCGCTGGGCAAGATTGACCTGGTAGACGTCGCCCGCGGCGATGTACTCCAGCGCGCGGCCGATCATGCGCTCGTACGCATCCCGCGACATCTCGTAGCGCAGGCTTCGCTCGGAGGCCAATGTACCGGCCGCCCCTGGTGCGAATGTACCGGCCGCGTCCCGTGGAAATGTAGCGGCCGACCCCCGTGTCGGCCGTAGACTGCCGACAGACCTTCCCGCGCCGACAGAATCCGCATCGCTCGCCGCATAATCCCCTCGCTGGGCGACCCACCGCTCCAGCCACTCCTCGTCCCGCTCGCCGCCCCCCGACGCCTCCGCCACGTCCGGCGCCAGGACGCCAAACGCCCGCCGCTCCGCGTGATCCAGCACGATCCCCCGGTCGTACAACGCCACCCGCATCAGCGGCAGCCCGAGGTCCTCGTGCCGCCGCGCCGGAAGCCGCTCGAGCTGCCGCGCCATCTCGAACCCGATGTAGCCCACCCAACCCGGGCCCATGCCCCAAGTCAGCGGCGGAAACGCCGGCATCCGCGACAACCCCGCCCGCCACAGCCCCCAGCCATCGTCATTCGCCGCCGCCACCTGCCCACCGACGGCAAGCGTCGCCCGCCGTCCTTCGTACTGCTCGACGACTGCCAGCGGCCGGGCGCACACCAGGCTGTAGCGCGCCCCGTCCGAAGCGCCCGCGTCATCGACGGCGCTATCAAGCCACGCCACTTCGCCGTCGCCCGCGTATGCGTGTACCGCAGACGCAATGTCCGCCGGCCACGGAAACTCGGTCACGCTCCAGGCACCCGCCACAAGCTCTCCCATTAGCTCGACTCGCCCGATCCAGCGCCTCGGGGCAGTTGCATGGTACCTGATCCCGTACGTCCCCAGGCATCCCGCGGCCAATTCACGTCCGAGAACTCGCGCACCCCGATCCCGAGAAACGTCCGTGCGCGCGCACAAACGAGCAAAGCAGCCCTGTGCCGATCGCGCGCCTAACTTCCGCCCAGCCTCATTGTCCAAGATAGTGTAGAATCGTGAAACCAGAACCTCGGGCGGTTTTTGGTTGAGGAGTCTGCCATGTTGTCCAAGAAACTGCTCCTGTCCGTCCTGCTCGTCGGCCTGGCCCTCGGCAGCCCCGCGTTGGCCGGTGACTGGGGAGTCCGGTTCAGCTACGACGGCGGCGGCTACTACTGCCGCGACTACAGCCCGTCCTACGTCTACGTCGACCGCTCGCCGGTCGTTTACTACAGCGACTACGCCCCCGACGTCGTCTACAGCGACCCCGTCGTCTATGATCGCCCCGCGGTCGTCTACCGCTCGCGTGCCCTGCGGGCGTCGGTCGCGTACGGCGACTACTCCCCGCGCTACTACCGCGCCGCGGGCTACTACAGCAGTTACTCGCCGGCGGTCCGGGGCTACCGCTCCTCCGGCTACTACCGCTCCTACGATCACGGTAGCCGCGCCGGTGTCCGCGTCCATCGGGACCACCACTAACGCGGGTCCAAAGAGAGCCCGGCGCCCGTCGGGAGGGCGAGGCTCCGGCCGAGCCGCGGCTTGTGAGAATCGCGGACCCGGGAGGGCGAGGCTCCTGCCGGCGCC
>CAIWOY010000358.1 GCA_903914415.1 uncultured Phycisphaerales bacterium | reverse complement strand
TACATTAGCGATCAACTCGCTGCCGATGTTGCTCGTCATCGCGATGATCGTGTTGCGGAAATCGACCGTGCGGCCGTGGCCGTCGGTCAGCCGGCCGTCGTCGAGCACCTGGAGCAGGACGTTGAACACGTCGCGGTGCGCCTTCTCGATCTCGTCGAGCAGGATCACGCAGTACGGCCGGCGGTGCACGGCCTCGGTCAGCCGCCCGCCCTCCTCGTAGCCGATGTAGCCGGGCGGGGCGCCGATCAGCCGCGCGACACTGTGCTGCTCCATGAACTCGCTCATGTCGATGCGGATGAACGCGGCCTCGTCGTCGAAAAGGAACTCCGCGAGCGCCTTGCATAGCTCGGTTTTGCCAACGCCGGTCGGGCCGAGAAACAGGAACGAGCCGATCGGGCGATGCGGGTCGCCGAGACCGGCCCGCGAGCGCCGCACCGCGTCCGACACGACGCGCACGGCCTCGTCCTGCCCGACGAGCCGCTCGTGCAGCCGCTCCTCCATCTTGATGAGCTTCTCCTTCTCGCCCTCCAGCAGCCGCGACACCGGCACGCCGGTCCACTTGCTCACGACCTCGGCAATCTCCTCGGCGGTGACTTCCTCGCGGAGCAAACCGTGCCCACCCTTGTGCAGGTCGGCCAGCTTCTGCTCGCGGCCGCGGAGCTGCTTCTGCAACTCTGGCACTTCGCCATAGCGGATGCGCGCGGCCTTCTCCAGGTCGCCGCGGCGTTGGGCGTCGTCGAGCTCGGTCTGCCGGGCGTCGATCTGCTGCCGAACGGACTTGATGGCCTCGATCGCGGCCCTCTCGTTCTCCCACTGGGCCGTGAGGATGCGGTTGCGCTCCTTCAGGTCGGCGAGTTCCTTCTCGTTGCGGGCAAGCTGCTGGCGACTGCCCTCGTCGCGCTCCTTCTTGAGGGCCTCGCGCTCGATCTCGAGCTGCATGGTGCGGCGGCGCAGCTCGTCCAGCTCGCTGGGCAGCGAGTCGTTCTCGATTCGCAGGCGCGACGCGGCCTCGTCGATCAGGTCGATCGCCTTGTCCGGCAGGTGCCGGTCGCTGATGTACCGATGCGAGAGGACGGCCGCCGCCACGAGGGCCGCGTCCTGGATGCGCACGCCGTGGTGGGCGTCGTAGCGCGGTTTGAGGCCGCGCAGGATGGCAATGGTGTCCTCGACGGTCGGCTCACCGACGTAGATCGGCTGGAAGCGGCGTTCGAGAGCTTTGTCCTTCTCGACGTGCTTGCGGTACTCGTCGAGCGTCGTGGCGCCGATGCAGCGCAGCTCGCCGCGGGCCAGCGCGGGCTTGAGCAGGTTGCCGGCGTCGGGCGAACCCTCAGTCCGGCCGGCGCCGACGATGGTGTGCATTTCGTCGATGAAGAGGATGATCTGGCCGTTGCTCTGCACGACCGCCTGGACGACAGCTTTGAGGCGCTCTTCGAATTCGCCGCGGTATTTCGCACCGGCGATCAGCGCGCCCATGTCGAGGGCAACGACCTTCTTGTCTTTCAGGGCCTGCGGCACGTCGCCGGTGAGGATGCGCTGGGCGAGGCCCTCGACGATCGCGGTCTTGCCAACGCCGGCCTCGCCGATGAGGACGGGGTTGTTCTTCGTGCGGCGGGCGAGGACCTGCATGACGCGGCGAATCTCTTCGTCGCGGCCGATGACGGGGTCGAGCTTGCCCTGGCGGGCCGCCTCGACCAAATCGCGGCCGTAACGCTTCAGCGGCTCGTACGTGTCCTCGGGGCTCTGCGTCGTCACGCTTGCACTGCCGCGAACCGCCTTGAGCGCGGCCAAGATGTCGTCGCGCGTGGCGGCGTTGAGCTTGAGGATCTCGCGGGCGTCGCCGGGTACGTCGGCCAGCGCGAGCAGCAGGTGCTCGACGGAGATGTACTGGTCCTTCATGCGCGCGGCTTCCTTGTCCGCCGCGTTGAGCACGTCCGCGAAGGTACGGTGGGCCGCGAGCGAGCCGCCGGTTTGCTTGGGCAGGCGGCGGAGCTCGGATTCGACCATGCTGCGGATTTGGGCGACGGGGGCGCCGGTCTTTTCGAGCAGCGGGTCGACGATACCGCCGTTACCGCCGGCCCCCGGCGACACGAGGGCGGCGAGCAAGTGCAGCGGGGTGACTTCGGGGTTGCCGAGGTCCTGGGCGCGTTGCTGCGCGCCCTGCACCGCCTCCGCGGCCTTGATGGTGAACTTGTCCAACTGCATCGTTGCGCGTCCTTTCCGGGCAGACCGTCACCGGCCGGCCCGGACTATAAGCATAGCACATCCCGTTCCGTACGCTCACGGCGCACAATCCATTGTAGATAATGGACTAAAGACTGATCGCCGCGTGAGTGTTGTGTGCCAGATTGGCAGGGGCGGCAGGCTATCTGCTGGTGTCGAGCGGCGTGAACGGCGTGCCGCATTCACGGCAGCACTGCTCAGCGGCGCGGCAGGCGGGCGCCCAGCGCGAGGAACAATGCAATGGCGGTGATCGCCGCTGGCTCTGGGATCAATGCGAGACCGTATGGGTAGGATAGGCCGGTCGTGATGAACGGCTCGACGCCGGTGCCGTCCAGGTTGGCACGCCAGATCGTGTCTTCGAGCTTGGAGCCCCAGTACAGCTTCCCGGCGAGCGGGTCGAGAGCGAGTCCCTCGGGCCACGTCACGCCGCTGATCAACGTGGTCGCCGCGGTGCCATCGAGGTTGGACCGCCCCAAGCAGCCCAAGTCCCGGTCCACCCAGTACAGGTGCCCGCCGGCGTGGTCGATCGCGACGTGCGTGGGCCCTTCGAGGCCGGATGAGATCAGCGTTTCGACGTTGCTGCCGTCGATGTTAGCGCGGCAGATCTTGTTGGCACCGGTGTCGGACCAATACAGCTTTCCGTCCACGGGATCAAGAGCCAGGCCGATGGGGTTCTGGAGGTTGGCGAGGACGGTCTCGACGCCGGAGCCGTCGAGGTTGGCGCGCTGTAGCGCGTGGAGCAGCGGATCAACCCAATACAGCTTGCCGGCACCCGCGTCGAGGGCCAATCCGAGCGGATCCAGCAAGCCCGTGCCAACGATGGTCTCCACGTTCGAGCCGTCGAGATTGGCTCGCTGGATGCACTTCGGGCGCCAAGCGGCCCAGTACAGCTTGTCGCCTGCCAGGTCGATGGCCACGTTGGTCGGCGTGGTCAGTCCGGCGACGACGGTCGTCCGGCCGGTCCCATCGACGTTCATGCGCTCGATTCGGCCGTAGTCGAGGTCTGTCCAGTACAGCGTGGCCGGACCGGCAAACGCCGTGGACGTCGTGGCCAGGGTGACTGCCCAGCAGATCAGCGTCACAACACGAGAAGAGAGTCCCGGATGCATGCGTGCCCTCCTGCTAGTGCAGTCTAACATCTCGGCCCCCCCATTGTCCATGCCTATTGGTCCTCTGCGTCTCGGTTATCATTTGGCGCATGTCCACAGTACCTGCGGACTCGCAGCGACCCCGTAAACTCTGCCCCAAGCTCATCCTTGAAGGCACGCGGCTGACGCTGAAGACGGAGTTGGCGTTCGCGCTGAACGAGCATCCGCGGATCGTCGGGCCGCGGAAGTATCGCTATCACTCGCCGGTGATCTCGGCGGAGTGGTGTGCTTTCACGAACTTCCCGTGGGGGCGGGGGCTGATCAACTTCGAGCCGCAGGAGGAAGCGCTCGCGCTGGAGACGTACCGCACGTGGCTGCGGCTGTTCGAGCTGCAGCGATATTACTCGTGGATCATCGACCGCTTCCACATCTCGACGCGCGTCTACCAGCAACGGGTACACGGCAAGGACTACGACTTTGGCTGGCTCGAAGACGGGCTGGCGGCGCTCGGCTTTCGGGTCGTGTTCTGCACGCGGCGGCCGGACAGCTTCGTCGCCGCGCGCGAGGAGCGACTCAAGGTCTCCGGCAACCCCGCGCAGTATGACGATCTGGATGAATTCGTCGCAGAGCAGGACGAGTTCCGACAGGCGGTCAAGGAATCGAAGCTGCCGTGCCTGCGCGTGGATGTGTCGGAGAACAACCTCGCGGCGGTTGCCGATCGCATCGCGGACTGGCTCGAGGAGACCGGCGGCCTATGGGCACCGTGAACTGTACGGGCTTGCGGCTCGGAAGTGCCGTCTGGGGACGGGGCGTACGTACGGCCGGCGAGGCGCGGGCCGCTATACGGCGGCCACCTGCTGGAACTTGGTCCGCTTGGCCTCGATGTCGGCCAGCAATTTGTCGAACGAATCGGCGAAGGCCTGGACGCCCTCCTCGAGCAGGCAGGCGGTGATCCAGTCCATGTCGATCTGCAGGCCGGCGAACTGCGTCATCAACGCCTCCGCCTGCTCCAGCCCGTCCTCGAGCGTCTGCGCGACGACCGCATGGTCGCGGATCGCGTCGAGCGTCTGCGGCGGGACGGTGTTCACCGTGTTTACGCCGATGAGCGGGTCGATGTACTTGGTCGCCGGGTAGTTCGGGTTCTTCGTGCTGGTGCTGGCCCACAGGGGCCGCTGCGGCCGGGCGCCCTCGGCGCGGAACTCGTCGAAGCGCGGCCCCTCGAAGACCGCCCGGTAATGGGCGTACGCGATCTTGGCGTTGGCGACCGCGGCCAGCCCGTACAGCGGCTCGAGGTGTTCCTCGCCGTGCTTGATGCGATGCTCGAGCACCTTGTCGGCCAGCGTGTCCACGCGGCTGACGAAGAAAGACGCCACCGACGAGACGAGGCCGAGCGGGCGGCCGGTCTTGCGGAAGCGCTGGAGCCCGTCGAGGTACGCCTCGATTACCTTGTCGTACATGCGGATGGCGAAGATCAGCGTGACGTTGACGTTGATGCCCTCGCCGATCAACGTCGAGATCGCCGGCAGCCCGGCCTCGGTCGCCGGCACTTTGATCATCACGTTGGGCCGGTTGAGCGTGCGGAACAGGTGGCGGGCTTCGGCGATGGTGGCCGGCGTATCGCGGGCGAGCTTCGGGCTCACCTCGATGCTGACGAAGCCGTCGCGGCCGTGCGTCTCGTTGTACACCGGCCGCAGAATGTCGGCCGCCGCGCCGACGTCGGCCACCGTCAGGGCTTCGTAGACCTCCGCCGTGCTTTGGCCCTGCCGCGCCAGGCGGCGGATGTCGTCGTCGTACGTCGCGCTGCCGGCGATGGATTTCTGGAAGATCGTGGGGTTCGACGTCACCCCCGTGATGCCCTCGTCGACCAGCTTGGAGAGGCCGCCGGACTGCAGCAGGTCGCGACTGATGAAGTCCAGCCAGATCGCCTGGCCGAGGGCGCTAATCTGTCGGATCTGGTTCCACATGCGGCAACCTCTCCTGCGAGCAAGGGCCAGCGCAAAGCACCTCGATTATACCGCACGCGGTGCGCGCGGTCACATCTCCAGGAAACGCCTCATGCCGCGCTGCGCCTCGTCGGTCAAGCGCACTGAGCCGGCCAGCTCCCGCAGCCGCGCGGCATGGTCCGCCCCACCCCAATCACGTAGCGCCCGCAGGGCGGCCTTCGTTTCCGCCACGGCCTGCGGCGGATGCTGCGCAAGGGCGGCGGCCAACTCACGAACCCGCCACAGCAACTCGTGATCCGAGACGACCTCGTCGGCGAGGCCGTACGCCACCGCCTGGGGCGCGGTGAGCAGGTCCCCCATCAGCAGCAGATGTCGGGCCCGGCGTTCGCCCACGAGACGGAGGAGGTAGGGCATGAGAACCGGCGCGACGAGTCCGTGGTGAATGCCGGGGTAGCCGATCCGCGCCGTTTCGCCGCACACGACGATGTCACACACCGACACCAGCCCCGCGCCGCCTGCGACCGCCGGGCCGTTCACCGCCGCCAGGACCGGCTTGGGCAGCCGGTCGATCGTCTCGAACAGCGCCAGCAAGGGCGTGGTATCGTGTGCCGTCGCGGCGCCGGCAGCGACCTCGCGCAGATCGAGCCCGGCACAAAACGAGGGCGGCGCCCCCGTCAGAATCACGCCGCGCACGTCAACGTCCGCCTCGGCGGCGTGGAACGCGTCTGTCAGCCGCGTGATGAGTTCCTGCGAGAGCGCGTTCCGGCACTCGGGACGGTTGAGCGTCAGTTCGAGTGTCGCATCACGCCGGGTCACGTCGAGCGGGGCGTTCATGGGCTGCGTTCCTTGAGCAGAGCTTCCAGGGCGGCCAGCGCCTCGTCGCGCGAGCGGATGACTTCATCGAGCTGCCGCGTGTACAGCGCGTCGAGAATCTCCTTGTACGCCGGACCGGGGGCGACGCCGCGTTGCAGCAGATCGTCCCCTCGGACGAACGGCTCGGGCTGGACGGTGTCCGGGGCGATGCCGCGGAGCCGGACGTCCAGCCCATTTCGCCGCACGTCCGCGTCCGGCAGGTCGTCGTAGCTTGCCGCGGTCAGCCGACACAGCGCGGCGAACGCCGGCTGGGCCATCAGGCGCTTCAGCTCGGCCAGCGAAGGCCGGGACGGGTCGTCGAGGTCGGCCTGGTGCGCGACGAGCCACGCCGTCGTCTCGCGCTGCTCATTCGACAACGTCAGGTCGCGGGCGATGCGCTCGATGTCGCCCGGCGTGCGATCGGCGAGCAGAATCGCCATCGTTAGTTCAAAGGGCGCTTCCGCGGGCAGCCGCCCCAGCAGCGTGTCGATACGCTGAACCTGCGCCGCCTGCCAACCGGTGTCGGGCCAAAGGTACGGCAGCAAACCACAATCGGCCAGCCAGCGCCAGGCCCGCTGCCGCGCAGGATGCACGAGCATCCGCTCCAACTCCTCGCGGACACGCTCGGCGGCCACCTGCGCGAGCGTCGGCGCGTGGCTCCGGATCGCGGCCAGCGTCGCCGGCTCGATCGGGAAGCCGAGGCGAGCCGCGAAGCGCACGGCCCGCAACAGCCGCAGGTAGTCCTCGTCGAAGCGGGCGGTGGCCTCGCCGATGGCGCGGATGACGCGCGCTTCGAGATCGGCCCGGCCGCCGACGTAGTCGATGACCTGCCGCGCCAGCGGGTCGAGGAACATGCCGTTGACCGTGAAATCCCGCCGCAGCGCATCGTGCCGGGCGTCGGTCGGCGTGACCTGCACCGGCCGGCGACCGTCCAGGTACGGCCCGTCAGTGCGGAAGGTGGCGACCTCGATCCACCGGCGGCGTCGCTTCACAAGCACGACGCCGAACTGGGCGCCGACTTGCCGGGTGGGCCGGAACAGCGCGCCGACCTGCTCGGGCAAGGCAGCGGTGGCGACGTCGAAATCCTCTGGGGTCTGCCCGAGCAACAGGTCGCGCACGCAGCCGCCGGCGAGCAGGGCCTGGTGGCCGGCGGCCCGAAGCTGGCGGACGATCTCCACGGCCGGCTCGGCGGCGGCGGGCAGGTCGCGCGGCAGAGGAAAAACGCTGTCCATCATCGTGCATGATACCCGATGCATGCGCCGGTCCGTGCCCCAGTCCGCCAAGCGGATGCCGCACGCACAGGGCGGTGGTTATTTGCGCTCGCGACCGCCGCTCTCGGCCGCCAGGCGCGCCCGCGAGAGCAGCTTCACGCCGGAGGCAAGGTGGCCGCGCACGCGCTCGACGAGACGTGCCGGGTCGTCGTGCAGCCCCTCCGTGGGCAGCACGCCGGTGCGCAGCTCGGTGAGCACGTGGTCCAGGCCGCGGGCCAGCTCGTGGAACGCCGCGGGCAACTCGTCGGAGTATCCGCCTTCGGGGTCGTATCGCCAGGTGTAGTTGATCAGCCGCAGACGCGCCCGGCCGGCCGGCAGGTGGGTGTCCACGACGTACGAGACGGCGGCCTCGTCGCGGTCCTGGGACTCGTCGAGCAGCGCGACGTGGCGCGCGAACAGGCCGAGCGCATCTCCCAGGTCGGACTGGTCGATCGTTTCGGCCAGACCGATGCCGACGTTGTCGCGGATCCATTCGCACAGACGCCGATTCGCGTCCAGGAAGTCATCGACGGCCAGCAGGGTGGCCACGACCTCCGATCCACGGTCGGGGACCACCAGTAACCGCAGGTCCGTGTACTGGCGCTGTCCGCGCAGCTCCATCAGGCGCAGCAGCGTCTGCCGTGGCCCGCACGCGGGCCGGCTCGTCGGCTGGCCGCTGGGGTCGGGCGTGCGCGTGCAGCCGGCCAGGAGTGCGGCGAGCGCGAGCGTGAGCGTGGCCAAGCGTTGTGTGCGTGGAGCGCCCACAGTGGAGTCCCAAATGGACGGCGTTGGCGCCAGACCGATCACCGTCGCACAACGTAGCCCCGCCTTCGGGCGCCGACAAGTCCATGTGGGCTCGGGCGGCCTATCCGCCGGCGTACTCGGCGCACGTCTTGGCCGTCTCCCAGACCCGCACGCGGTGCAAGTGGGCGGGGGCGAACTGGTCCGCGAGCAGGCTCCAGATCACGCGCGCAATGTTCTCCACCGTCGGATTCACGTCGCGAAACTCGGCCGTGTCTTCGTTCAGGTGCCGGTGGTCGAGGCGGTCGACCACGCGCTCCCGCACGAGCTGCTCGAACCGCGGCAGCGGCAGGACGGCGCCGGTCTTCGCGTCCGGCAAGCCGGCCACGGTCACCTCGACGAGGTAATTGTGCCCGTGGCCGCGCGGGTTGTTGCACTTGCCGAACGTGCGGCGGTTCTCATCGTCGGAAAGCTGCGGGACGTGCAGGCGGTGCGACGCGGCGAACTCGAATTGCTGGGTCAGCAGGATCATGGCGGGGCTCTCCTGTTGAATCGCGTACCGCAGGCAGGGCGTGACGCACAGCTCCAGCTCAGCGAGCGCGGTGCCGGATGGCGTCTCGGGCAGCACGCGCTCCCAGATGTGCTCGAGCAGGTGCTCCGCGGGCATGTGCCAACTGTGCTCGCGCAGGGCGTCGGCCGCAAATGGGATGGCGTGCCGCCGGAGCAGGTCGTCGATCACCGTGATGTTGCAGAGATAACCGGTGACGCGGTCGGGTTCGCCGACGACAGTGGCCCGCAGCCGCAGGTAGGGCACGATGCCGACGGCGCTGGGCCACCCGGCCCACGAGTTGGTGACCGGGCGCGAGAACTCGACGTGCGCGGCCCAATCGCGGTCTACGGAAAAGCGGACCTCGCGCGCCAGCCGGATCATCGCGGTTGATTGTATGCGAACGGCCGTGGGCGGGCAGTCACAGGTGCTAAAGTGACCAGGCGATAAGGTGAAAGGCCCCCGCGGCCACACTTTATCACCTTATCACCTCTTCACCGCTTCTCTGTGGCGCTGCTTTACCAGCGCGGCGCGAAACGCAGCCGCCCGCGGCGCTTCAGCAGCGTCGGCAGCGCGGTGGCGAGCGCGGCCAGCAGTGCGGCCACGAGCGACGTGAGGGCGGCATCCAGGAGCATCCGACCCCACGCGCCATGCCCGTAGCGCAGGTGGAGTTCCAGCACGAACTGAGCCGGCAGCACCGCGACGAATCCGACCAGCCAGCGGGCCCACCACAGGTGCCGGTTCACCCACTCGCGCAGGTGCGTGAGCGCGGTCACCGCCAGGCCGAGCAGCAACGCGTGCAAGCCGAACGGCCCGGCGGTGTCGAGATCCTGGGCGAACCCGACCAGGCACGCGGCCAGCCGGGCGTCCACGGCCGGCGCCGTCAGTCCGCAGACCAGGGCCAGCGCCAGCAGCAGGTCCACCGCCGGCGGCGCGCAGAACGGCAGCACGCTCGTCTGGAGTACCAGCACGAGCACCAGCGCCAGGCTGAAGAGCCCCCAGGGCATCATGGCGGGCGTGTTCCGCGCTGCGTCGCCGGGCTGGGACGCGACGCCGCGCTGGCGGGCTCCGGGGCGGGCGCGCCCGCGCGTTCGGCCGGCATGGGGAACCCCGGCGGCACGGGTACCCACATTTGCCGCGCCGGCCCGTCGATCATCCGACCGTCCGCCCGCCGATAGTGGAACGTCACCTCGATGCGCCGGCCCATCAGGTCCAGATCCGGCGGCCAGCGCAGCACGAAGCCGTACGAATCGCCTAGCTTAGAAGTCTTAACGACGCGGAACCCGCGGGCGGCCTGCTCATCGAACGTCCAATCGTGGAGCGGCTCGCGATCGTAGCCGCCTTCGGCGCGCGGCCGCAGCCGGGTCGTGGTGACGGTGATCGGCCCCGATCCGAAGGCCCCCTTGGCGGTCCGGCTCGACACCAGGTAGACGCGCGTATACATGCCCATGATGCGCCCGTCGGCGTCGCGCAGCCACGGCAGGGGGTTGTAGAACTGCCGGATGGCGACCACGTCATCCGCGGCGCCCAGCGCGTTCCACCCCGGCCAGCCGGCGCCCTCGCAGCCGCACAGCACCGTGAGCCCCACGAGTACCGCCGCCCACGTCGCCGGCGCGGAGAGCCCGCGACCGTTGGCGCCGCCACCGAAGCTGGGTCGAAACACGTGCACCAGGGACCGTATCAAGGCTGCCCCGGCACGCGGGCCGTCACCGGCACGTCGTACGAGTCGGCGTTTTCCGGCGGCGGTACGTGCAACGCCGGACGCAGCGGGCCGTACTCCTCTTCCTTGGGCTCCAGGGACTCCTGCACGGGTGCGGCGTACTCGTCCGACACCGGTTTCACCGAGGCCCCTTCCACCTTCGCCGGGGCTTCCGGCTCGAGCCGCAGACCCTGCATCAGCGGGTCACGCAGCACGTCCTCCGGCAGCAGCCGATGGTTGTCGCGCTCGACGAGCGAGTGCTCGTGGTATTCCTGCGGGCTGCGGATGACGTGCGGCGTGAGCACGAGCAACAGCTCGGTGCGCCGCGTCGTGTCGGCCTGATTGCGGAACAGCAGGCCGAGAGCGGGGATGTCGCCGACCAGCGGGATCTTCTGCTCGCGGTTCTCGGCGCGCGACGTGATGAGGCCGCCGAGCAGGACGGTTTCGTTGTCCTCGACCATGACGGTCGTCTGGGCCTCGCGCGTGAAGAAGATCGGCGAGGTAACGCCGGGGCCGACGTCGACGGTCGACCCGGTGCGGTCCGAGACCTTCTGATCGATCTCCAGACGGACGAAGCCGTCCGGGTTGATCTGCGGCGTGACTTCGAGCGTGATGCCGACCTTGGTCCGGTTGACGCTGGTGCTGATCTGCCCGGTGATCGAGGTCTGCGTCCCGGTCACGTACGGCACGTCGTCGCTGATGTCGATCTTGGCTTTTTGGTTGTCCATCGCGACGATCTGCGGGCGGCTGAGCACGTTCAAATTGCCTTCGTTCTGGAGCGTGCGGAACAGGAAGTTGAAGTCCGCGCCGGTGATTGTGAACGTGAACCCGCCGAGCCCGCTGCCGGCGGCGCCGATGTCGGTGCCGCCGACGTAGTCGAAGTTGGTCGTGCTGCTCGCCCCGGCCTTGGCGTATTGCAGGTCCTGGAACGCGAACTCGATGCCCAGGTCGAGCTCGTTGTCCATCGTCACCTCGACGATGAGGACCTGGATCAGCACCTGCGGCGGCGGCTGATCGAGGTCGCTGACGACCTTCATCACCGTGTCTTTGAAGCGGGGATCAACGGACAGGATGATGCGATTGGCGTCCTTGTTCGCGATCGCCGTGATCTGGCGCTCCTGCTTGACGCCCATCGACACGTCCTTGCCGATGTCGGTCAGCCGCTTCTGCTCGGCGTCGCTAAACTCCTTGATCGAAGGCACCATGATGTCGGCCTTGTTGTTCTTCGGGGAGTAGACGAGCACCTCGCGATCCTGAATCGGGACGGTGTCCAGCTCCAGCACCATCTGCTCGACCAGGTCGAGGTAGCCCGGCGTTCCGGCCGCGATGACCGAATTGGTGCGGATGTCCGTGGCGAACGCGATCTCCTGCCGTCCGCCGCCTTCGCCGCCTTCGCCGAGCGTGAGCACGCGCTCGGCCTCGCCCGCGGCGCCGCCGGTGCGCCCGCCGCCGGTGGTCGTCGCGGTCTTCTGGGCGAACAGGTCGCCCAGCATCTTGACCATCTGCTCGGCGTCGCTGTTGCGCAGGCGGAAGACGCGGATGCGCGCCGCCTCGGGCGGCACGTCGACCGCGGCCACGAGGGACTCCATCAGCGCCATGCTGTCGGGCGGCGCCGTGACGATGAGCGAATTCGTCCGCAGGTCCGAGATCACGACCACGTCGGAACGCACCGCCTTGAGCGTCTCCATGCCGACTTCCGGGTGCTGGCGCTGGAAGATGAGGAGCACCTGCTTGGCGGACTCCTGCTTGGACGTGCCGCCGCCGCTCCCGCCGCCGCCGGTGCCGCCGACCGACCCGCCGCGCAAATCGAGAATGCGGGAGAGCAGGTCGCCGGCCTCCTGGGCGTCGGCCTGGCTGAGCTTGAAGATGCGGACGATGGCGCCCTTCTGCGCCTCGGTCGTGTCGTACTGCCGGACGAAGCCCTCGATGTCCGCCACCAGGGCCGGCGGACCGAAAGCCACGATCGAGTTGCTCGTCTTGTCCGCCGTGACCGTGATGTCGATCTCGCCGCCCTTGGCGCTCGTGCCGCCGCCGCCCCCCTTCTTGTAGATGTCGGTGACGGCCTTGGCGACGTCCTCGGCGACGGCGCGTTGGAGCGGGATGATCCGCGTCATCCGGCCAACCTCGCTCGGGCGGTCCAGGATCTCGACCCAGCGCTCGAGCACCTCCATGTCTTCACGCGACGCCGCCAACAGCAGCGTGTCGGACACGGGGTCGGCCGAGACGTTGATCGGGGTGCCCTTGAGCTTCGAGTCGGTCTGCTTGAGGGCCTTGTCGATCATGTCTTTTAGCAGCGACGCGATGTTCGCGGCGCTGTTCAGCTTGACCTTGAGGGCGCGAAAAACAACCGTGCCCTCGAACTGCTGATCGAGCTCGCCGATGAGCCGTTCGGCTTCATCCAGGTAATCGCGCGTGCCCGCCAGAACCAGCGAGTTGCTGCGGGCGTCCGCCATCGAGGTCAACGTGTCCGTCGCGTCCTTGTTCATCGCCTTCTCGGCGTCCTTCTTGGCCTTGAACATCTCGTCGAGGATGCTCTGGAGCTTGACGGCGTCGGCGAACTTGAGCTGGCGATAGCGGATATCCACCACGCTGTACTTGCTGGCCGCGTCAAGCTGGAGCACGAGGTCCTCGACCATCTCGTAGACCTCCGGCGTCGCCAGCACGATCAGGGCGTTGGAACGCTCCTCGGCCTGGATCACGGCGCTGTCGCGGGCGGCGTTCTTGTCGCCCTTGACCGCTTTGGAGCGGTCGTCGAGCAGCTTCTTCAGCTTGTCCGCCAGTTGCGCCGCCTGCGTGTGCTTCAACTCCAGCACGTACGCCTTCAGCCCCAGTTCCATCGTCGGGCGGTCCAGCTCGCGGACGAGCCCGGCTGCCAGCAGCACCGCGTCCGTGCGCCCAACCACGATCACCGTGTTCGAACGCGCGTCGCTCTGCACGACGACCGGGTACGGCAGGCCCTTCGCGGCCACCCCTGGCGGCACCGGCGGCAGAATGCCCTTCTGGAGCCCTTTCGCCTCCCCCTCGCTGGGACGATTCAGAGCGCTCTTGTCCTTGAAGATGTCCGTCAGGAGCTTGCTGACGTCCTCCGCGTTGGCGTATTGCAGGGCAAACGCCTTGACGTCCGTGTCCGCTCCGACCGGCAACGTGTCGAACACGCCGACGATCGCCTTGAGGGCCTCGTTGTTGTCCGCCGTCGAGAAGATGATCAGCGAATTCGTGCCCTTCTCGGGAATCAGGCGGATCGGGTATTCGAGCTGCAGTTCGGGCAACTCCGTGCCGTCCGGCATGTGCAGCTTGATCGACTTGACGGCGGCCTTGCCGGCAGTTTTCGTGTCGCCGGTGGTCCGTACGCCGGCGTCCTGCTCGGCCTTGATCATGTCGTTGATGACCTTGGCGACGTCCTCGGCCTGGCCGTTCTTGAGCTGGATCAGGATCGCATCGACGCGGACAAAGCTCTTCTTCGCCTTGTCCGCGGTGATCTCGACGTCGATCGCCTCGAACCAGCTCTGGATTTGGTCAATGTCCGCCGGGGTGCCGATGATCATGATGCTGTTGTTGCGGTCGATGGGCTCGACCGAGGACTGCGCGTCCTTGGGAATCTCGTTGAGCGTGTTGTACCGCTCGATCGTCGGGCGCAGGATCGCGACCGCGTCCGCCGCGCGGACATGCTTCAGCTCGACGGTGCGGACCACGTTGCCGCCGCCGGGCTTCTCCACGTCCAGCCGCTGCACCAGCTCGTCGATCTCCTCCATGATGTCCTGGGGCGCGGAGACGATGAGGGAGTTGCTGCGCGCCTCGGCGTTGACGCTGAAGCGGTCCTTGCGGCCGGCGGCGTCCAGCCGGGCCTTGATCGCCTTGTCGATGATCGGGGCCAGCACGGCCGCCTTGCCCTGCTTCAGCGCGAAAACGTCGATCAAAGCCGGGCCCTTGGTCGCATCCATCATTCGCAGGATGCGCTGGATGAACTGCACGTCCGACGCGTCGCCGGTAATGATGATCTTGCGGTCGTCGATGGCGCTGGCCATGACCTCGCCGCGCAACGCGCCGCTCACGCCGCTGAGGCCTTCGACCAATTCGGCCGGTTCGCTGGTCGCCGGTACGCCGATCACGTCCTTTTCGGCCTTTTCGAGCAGTTCGGCGCGCGGCGAGAGCAACGGTTTGTGCGGTTCGTCTGACTTCGGCGCGGGCTTTAGAAGCGGTTTGCTCTCCGCCTTTGGCGCCGGCTGGCTGGCAGGTTTCGTCTCCGGCTTGGCGACGGGCTTGGTGTCGGGCTTCAACGCCGGCCGGGTCGTTGGCGCCGGCCGGGTCATAGCCTTCGGTGGAGCCCGTTGTTCGTCGGCCGGCGGGGCGCCAGCCGTCAGTTGCTGGGCCAACAGCACGTCCAGCACCGGCGCGAGCGGCGTGACCGCGATATACGGCGCGATCCACGCGGCCGGTCGCACAAGCAACGTATCCGGCGGCATTGCGGCGTGACCAAAGAGCGTGCCGTCCACGTCAGCGGGCGGCCGTGCACCGCCGCCCGGGCTGCCACCGCCCGATGGACGCGGCGCCGGCGCGGGACTCGAGCGCCGCGGTGGGGTGCTGCTGCCGCCCGGCGCGCGCGGAATGCTCGGAGTGGGCGTACTGGGCCGCGGGGTACTAGTGCCGCCGGTGGACGAACGAGTGCCGCCGCTCGGCCGGGCACTGCCGCCGGAGCGTCCGCCGGTGCCCTGCTTGCGCTGCAAGTCGTTGACCACTTTCTCGGCATCGGACGCGGGCAGGTTCTGCAAATCGAGCACGACCGTCATGGGCTGCTCGGAATGCACTTCGCTGAGCTGCTTGACGATCGTCTCCACCTGCGCCACGAGCCGCAGGTCGCCGGACACGATCAGGGTGTGCGAATAATCGTCCACGCCGATCGTCACGCGCGCCGCGGGCCGGCCGGTGCGGTCGGCATCGGCGGTCTCGCTGTCGTTGACGACCCGCTCCACTTCGGACCCCAGCCGGGCGGGGTCCTGGCCATACGGCACCTGGACGATCTTGTAGCGATCCTGAATGCTCTCCTTATTGTCAAACTTGGCGATCAGGTCGCGCACTTCGGCGATCTGCCGCTTCGTGCCGCGGACGATGAGGGTCTTGGCCGCGTCGTTCGGGACGATCTGCGGGCCGGTGCCCTCAGCCGCCTGGCCGCGCGCGCCGCCGCGGGGTTGATTCGTGCCCCCGCCCGCCGTGGTGTCGATGAACTGCCAGATGAAGCCGACGATTTGCGAGGGCGGGACGTTCTGCACCGTCACCGTCTCGATCCGGAAGCGGTCGCTGATACTCTCTTCGAGCCGCGCGATGACCGATTCCTCGACGCGGTCGATGTCCTCGCCGCGGCCGTAGACCATGACCGAGTTCGTCGCCTCGTCGGCGACGGCGAAGACGTTCAGCTCGCGCCCCGTCCCGGCGCCACCGCTCGGCATGCCGCCGCCACCGCTGCGTCGTCCAGACGACCGCGTACCGCCGCCCGGCGCCGCCCCGCCGGTCGCGAAACCGTTGATGGCGTCCGCGACCGTGCCCGCATCCGTCCGCTCGAGCAGGAAGACGCGGAATTCCTTGCGCTGGTCGCTCGGCGTCTCGACGTCGACCGCCCCGATGATCTGCGCCACGAACAAAAACGTCTTGTCCGACCCGACGACCATGACGCTGTTGGTCCGCGGATCGGGCACCGCGGTGAACGCGTCAAAACTGGTCTCCGTGCCCGTCGCCTTGGCGATCTGCATGTATTCGGTCATCGCCTGCTTCACGTTGTCGACGACGGTCTCGGCGTCGGCGTAGCGCAGCGCGAAGCGCTTGAGCTTGAGCTGCTCGCTGGGCTGGTCCAGCGTCTGGACCAGGTCCTCAATCTGCTTGAAGACCTCGTCCGGCGCACGCACCAGCAGCTTCTTGGCGTCCTTGTCGCCGAGAATCATGACGCGGCCGGCATTCTGCACGTTGGCGCCACCGCCGCCGGGCGCGCCGGGGACACGTGGCGTCCGGCGGCCGCTGGGACGGCCGGGCTGCGCCGCGCCGCCGCTGCTGCCGAACACTTCCATCAGCGTGTCGGCGAGCTTGGTGGGATCGGCATACGCGACCGGGATCTCGCGGATGCCGCGCTGATTAAGCCGGTCCAGCTCGGTGATCTTCGTGAAGATCAGGTCGCGCTTGTCGGGCGGACCCCACACGAGAATCGCGTTGGTCGCGCTGTCCGCCACAATGCGGACCTCGGTCCCCGCCGCTTCGCCCGTGGCCGCTCCGGGCGGACGGTTCGTCCGTGTGCGACCGCCGCCGCCGACAAAGATGCCTTCCAGGACGCTGGCGATGGATTCCGCGTCGCCGTAGCGGCAGATGTACATCTCCGCCTCGGAGATCGAGCCCGAGATGTCGAGCTTCTCAATCTGCTGCTCGACGATCGGGACGTCCTTGCTCTGCGCAGTGAAGATGATCGTATTGGTGCGCGGGTCGGACGAAATCGACACCGGTCCGAGCGCCGCCGGCGAGCTGCCGCCCGCCGCGGCGCGCGGCATTCCGCCCGCACTGCGTCCGGACCGTCCGCCCTCGCTGCGGCCGGCTGCGGCGTCGAAGATCTCCTGCAAGAGCGGCAGGATGTCCTCCGCGCGGGCCTGCTTGAGCGGGTAGTAGTTGATGCCGACGATGTCGCGGCCCTCGAGCCCCTCCAACTCGTCGATGACCTTCTGGATCAAGCCCATGACCTCGGGCGGCGCAGAGACCATCAGCGAGTTCGTCGCTCCGTTCGGAACGATCTCGACGCGCTCGACCTTGGCCCCGCCCTCCACGCCGGGGACCGAAACGAGCTGCTGCTGCAACATCTCCATGAGCTGCTGCTGCGCACCGCCGGGCTGCCCCGGCTGGCCCGGTCGTTGTGGCGCCGCCGCCGGCGTGCGTCCACCGCTTCGCCGCTGCTGCACCTTCGAGATCCCCAGCACGTCCTTGATGTTCTCCGCGGTCTCGTCCGCGAGGAGGTTCTTGAGCTGGAAGACCTTGACCTGCACCTCGCCCGGCGGGATGTCGAGCTCGCGGAGCAGCTTGCGGATCTCCGGCAATGCGGTTTCCTGGCACTTGATAATCAGGTAGTTGTGCCCGGGGTCGGTGGCCATGCGGAGTTGGCCCCCGCCGGCGCCGGCCTTGCCGGTGGCCTGCTTGCCGCCGACCATCCCGCGCAGTTGATCCATGATCCCCCCCTGCTGCCCCTCGCGGCCCTCTTCGCCGCCCTGCTGCTGGCCCTGCCGGCCCTGCTGGCCCTGCTGACCGCGCTGTTGTTGCTGCTGTTGCGGCTGCGGGATGACGATCTGCCGCTGCTGCACGTCGAACATCATCGAGAGAATCTCGGCCGCAGCACTCACGTCGCCGTATTTGAAGTGGAAGATGCGGATCACTTCGCCGACGGCGAGGTCCTCTTCGAGCAGATCGATGGCGCTCCGGAGGTCGTCTACTTTGTCCTTCGGACCCGTGAGGATCAGCGTGCCGTCGGGGCCCGGCGCGATCTGGACTTGCTGCTTTTCCAGCGGTGACTTGATCGTGCGCTCGTCCTCGTAGCTTTCGACGTCTTTCTCT
>CAIWOY010000357.1 GCA_903914415.1 uncultured Phycisphaerales bacterium | reverse complement strand
CCCACGCCACCGGCGGGCGAGACGCCCACCCCACCCGATTACCGCTTACTGCCGTGCGCGGCTCGGATTGAGGGCGCGACGGCCGCTTCCCTCACGGTCGCGGTTCGGATCGGGGGCTGACGCGACCCCACGGCCCGGCCAGCGGGGCACGGCGCGGGTCCGCGGGAGCTTCGGCCGCCCACACGGACGGCACGCCGTCAGCCGCGGAGGGCGGCTGCGCCGGGCAAGCAGATGGCGGACGGACGCAGTCGGCCGTACATGCGGCGTGCCGTTCCGGGAGAGGGCGACGGGGACGGCGTGATGCGGGTTCCGGCGATGGGGGCGCCTGGCGAGCATCAGAGGCAGGCCCCCCACTCGCGTGCGGGGTTCGGATCAGGGGGCGAGGCGGCGGCGGCCGGGGGTTTTGCCCGCCGTGACGGGCGCCACCCCCGGCTACGTACGGTGGCCCCGTCCGGGGCAGGCGAGGGGAAGGACGCGGGAGGGGATTCCCGTAGGTTCGGGTGCGAGGTGGGAATCACGCGCCAGCAGCGGCACGCCCGCGGGCGAGACGCCCACGCCACCTGAGGCCCACCCCACCCGCCGCGGCTCGGCAGGAGCCTCGCCCTCCCAGCAGGAGCCTCGCTCGCCCACGCCGTCAACCACAGGGGGTCGACGCTACGGGCGCCACGCCGCCAACCACAGGGGGTCGACGCTACGGGCGTCACGCCGTCAAGCACAGGGGGTTGACGCTACGGGCGCGGGCCGGTGTCCGGGAGGCGGTCCAGGCCATATCGCCGGGCCTCGCGCTCCATGAGCTTCGTCAGGTCCGCCCGGAGGCGGTCGGGCAGCTCGGGCGGCTGGTAAACAGTAAGCAGCCGGTCCACTTCGCGGCGGGCGCGCTCATGCAGGCTCAGGCCGCCCTCCGCGTGCCAGCGCGCCCGGTTCGCGCGGTCAATCACCCGGCCGGGCATGTAGTGCTCCGTCTTCAGGTGCCGGCGCGTGTGCGGCGAGATGAGCAGGTGCTTGCTCGCCAGCAACTCCTCGAAACGCGGCAACGCCGGGAAGTCCTCCTTGGGCTCGATGCCGGCGATCAGACGCAGCGTCATGCCGCAGATCTCGTTGTCGAGCACCAGCTTCTCCAGGCACAGGCAACTTTCAAAATCCAACATGCCGGGGCCGGAGATGCTGTTGATGCCGGCGAGGGCGGCCAGCGTCGCGCCCATCGACGTTTCCAGGCCGTCCTGGGCGTCGAACTGCTTGCCGTCGCTCAGGCCGATGTACGCCTGCGTCGGCAGCCCCAGGTGCTTGCCGATCTCGTTGTACGCGCAGTCCATCATCATCGTCTCGACGGCACCCATTGGGGTCGTCTCGTAGCGTACGTCGAAGACCGCCGGCGAACCGCCATAGAGCATGGGCGCCCCCGGGCTCGTGAGCTGGCTGATGACGATGCCGCTGAGCGTCTCGGCGGTGTGCTGGACGAGCGAGCCGACCAGCGTGACGGGCGCGACGAAGCCAGACAGCGGCATCGAGATGAACTCGACCGGGATCGAGTACTTCGCACAATCGACGACGTTCTGCGAGGTCACGTCGCTCCACTTGAGCGGCGCGGTCGGGCAGCAGGAGAAGACCGTCAGCGGCTTGGCCTTCAGTTCGCGCTCGCCGCCGCGGACCGCGACTTGCAGGTCCTTCATGACGTTGAACGAAGCGACGGTGAACGCGCCGGTGACGACCGGCTTGCGGCAATACATCAAGCTGAGGAACAGCCGGAAGCTGTCGGCGATGTTCTGCGGCACGTCGGCCGGGACCAGGGCGGTGCTTTGCGAGGCGATATGGTCGAGCTGGCTGACGAGCTGCGCGTAGCGGACGTAGTCGGCGGCGGTCGGCCGGCGCGTCGTGCCGGTCGCGGTATCGAGGAGGTTGATGGCCGCGGAGCCGGGCGTGAAGTAGACGTTGTCGCCGGCGAGGTCGTGCGTCGGACGGCCGAACACGTCGTAGAGCTTGACGGAGTGCGGCGCCGTCTGCAGCGCGCGGTCGATGATGTCGTCGGTCAACGTGGCGCGGTTTTCCGCCGGGTCGACATGGGCCCCGTGGTCGCCGAGCAGTGCGAGAATACCTGGGTTGTGAATCTCGACGCCGAGCTGGCAGAGGATCGACCGCGCTTCGGCGACGATCTGCTGGACGAGCTGCTCGCTCAGGAATCGGACTGTGGGCCGCATTGAGTGCTCCTGACTGCGTTTCAGCGCACAACCGCGCGTCGCGGGCAGGCGCCGTCGCGGGCGCAGATGGTACAGCGGGGCGGAAGGAATTGCAGTTGATACGAGGCCGCCCTTTTGCGGCTTCCGTAAGCGACGGTGAAGGCGACGGGGTATCGGGTAGACGCCGAAGCCCGAGCCCGAAACCCTGAACCCTCTAGACCGCGCCCAGCAACTGATCCACCGTCACGTGCGCCAGATCGGGCGCCACGCGCGCGACGCCGGGCAGTTTCTCCGGCGGGCCGATGCCGAAGACCGCCATGCCGGCACGGCGGGCGGATTCGACGCCGGCGAGCGCATCCTCGACGACGAGGCATTCGGCGGGCTCGAGCCCGAGGCGCTGGGCGGTCAGCAGGAACACCTCCGGGTCGGGCTTCGAGCGGGTGATGTCGTTTCCGTCCACGACCGCGTCGAAGTGCCGGCCCAGGCCGAGCCGCGCGATGATGAACGCGGTGTTCTTGCTGGACGATCCGACCGCGGTCTTGAGCCCGCGGCGGCGCAGCTCGACGACGGTCTCGAGGGCGCCGGGCAACAGGTCGGCGGGCGTCAGCGTCTCCAGAAGCTGGCGGAAGATGCTCTGCTTGCGGTCGAGCAGCGCGGCCTGCTCATGGGGCGTGTAGAGGCGCGGGGCGCGCTCCAGCACGATACGCAGGCTGTCGGGGCGGCTGATGCCGCGCAGGCGGTCGTTGATGGCGTAGTCGAAGTAGATGCCCTCTTCGCCCGTGACGCGCTGCCACGACTGGAAGTGCAGCTCGTCGGTCTTCACGAGCACGCCGTCGAGATCGAAGATGACGCCGCGAAACACCATAGCAGCGGTGATAAAGCGAAAAGGTGACAGGTGACAAGGCGTCGGTCTTCGCCGGCCGCGCGACGCTGCGCGGGCGCCCTTGTCACGCTATCAGATTATCACGTTATTGCGGTGCTCGCCACGCGCGGACTGCGGGGTAACACTGCGGCGATGGAGAAGCTCGCCCGTTACCTTGATGTCGAGCGGTCCACGGATGCGCTGCGTGAGCTTGCCGGCAAGCTCGGCGCAACGGAATTCGCGCGGGTCCGGAACCTCGAGTACGTCTTCTCGCCGTACGAGTTGTACCCGCTGGCGCCGCGGGTGCCGCCGCCGCTAGTGTAGTGGCTCAGAAATAACCGCACGTTACGGACCGGGGAGCATGGGCCTCCGGCCCGTGCGAATCGCTGTGGAAACGGGCCAGAGGCCCATGCTCCCCAGGCGATTACGTTCACGTCTTTGTGAGCCAGTACACCAGAGCGGATCGTGGCGCTGGCGGTCGAGGTGGTCCGGGGCGGGCTGTCCGAGCCGATCCTGGCGCGAAATCTGCTGCTGCCCCCGGAGCTGCTTAACCGGAAGGCGGTAGCAACGGGTGTGCCGCAAAGCTGCGGCGGTCCGTACGCCGGCCAGCAACACGGGGTAAGACCGCGGTCACCAGAGCCCCAAGCGCGAGTGCGGGGTTGCCGGAGGGCGTTGTGTTTCCGGTTGGCGCGCGTTCGCCGGCAACCCAGCGCTGGCGCTCCGGGCTCTGATTCCCGTCCCTCGCCAAGATCCAACGGCAGCCCCGTAGCGACGATCTTTCGTTGAAGGTTTGGCCATTCGGGCCCCGGCCGGTCTATAATCGGTGCTTCGTCGGTCGGGCACGGCACCAGTCAAGACGAAAGGTGGAACACATGCCTCTCTCCAAAGCGATGAACGCGAAGTTGAACGAGCAGATCGCGAGCGAGCTGTACTCGTCCCAGGTCTACCTGGCGATGGCCTGCATGTTCGCGGACATGGGTCTGAAGATGCTGGCGAAGCTGTACCGCAAGCAGACGGAGGAGGAGCGCGGGCACGCGCTGAAGATCCTCGATTACGTGCCTTCGGTCGAGGGCAAGATAAGACTGCCGGCCATCCCCGAGCCGCCCGCCAAGTACGCGTCGGTGCTGGCCGCGATCGAGGCGGCCCTGGACCACGAGCGCAAGGTGACCGGGCAGATCAACGAGCTGGTCGCGCTGGCCGACAAGGAAAAGGACTACGCCACGCGCAGCTTCCTCAACTGGTACGTCGACGAGCAGGTGGAGGAGGTCGAGTCGCAGTTGCACCTGGCCCAGATCGCGAAGATGGTCGGGAGCAGTCTGGTCCAGCTCGAAGCATACGTCGCACACATGGTCAACTGAGGCTGGCGTGCCACCCAGCGCCCGCGCGCAGAAGTGCAGGCCACCTTGGGACCAGCGGTCCGAATCCGCGCGTCGTCGAAGTAGCGGTCCTTGCGGGATCGATTTGAAGCCGGTCGGATTTGGAATCGGTCGACGATGTCGCGCGGCGGCGCGCGGCCGCTATTGTTCCTGGTCCCTCATTGCCGCCAGGCGCGCCAGCATGTGCTTGATATCGAACGCGCCACGAATGGCGACGTAGATCGTGACGGTGGAGTACCAAACCAGGCACGCTGCCAGCAGGAGTGCCCAGAACCAGTGCTCGCCGAGGTTGATTTCCGCCACGTACATTGTCACGCCTCCACCTACGCCAGGGTCTGTTGGGCGGGATCGTGTCGCCCCAGCGCGGTCTTGAGCAGCGAGCCGATGATCATCGCCGCCGCCGTGGCCGCGTAGGTGCCGATGTTCAGCCAGTGATCGCCGATGTACTTGGCTTTCCAGCCGATGGTCTGGGCGATGCCGTCCTTGAAGACCGCCTGCCCCGCGGCATCCAGGACCGGTAGCGGTACGAGCTTGTCGAGGGCCAGACCCAGGACCGGCAGAGCGGCGCCGACGATGATCGCGGCGATGGCGCCCCAGTTGTTCGCCCCACGCCAATAGCAGCAGGCGATGAGCAGGATCGACATGGCCGCCAGGTAGATCGTGCCGGTGAGCTGGAGGTAGGTCCAGAGGTCACCCTCCAGCTTGTACCAAAGTCCCCAGAACAGCAGAAACAGGCCGATCCCGGCCACGATGAAGCGGTTCCAGAGAATCCCGGCCCGCTCGGAGAGCCGGCCGCGGTGGAACGGCCCGAGGATGTCGTTGTAGATCACGCTGCCCCAGGTCAGCATGTAGGAAGAGTCGGTGGACATGTCCGCCGCGAGCATCGCCGCGACGAGGATGCCCATGAGGCCGCTGGGCAGGATCAGGCCGAGGAAGTAAGGCATGGCGAAGATGGTGGCGTCCTTCTCGCCCAGGCTGCGGCCGATCTCGGCCAGCTTCTCGGGCGTGACGGTGGCGGCGGCCAGGGCGCCGATGGCCCACAGGCCGGGGAGCATCCAGCGGGCGATGAAGAAGAAGGACGTGCGCGTGTAGATCTTGCGGCCGGTCGCGGAGTCCTTGGCGGCGAGCACGCGGGCGATGACGGGCTGCCACGTGAGCACGGCGGCGAGGCTGGTGAGCGTGTTTGACAGCACGAATTGCCAGCCGAGATCGGGGTTCAGGAAGGGGTTGAATGCGCCGGCGCCGTAGTGGGTGTCCAGCGCGAACATGGCGTTGGTCCAGCCCGTCTTCACGAGCACCAGGACGGTCACGGCGATCAGGCCGACGCTCATGACGACGAATTGCAGGTAATCCGTCACAAGCACGGAGAGCATCCCGCCCAGGATCGTGTAGAACGCGACGGCGATGAGCAGGACGGTCATCGTCATTTCGAGATAGCGCAGGTTCAGTCCGCAGCAGACGACCAGGAATTGCCCGCCCATCCGTAGGAACACGCCCATGTTGAGCAGGCCGCCGAGGACGATCACGACGCCGGACAGCCAGCGGACGAACTTGCCGTAGCGCTTTTCGTAGAGCTCGGGGACCGTCATGACGCCGGCGTCGCGGAGCGGCTTGACGCCGAAGCCGGTGTAGCCGACGAGGAACATGGCCACGACGTTCGTCAGCCCCGGAATCGCGCCGGCGAAGCCGTACTTGTACGCGTTTTGGGCCGTGTACATGCAGGTGACGATGCCGAACTCGGTGGCGGCCAGCGAGGCGATGCCGAGGTAGACGTTCATCTCGCGGCCGGCGACGAGGAAGTGTTCGACCTTGCCAACGTACTTGCGGACCATGACGCCAGCGATCATCGTCGCCAGCAGGTAGAGGCCGACGATGCTGCCGTCGATGGGCCACGAAAAATGCGTCATGCACGCGCTCCGGGGGTGGAAAGGAGCGGGCATGATATCGCGCCGCGCCGGTCGCACAACATCGGTGGAAGCGGTCGGCAAGCGGCCATGTCACGGCGCCAGGCCCGCGGTATAGTCCGCAAGATGCCGCGCCGTGCGGGCGCGCGAGCGCAGGACTGCTTATGGCCTCAAGACTTGGGATGCTGATCATGTGTGCCATGTCACTATCGTCCGGCGCGGCGGCCCAGACGTCGGCGCCGACGAACCCCGTCGCGCTCATCCCGGCCCCCGTCGAAGTCCAGCCGCTGGCCGGCGAGTTCAGCCTCCAGGAATCGACGGCGATCCTGGTCCAGGCCAACCAGCCCGAGGTCCGGGCCGTTGGCACGTACCTGGCCGAGTGTCTGCACGCCGCCTGCGGGCTGGAACTGCCGGTTGAGGACCAGCCGGTCACCGAGCTGACGCGGGTCCCCGCCAACTGCTTCTTCCTGCACGTTATCCCCGGAAGCCCGGCGATGGGCGACGAAGGATACGCTCTGTCCATCTCCCCGGACAATGTGCATG
>CAIWOY010000356.1 GCA_903914415.1 uncultured Phycisphaerales bacterium | reverse complement strand
TTCAGGACTACCTCGCCGCCCACAACGACAGCCCCAAGCCGTTCGTCTGGACCGCAGAGCTGAAGGACATTCTGCCCAAGATCGCCCGCGCCCACGAAACCCTCAATACGCTGGAGTATCATTGAAGCGCTACACTAGGTATGCCTGTGGCCGCTGGGTGTCAAGACGACCTGCTAAGTGGGCGCGCTGGCGGCGCATGTGCGAAAACCGCACGTTTCAGCGCGGGAACAGAGAGTGTTTGCAGAGCGGCTTTGGGCGAAAAACTGCCTATTGCCGGTTCTCGCCGCGCTGGGGGCACTGCGGGCCATTGTCTGTAACGCGTTGCTGACAAACGTTTTATGAACACAACCGCAACGACACTCAAAAGGAACGCGGATTCTTAGTCCGAAAAAAAACGTACCGACCGATAAATTCGCCTTGACAGACCTCGCATTAAATATATATTGAGATTGCTTCTTTCCCCTCCGGAGAGCACCGAGACGCCTCTGGCCCTCGGTGCCCTCTTTTTATCGGGACCTTCTGCTGGGCGGCACACTCCCGCGTGTGCTGTCCGCTGGCACGAATCCTTCACCAGCGACGCGAGACGGCAGGTCGCGTCATCCCAGGGTTTCGCCGTTTGCGGCTCGCAGCGGTCCAAGGCGGTCGAGCAAGCCACGATCTCCCGCACTTCGCCGAGCGGCGATACACGTTGTTGGGCGAGCCCCTGGACAAGGATGTTCCCCAACGCCGTGGCCTCCGCCGGGCCGGCCAGGACGGGCTTGCCGGTCGTGTCGGCGGTCAACTGGCAAAGGAGCGCGTTTCGCGCGCCGCCGACGACGATGTGGATGATTTCGGGCGACTGGCCGGCAAGCGCTTCCAGCCGTTCGATGATCAGGCGGTACTTGAGCGCCAGGCTCTCCAAAACGTAACGCACGACCTCGCCGGGGGTCTGCGGGACGGGCTGTCCGGACGTGGCGCGGTACTCCCGGATGGGGCGCGGCAGGTCGCCGGGGGCGGGTAAGATCTGCCGAAGCGTGTGCCGGTGTCGGCGTAGCCCCAGGACGGCGTCTCGATGACGAAGCGGTCCAGGCGGGCCGCGAGCGCCTGGTCGTCCGCGTGTGGCGGCAGCTTCACGGGCTGGTTCCCCGGATGGTCGCGACCGGCACGATAGTGTAACGGCGTGGGGCGGTCCCGGGTGCGTCGGATTAGATGCACCGGGGGGGCGCTGCCCGCCAGGTTGCCTGAAGGGAGTGCAGCGATGGACGAATTCCTACAAGCGGCGATCGACGAAGCACGGGCCGGACTGGCCGAAGGCGGCATCCCCATCGGGTCGGTCCTGGTCATCGACGGCCGGATTGTCGGCCGGGGGCACAACCGGCGGGTGCAGCGCGGCAGCGCGATCCTGCACGCCGAGATGGATTGCCTGGAGAACGCCGGGCGGCTGAAGGCGCAGGATTATCAGCGGGCGACGCTCTATTCCACGCTGTCGCCCTGCGATATGTGCACCGGGGCGATCCTGCTGTACCGGATTCCGCGCGTCGTCATCGGCGAGAACCAGACGTTCCAGGGGCCCGAGGACTACTCCCGACAGCGCGGCGTCGAGCTCACGGTCGTGAACGATGCGCAATGTATCCGCCTGATGCGCGATTTCATCCGCGACAAGCCCGAGCTGTGGAACGAGGACATCGGCGCCTAGTGTAGTGTCTCGTTGAAATCGCAGCGTATCCGAGCCGCGACGTTTATGTCGCACGGTGGTCCCGCGCGGCCTGAAGGCCGCGGCTCCAGCTTGAATACGACGGAGTATTTGCGAGGCAGTACACTGGAAAACGGATGGTCTATTCTCTGGCGGCCGCATTCTCGTCTTGTAAGCGGGCGGGGCATTTTGCTACACTTGGGGAATACGCGCCCGGTTTCTGCCTGACGTCAGAGGAGCTTGGGTGAAAGGAGCGCCTGCCATGCCGCGCGTCGCATTCACTCGGAGAGGCGTTCTGTCGCTGGTCCTCGCGGCGTCGTTCACGGCGGGAGCTCTTGCGCTGCCGTTCACGGTCCCGGTTAACCAGTCGCAATCGTCGCTGACGTTTGACCTGTGCGTCGCCGGACGCTGCGATACCGAGACCTCGCCGGTGACCGGCTGGGCGATCATTGAGCTGGACTCGGTCGACATCCCCACGCAGATCACGCTCTACGATTTCTACTTCCACCTGACCAACAACCTGAACTGGAATCTGAGTTGGGGCTTCCTCGGCGCGCTCACGGCCTCCGCCACCAACGTCACCGTGCTCGACGCCGCGCCGGGCACCGCGCAGGGCCCCGCACCGATCACGGCCACGCAGTATACGTTCACCGGTGTCCCGTCGAACGCCACGGGCACGCTGACCTATCACGCCACTGGCGTGCCCTGCTACGCGCTGGAAGGCAGCGGCCAGCTCTGCGACGACACGCTGGACCTGGCCGACCAGGGGACGCAGGCCGGCGACATGACCGGGACGGTCACGACCGCCAGCCGTACCGTCTACCTGGTGACCAACGTCGATCGCACGTCGCCGCTCGACCCGAACAACCCGAGCCTGGGTTCGATGCACGTGTACGGCACTGTGCGGGGGCAGGCCTATGTGCCGCGGCCGATTGGCGACGTGGACGGCGACGGCGATGTGGACAACCTCGACTTCAGCTACTTCGCCCTGGCCATGGCCGGGCCGGGCGCGACCACGCCGCCGCCCGGTTCCAGCGCCTATCGCTTCGCCGGCAGCGATCTGGACGCCGACGGAGACGTCGACCTCGCGGACTTCGCCCAGTTCGCGATTCGCTTTGGAACGTGAAACCGCTGCTGTACTGCCTCATTGAAACTGCGACGTATGGGAGCCGCGACATTTATGTCGCGCGGTCGTCCCGCGCGGCCTAAAGGCCGCGGCTCAGTCCGTGATAAGATCGGTCTTTTCCGAATCACTACGCTACCCCCTGGCGAGCGCCACCTCTTCGCCCGCCCGTAGGCCGGACAGAACCTGCACCTCGTCGCCCAGCGGCCGCCCGAGTTGCACGATCCGCCGCTGTAGCACTTTGCCGCCGTCCGCGCCGGTCTCGGCCACGTCGACCAGGTCGAGCTGCCCGACCCGCCGCACGGCGGTCCGCGGGATCACCAGCACCTCCTCCTCGTCCAGCGGAATGAGCAGACGCCCGAACATCCCCGAGTAAATCCCCGGCGGACACGGACCGGTGACCTTGACGGAGAACGTCCGGCTGGCCGACTCCGCTTCGGGCACGATCTCGCTGACGCGCCCTTCGCAGGTCATGCCCAGGGTGTCGACGTGCACGCCGATCATCTGGCCGACTTGCAGGCGCTGCGTCAACGACTCGCGGACGCGCGCGACGAGCTGCATACGCGTGGGGTCGAAGAGGGTGACGAGGACCTGACCGGGGCTGGCGGTGTCGCCGACCTCGACGCGCTTATCCACGACTTTTCCGTCGATCGGGCTGCGGATGGTCGCGTAGTCGAGAGTGGCCTGGGCATGCGCGCGGGCCTGCTGGGCCTGCTCCAACTGGGCCTGCGCCCCCTTCAACGCGGCATCAGCCTGGTCAAAGGCCGTTTTCGCTTCGATGCCCTGCGCGTACAGCGGCTTGACGCGGTCGTATTCGATCTGGGCCATGTCGCGCGCGGCTCGCGCGGCGCTCACGCCGGCCTCCGCCTGGCGCAACTGGGCTTGCAGGTCCTGGTCGTCGAGCTGCACGAGCACGTCGCCGGTCTTCACTTCCTGGCCGGCCTGGACATGCACTTCGATCACCCGGGCCAGCAGCTTGGAGGCCACCGACGTCTCGTGCACGGCGCCGATCGTGCCAACCGCGGACTCGATCACGGGCGTACGTCGCGCCACGACCGCCACGAGCGTCGCGTTCCCGACGGGGCGGCCCGCAACCGGCGTCGCATGCCCCCCGGCGCGCTCGATCTTGGGCGAGAACTTGCCCGCCAAAGCCAACAGCAAGAATACGACCACCACGGTGAATCCCAGGCCCAGGCCGGCCGTCCGCAGGACCGGCCCGACGGCGATGTGATGCGCGGGTTGCTTGATCGTCATCGCAGGCACTCCTGACCCCGGCGAATGCCGCCCGGGCACACCGTAGTGTATGCCGCCGCCGCCCCTCGCGCCAGTGCCGCGCCCGTGCGGCCAGAGGCGCCCGGCAGGTCGCACACAGACGCGACCTGCCCTACGGTGCTATGCGGCGAACCCGCGGCCGTCGGCAAGCGGAGCGCGAGCAGGAGCGCGTTGCCGGCGCGCGGCGGTGTGGGCGCGCAGGGGGAGCGCGGAAGGCGGCCAGAACCGGCTATTTCGGCGACAAGCGCGCTTCGGATAAGCGCGCTTCGGACGAGCGTGGTGCGGGTCCGTAAT
>CAIWOY010000355.1 GCA_903914415.1 uncultured Phycisphaerales bacterium | reverse complement strand
TTCAGGACTACCTCGCCGCCCACAACGACAGCCCCAAGCCGTTCGTCTGGACCGCAGAGCTGAAGGACATTCTGCCCAAGATCGCCCGCGCCCACGAAACCCTCAATACGCTGGAGTATCATTGAAGCGCTACACTAGTGCCGGCATACTTCCGGGAAACGCGGACCATCCTGTCATACGCTTCACGACCAAGCAGATCGCTGACAAGCTCGGCTGCGCGCGGCCCAAGACACTCCAGAAGAGCAGTGGCACGATCACCACAAGAGGAGCATTCACCACAAGAGGCGCAAGAGACAGGAGCGGCGGAGGAATTCGCGCGGCTTGGCGGAGTCGGGCGAGTTTTGAGTAGCGAAGAGCGAAAAACGAATTGAGCGCGCGCGGGACCCGACCCGTGACACAGGCGCGGCAGGCGGCGGGGCGGAGACGCGCGGCGTGCGGATCGGCGCGAGGCAGGGTCCCTCACTGCCGTTCGGGCTCGGATTGCGGTGTCCTGGGGCCTTGGGCGGCATGAAGTGATGGGCCGCCCGGGGGGGTGATCGCTCGCGCTTCGCGTTCGGAATCCGATTCGGACTTCGGCGACGCGCATTCGCACGCTCATTGTAGACTGTAGAATTCGAGCGCGGCGACCGCTTGACTTTTGCGGCCGTAGCCTCTAAACCACAGCGAGCCGTTGTCGGTTGGGCAACGCGGTTGCCGACAGCGCTTGTTTCTACTGTTCCCAATTGGAGAAGCGACATGCCAAGACGTAAGAAACGCGGCCCCTATGCCAAGGCAACCAACGGCCGGCGCCGAGGCCGGCGGGCGGCGCGGATGGTCGGACACTACGGCCCCGGGATGGGCCAGGCGCTGAGCAGCCTGAAGGGCTACGTGGCCGAGCTGATGACCCAGCGCTCCCAGCTCGACGCACAGATCCAGGCCGTGGAGCAGGCGCTGCGCGTCATGGGCGCGCCGGCGCCACACGCGGCGGCGACGCCCGCGCTGCGGGGTCCGCGGAAACGTGGCGGCGGGCGCGGGCTGCGGGCGGGCTCGCTGAAGGAGTTCATCCTCAAGGTCCTGGCCGGCGGCGGGGTAATGAGCGTGGCGGCGGTAGCCGAGGGTGTCCGCGCGGCAGGCTATAAGACGAAGAACAAGACGCTGGCCAAGAGCGTCGGGATTGCACTGACGCAGCTTCCGGGCGTGCGGAAGATCTCGCGCGGCAAGTTCCGCTTGAAGTAAGACAACGGCGAGCAACCGTTTGCCGATTTCCGACCTTGCGTTGCCTGCGCGGCGGCTGGACCGCCGGCAGGTGGCGCGAGGTCGGTTGTGTTATTGGGGGGCGGCCGTCCCGTAGGCCGGTGGCGTGCCCCGACAGCCCGCGGCCGTTCGGTCGCCAACGTCGCCCACGGAGGGGCGACGCTACCAGGCGACGTTGCCCACGGGGGGCGGCGCTACGGTTACGCTCCAAACCCAGCTACCGGGAGCGCAACTAGCGCGCGTAGGTGCCGACGAGCTCGCCGTCGGCGAGGATGTGCCCGCGCATGGCGCTGAGCAGTTGGGCTTTTGTCGCGCCGGCCGAGAGCGTGAGGGAGGCGTTGAGCGCGTAGAGCTTGAAGCGGTAGTGGTGCGTGCCGTGGCCGGGTGGGGGCAGGGGGCCGCGGTAGCCTGTGGTGCCCCAGGAATTCTTGCCCTGGAGTGCGCCGATGGGCTCGTTGAGCCGGGCCTCGCGCGGCAGGCCGGCCTTGAGCGACTTCACGGTCACGGGGAGCTTGTAGAGCACCCAGTGCACCCAGTCGCCGCCGGGGGCGTCGGGGTCATCGACGATCAGGGCCAGCTCTTCCGCGCCGGACGGCACGTCGGACCACGACAGCGCGGGGGACAAGTCCTCGGCTTCGCCCGTGTGCGTTTTCGGAATGGGCTCCCCCGTCTTGAACGCGGGACTGCGAACAGACAGTTTCATGGTTGCGGCTCCTGTGGTGGGCTGGGACGAGGGCGGGGCGGCGCCGGCCGACTGATTGCATCCGGTTCCGGCGCCGAGCGCGACGGCAGCGATGCCGGTCACGAGCCACACGCGGGCCCAGGATGGAATGCCGGTAGACATCGCGTTGTCCTCCAGCCGCACGGCCGTAGAGTATAGTAGCGGCTCGTGGCGGCAACGGGCAAATGCGGGCGCGCCGGGAGCACACGTGGACGCGCTGGTGCTGAACGAGAGCGGTCCGATCGAGCGTGCGCCGCTGCGGCGGGAGGAATGGCCCGATCCGCAGCCGGGGCCGGGCGAAGTGCGCCTGAGCGTCGAGTGCTGCGGGGTCTGCCGTACGGATTTGCACGTGATCGAGGGCGATCTGCCACAGCACAAGCGGCCGCTCGTCCCCGGACACCAGATCGTCGGCCTGGTGGACCGGCTCGGCGCCGGGTGCCGGCGCTTGCGCGTCGGGCAACGCGTCGGCGTGGCGTGGCTGCGGCACACGTGCGGCGTATGCCCATTCTGCCGCGCGGGGCGGGAAAACCTCTGCGAACAGTCGGCGTACACCGGCTACGACGCCGACGGCGGGTACGCACAGTTCGCCGTGGCGCCGGAGGAATTTGTGTACGAGATTCCGGCCGGGTTCGAGGCCGTGCAGGCGGCGCCGCTGCTGTGTGCGGGGCTGATCGGGTACCGCGCGCTACGGCGGAGCAACCTGCGGCCGGGCGGGCGGCTGGCGCTGTATGGCTTCGGGTCGTCGGCGCACATCGTCTTGCAGATTGCCCTGTATCGCGGGTGCGACGTATACGTGGTGAGCCGCGCGCCACGGCATGTGGAGTTGGCGCGTGCACTGGGGGCACGGTGGGCCGGGGCGGACGCCGCCGACATGCCGGTGCGGGCCGACAGCGCGATCATCTTCGCTCCGGCGGGCGAGCTGATCCCGCGGGCGCTCGAGCATCTGGAGAAGGGCGGCACGCTGGCGCTGGCGGGGATCCACATGTCGCCGACGCCGCCGCTGGACTACACACGGCATTTGTTCTACGAGCGGTAAGAGTTCAGCCGTTTGCAGTACTTGCGGCGGGTAGCGGCGGGAGTTGGCCGGTTTGCAGGTAGGTGCGCAGGGCGTTGGCGATGGTCAGCAGGGGGTCGTGGCCGCGGAGGCGCAGCGTGCGGTAGACGCTCATCA
>CAIWOY010000354.1 GCA_903914415.1 uncultured Phycisphaerales bacterium | reverse complement strand
GCGCGATCGAGACGGTGGGTACGTCGCAGACCGCTATCAGCGCGAAAGAGCCCGCGTTGACGCGGTCGAAACGCTAAATCACCGCGCGCAATTCGGCGACGCAGATCAGAACGCGAAGCGCCAGCGGGCGCCCGTGCAGCTACGCGCTTGCGTGCGCGGCGCGTTCTGATTGCGCACCCAGATCGCGCACGACGATTCAGCCCCCCAGCCGGCCGCGGAGGTTGTCCAGCACGTTCATGAAATTGATGAATGAATCGTAGGGCGTGTCGTAGGGATTGAAGTACTTGTGTACTGTGCCGTCGGCGTAGTACTTCGTGCACATGTAATAGAAATGGTCCGACGACTGTAGCTTGCGCCAGTCGTCGAGTAGTTTCTCATCGCCGGTCTGCTTGATCGCCTGCTCCAGCCGGTACAGCTCGTGCAGGGCGTTGGCCTGCATCGCGTTGCCGAGCCACGCGGACAGGTCGCGTTCGACGTCGGCCCATGAGATCATGTGCGGCACGTCGTATTCGCCGCTGGCCGGGTACGCCTGGGCGCACTGGCTCGGCGTCTTAAAGTCGTTGTCGCGGGAGCGGAGGACGGCCCGCGGCAGGTGGCGCAGGAACTCGAAGATCCCGGTCTCCGCCCACTGGTGCTCGCCGAAGGTCTCGTAGTCCATGAACAGGTTGACGACGTGGCCGTGGCCGTTGACCTGGTGAATCCAGTCGGCGAACTTGTCCGCCGTCAGCGGATACTCCGCCCACGCCTGGTCGCTGAAGCGGAACGCGATGTCGTCCGACAGCCGGTAGTTCTTCAGCAGCAGCTTCACGCCGGGCGTGCTGGGCGGGTTGTACAGGAAGGCCGGCGAACGGTAGCCGAGAATATGGTCCGCGCCCTCGCACAGCACGACCTTGTAGCCGAGCCCGGCCGCCACCTTCGCCAGCTCGTTGTTGTAGATGAGCTCCGTGTTGCGGAAGACCGTCGGCGTCTGCTCGAAAAGGCGCTCGACGAGCGCCCGGTGCAGGCGGACCTGCTCGGCGAACTCCTCACGCGAGTAGAGGAAGCTGAGCGAATGGTGGTACGTCTCGGAGAGGAACTCGACGGCTCCCGTGTGGGCGAGCCGCCGGAACGACTCCACAACTGGCGGCGCGTAGCGCTGCAGTTGCTCGAGGGCCGTGCCCGACAGGCTGTAGGCGACGCGGAAGCGCCCTTCGTGCTTGCGGATCAGCTCGAGCATCACCGCGTTGGCCGGCAGGTAGCACTTGTCGGCCACCCGGCGGATGAGGTCGCGGTTGGCGCGGTCGTCGAAGTAGTCCGCGCCGCGGTCGAAGATGCTGAAGCGGCGCAGGCGAAACGGCTGGTGAACTTGGAAGTAGAAGCAGACGGACGCCATGTTGTATACGGAGCACACCGGGCCGCAGCGGGCGCGGGTTGGTTTAGTTCGTGGGCCGACCGACGGCCGCTTCGTACACCTTCATACAGTTTGCCGCGGCGTCCGTCCAACTCAAGCGACTGACCTCGAAGCTGCCGTGGTCGCGCAGCGTGGCGTGCAAGGGCGGGTGCCGCAGGACCGCCACGATCTTGTTGGCCATCTCGTCCACGTCCCAGAAGTCGACCTTTAGCGCGTGCGTGAGCAGCTCGGCGACTCCGCTCTGCTTCGAGATGATCACGGGCACGTCGTGCGAGAGCGCTTCGAGCGGCGTGATGCCGAACGGCTCGGACACGGACGGCATGACGTACACGTCGGCCATCTCGAAGATGCGCCGCACGTCGTCCCCGCGCAGGAAGCCGGGGAACAGCACCTTGTGCCCGATGCCCATCTCGGCGGCCAGCTCGATCATCGGCCGCGTCATATCGCCGCTGCCGGCCATGACGAAGCGGACGTTCTCCATGACCTCCAGGACACGTTTGGCGGCGGCCAGGAAGTACTCCGGGCCCTTCTGCATCGTGATGCGCCCGAGGAACAGGACGATCTTGTCGTCGCGTGTGATCGGTGGCAGGGGCGGACCGGCGGGCGCGCCGTCGTCCTCGACCGCGTTGTAGACGACCTCCACCTTGCGCGGGTCGACGGCGTAGTGCTTGACCACGATGTTGCGCGTCAGGTGGCTGACGCAGACGACGCGCGTCGCGGCGTGCATCCCGGCCCGCTCGATGTCGTAGATGCGTTGGTTCACGTGCAGCCCGGAGCGGTCGAACTCGGTCGAGTGCACGTGCACGACGAGGGGCTTGCCGCGGCTCAGCGCGACCGCGATGCCGGCGGGATAGGTCATCCAGTCGTGCGCGTGCACGAGGTCGAACGTCTGGCCGCGCGCGAGGCGGCGCGCAAGCACCGCGTAGCGCTCTACCTCGGCAAAGAGGTCGCCGCCGTAGTGGTCCGGCCCGCCGGTGCGTACGCCGTGGGTGAGCGCCGGCTCGGCCGCAGGCTCGCCGTCCGAAGCATGTGGTGCGGCGGGGCCGCTGGATGCGCCGCGTGTGGTGATCCGCGTGCGTCCGCGCCCGTGGAGGTCCTCGGGGCGGGCATAGGGGTGCAGGGTCACCGGCAGGGTTCGGAAGCGGGCGTGGCGGAAGAGCGCTTGCGGATCCACGAGTTCGCCGGCCTCGTCGTCCTCGGGCTGGTCGGACAGGTTGGTGGGGGAGACGATCCGCACGTGGGTCGCGCGGGTGGATTCCACGGGGCGCGGCAAAACGAAGAGCACTTCGACGCCGTGGTGATCGAGGCCGCGCGTAAGACCGTGACATGCGGTGCCGAGGCCGCCGCTGATGAAGGGCGGGAACTCCCAGCCGAGCATGAAGACCTTCATGGTTGCCTCGCGAATCCCTGCGCCCAGAGGTAGGCACCGTCTGACGCGACGCCGTGTTGTGGCGCGACGGCACCATCGCGCCGGTGCACGCCGCCCCTCTTTGGACACGCACCCCGCGCGGGCGCGCCCACCGTTGACCGCTACGGAGAGCAGTGAGCTTACCCCGCGCTATGGGGGGTGTCAACGCACGGCTGGGCAAATCCGCCGTGGGCGGGAGGCGGGCAAGAATTTCTGAAGAATTGCAGGGGACGGGTGGCGTAACCCGCCCAGGCGGGATATGTTATGGTACGAAGACCCAGACGCCTACGCGTGCTCGGTTGCGCCGGCAGCGTTTCAGATGCCGCAACGCAGCGCGGGACGGGGGGTTTGTAGCCCCGCGCGCTGGACGCCTGAGAGACCGCGCAACCTATGCGGGCGACTTGCGCGGCCCGCGGCGACAGAGCGGCGTCGAGTTCGTGCCGGCCAACGGCACCAAGGCGGTTTGATGGAGTGTTGTGTGGCCACCACGCTGAGAGTTCACACGCTGGCCAAAGAGCTTGGGGTTCCCAGCAAGGTAATCATCGCGAAATGTGCCGCTGAGGGGGTCGAGCTGAAGAATCACATGGCGGCGATCTCGGTGGGCTTGGCCGAATCGATCCGCGAGTGGTTCAGCGTCAGCGCGGACGTGACGTCGGTCGAGGTGGCCGAGCGCGTGGACGTCGAGAAAGTCCGTGTGCCGCGGAGGCGGGACACGAAGGCCCCCGAACCGGCCGAGGTCGTTGCCGCAGAGCCCACCGAGCCGGTGCCGGCAGTCGAGATGGCGCCGGCAGGAATGCCCGCGCCGGAGATCGCGCCGGAGGCGCTCGCGGGACTCGCGCCCGTAATTGACGGCACCATCGTTGTGGTTGGTCCGGGGCTGGTAGTCGAAACGGTCGAAGCGGCCGGTGCCGAGGGGCTGGCCGCGGTGGCGCCGATGGCGCCGGAGGTGGCTGAGGCACTGGCGAGTGTTGGCCCGTTTGAGCCAGTGGTGGTGACGCCGCCGATCGCCAAGGCGATCGTGCCGCCCGAGCCGATTCGGCCGGCGGGTCCGCAACTGGTGCCGCGGCCGGCGGAGTTGCAGGGGCCGCGTGTGGTGCGTGTGGAGGCACCCGAACCCGATCGCTATCCGCGGCCGCGGGTGGGGGTTGGGCCGGCGCGCGGCGTGGGGGAGAGAGATACGGCTCCGGCGGCGGGTGCGGGGGCCGCGGCGACAGCGGCGCCGAAGCGTGGCCGGGGGAAGGGCCACAAAGAGGAAGAGAGCGACCTGAACCGGGCGCGGTCGCGAAACCCGCGGCGGCGCAGCAGCGCCACCGATGTGGATCAGCGGGTCCGCGAGTGGCGTGAGCAGGACCTGCTGGAGCGCAAGGAGCGGCTCGCGGGCGTAACCGGGCACGGACTGCGCGACCGGCGAGCGGCCGAGCGCCGGCGCCAGGCCACAGCGCAGACGGGGACGACGCAAACCATGCGGCGTGACGCCGTGGAGATCACGGCCCCGGTGGCGCTGAAGGAGTTCTGCTCGGCGGTGGGTACGCCGTTCATGGTGGTGTCCAAGAAGCTGACGGAGCAGACGGGGCGGCTGTGGACGATCAACCAGTCGATTGACGCGGAACAGGTGGAGCTGTTGGCCCTGGACCTGGGCATCCCGGTTGTGATCGGACAGGCCCGGACGGCGTACGAAGTGCTGGAGGACGAGTTTGCGCAGCGCCTGCGGCCGAACCTACAGCCGCGGCCGCCGGTGGTGGCCATGCTGGGTCACGTGGACCACGGCAAGACCTCGCTGCTCGATGCGATCCGGCACGCGCACGTGGCGGAGGGGGAGGCGGGCGGGATCACCCAGCACATCGGGGCCTACCGCATCGATCGGGGCGACTGGCACGTGACCTTCGTCGACACGCCGGGACACGCGGCGTTCACGGCGATGCGTGCGCGGGGTGCCGATCTGACGGATGTGGTGGTGCTGGTGGTCGCGGCAGACGACGGGGTGATGCCGCAGACCGTCGAGGCGATCAACCACGCCCGGGCGGCGGGGGTGGTCATCGTGGTGGCGTTGAACAAGATTGACCTGCCGGGGATCGACCTGAATCGCATCTACGCGCAACTGGCCGCGCACGATCTGACGCCGTCGGAGTGGGGCGGGCAGACGGACGTGATTAAGACGAGCGCGGTGACCGGCCAGGGCATCGACGAGTTGGTCGCGCACCTGAGCACGCTCAGCGAGCTGCTCGAGCTGCGGGCCGACGCGGACGTGCCGGCGCAGGCCACGGTGATCGAAGCGCAGATGCGGGAAGGGCAGGGCGTGGTCGCGCAGGTGCTCGTGCGCGAGGGGACGCTGCGCCCGGGGCAGTTCATCGTGTGCGGTCCGGCCGCCGGGCGGATTCGGGCGTTGCGCGACGACAAGGGTCGGATCGTCCGGGAGGTGCCGCCGGGCACGCCGGTGGAGGTGACCGGGCTCGACGAGTTGCCTTCCGCAGGCGACGGGCTGTATCAGGTGGCGAGCCTCTCGTACGCGAAGGAGATCGCAGGCGAGGTCCATCAGCATCGCCGGCTGGCCAGCCTGGACCAGGGGCTCAAGCCGCGGACGCTGGAGGCGCTCGTGCAGAGCGGCGTTGGGGCCGAGCAGCCGGAGCTGAACGTGATCCTCCGGGCCGACGTCCAGGGCTCGGTCGAAGTGCTTCGGAAGGCCCTGGCCGAGCTGCCGTCGAACAAGAGCCGTCTGGTGGTGCTGCACGCCGCCGTCGGAGCCATTACGGAAGCTGACGTGAACCTGGCCAAGGCATCGCACGCGCTGGTGCTTGGGTTCAACATGGTAGCGGAGGACCGGGCGCGTCAACTGGCGGAGCAGATCGGGGTCGAGATTCGGCTCTATCGGATCATCTACGAGCTGCTGGACGACCTGCGCAAGGCGCTGGCGGGGTTGCTTGAGCCCGAGCAGCGCCACGAGGCACGCGCCACGGCCGAGGTGCGCGAGATTTTCCATGTGTCGCGGGTGGGCACGGTGGCCGGCTGCTACGTGACCGACGGGGTGGTCAATCGTCACCACCGCGTGCGGCTGGTCCGCGACGGGCGCATCGTGGTGGAAGGGGCGGGCATCGGCTCGCTGAAGCGGTTCAAAGAGGACGCACGCGAAGTGCGGGCCGGGCTGGAGTGCGGGATCAAGATCGACGGCTTCGATGACATCAAGCCGGGCGACCAGATCCAGACCTTCGAGGTCGTCGAGGTGCCGCAGGAGATCTAGCTCGGGCGTCGCGCGACAGGCCGCGGCCGGTGCGCTATGATCGTCGGTGTGCTGCGGGTTCGCCTGGCCGTCTTCGAGGCGCTCTCGCTAAAGGACAAACGGCGCGTGACCAAGAGCCTGAAGGATCGCCTGGCGGCCCGGCACAACGTGTCCATCGCGGAGGTGGACGATCTCGATCATCGGCAGGCGCTGACGCTCGGGCTGGCAATGGTGGCGAACGAGTCGCGGTTCGTGCAGAGCGCCCTCTCGAAGATCGTGGACGAGATCCGCGCGTACCCGCACGCGTCGCTGCTGGAGTACGACATCGAGCTGCTGTAGACGCCGGCCGGCGGTCCGGCCGCGAAGACGCACGGACGAGCCAGAATTGGGAGCAACGTGTCGCGAAGGGTCGAACGAATCGGCAGCCTGATCCGCACGATCCTGGCGGAAGCGATCCAGACGCGGCTGAACGACCCGCGGATCCCGCCCGTGACCTCGATCACGCGCGTGGAGGTCAGCGCCGATTTGTCGGTCGCCCGTGTCTTCGTCAGTGTCCTGGCGCCCGAGCCGAAGCAGGAGCTGTGCTTGCGGGCGCTGTGCAGCTCGGCGGGCCATCTCCGTTGGCTGCTGGGCCGCGAGTTGACGCTGCGCAAGACGCCGGCGCTTGATTTCCGGCTGGATCAATCGCTGAAGCGCGGGTTCGAGACGTGTCAACTGATCGACCGGCTGGCCCAGGAGCGGCCCGGTACCGCGGAGCCGCCGGATGTCGAGGACCAGGCGGACGCCGCAGCGCAGGAGTGTGCGCCGGACTCCGCGGCCCCGCAGGCGGTTGAGGGGCCGGTTGCAGCGGATTCCGGGGACATCCAGGAGGATGCATAACCGATGAGGGGTGCGACCGAGTGCGCCAAGCGCCTGAAGCTGTTGTTCGGCTCGCTGCGGTCCAGGCTGGGCAAACCGGGGCACCTGCCGAGCGGCGACCCGATCATGCAACTCCTGCTGGGCATCCTCTCGCGGGATACGCCGGAATCCAAGGCGAGCGAGGGGCTCGACCGGCTGCGCGCCACGGTCGTCGACTACAACGAGCTGCGGGTGATCCCGCCCATCGAGTTGGCGGGGACGCTCGGCGACTTTCCGGACGCGCGGCTCAAGTGCGAAGACATCTCGCGTTCGCTCAACGCGATCTTCGCGCTGGAGCACGTCGTGTCGCTCGAGCCCCTGGGCGGGATGTCCCGCAAAGAGGCGCAGACCTACCTGGGCAAGATCGACGGTTTGGAGGCCTACACGCGCGCCCGCATCCGGCTGCTGGGCATGCGGCAGCATGCCATCCCGCTGGATGAGGCGATGTGGGCGCTGGCGCGGCGCGAGAAGATCGTGGCTGCGAAGTGCGCGCTGGACGAGGCGCAGCAGTTCCTGGAGCGGTACATCGCCGAACAGGACGCGCTGGACTTCGTGGCGCTGTTCAAGAAACACGCCTGGAACGAGCTGGGCAGCGCGGTGCGGAAGGGGCAGGTGGAGCGCATCCGCAGCGTCCCGCCCGATCGCAGTACGCGCAACATGCTCCAGATGGTATCCCTCGGCGCGGCCCTGGACGGCGTGGACGACCTGTTGCGGGAGCCCGGCGAGTTGGACGTGGTCGGATCTGGGGCCGGGATCGAAGGGCACGCCGAGCCGAGCGTCGCCGCGCCGGAGAGCAACGCCGCGGTCGTGGGCAGCCACACGCGTGATGCCAGGCCGAGCCGGCGAGGTACTGCTCAAGTGCAAACTGCTCCGCCGAAGATGCGTGGACAGCCCGCCCGGGCGGGCGGCGCGGCGCGTGGGCCCGGCCCGCGGCAGCGCAGTGCCGCCCAGCGCGCGCACAAGGCGGACGCGCACCGGAAGAAAGGGGCGCGACGGACCCGGAAGACTGCGCCCCGGGCGCGGGCGCGCTGAACCGACGAGTACCGGCTGCCAGGGTCAGGATTCCGACATGCGGTGCGGTCCATTTCGGCTGTGTTTGCTCGCGGTGCTTCTGCTTGGCGCGCTGCCGCCGGCCGGCGGTTCGGCGCCACCGTCTACGGCTCCGGCCGCGGGGCCGCTCGACGCGCGACGGGCGCAGCTATCCCTCGATGAACTGCCGGGCGTGCTGGCGGAGGCGCGCCAGAGCGCCGGTCGCCTGGAAGACCAGCCGCAGGTACGCGAGCACTATGAGGCGGCCCGCAAGCTGATGGACCGCCAGGAGTACGAGGGGGCCGTCGCCGAGCTGGACACGGCGCTTAACCTGGCGCGCGGCGACAGCTTCGAGGTGCTTTACCTGTTGGCGCAGGCCAAGCAGCATTTGGAGTGCGGGGGCGAAGCGCTGGCGCTGGCTGAGTACGCCGGCGCGCTTCGGCCGACCGACCCGGACGTGCACTACCTGCTGGGGCGGCTGTGCCGGGAGCAGGGACGCCTGGAAGCGGCCGCCGAGCACTTCAGGGCCGCGACCTTGGGCGGCGCGGCGCAACCCGACAACCCGCGGGTGACGGCGGCCTGGTACGAGCTGGGCGACTGCCTCGAAAAGACGGGCTACCGCCGGGCGGCGGCCCAGGCGCTGGCGGAGTTTGACCGGGCGTTGTGGGAGACCCACCTGGAGCAGCGCTCCGCCCCGGAGGTTGCAGCGCTGCTGGTGGAGTACCCGCGGGGGACGATCGAGCGCCGGCTGGAGTTGCTGAAAACGCTCAACCTCCCCGCCCAGTACGTGGCGGCCGCGCGGTGGGCGTTCGAGAACCGGCCGGACGACCTCTACTTGCAGCGGCTCTACGTGCGCGCACTGCTGGACGCCGGACAGGCGCCGGAGGCGTTCGAGTTTTGCCGGCCGCGCGTGGAACCGGCGGAGGGGGCTGCGGCATCGCGTCCAGAGAAGGGGGAAACCGGCGGCTCGGCCCTGCTGACGTTGGCGATCGAAGCGGCGCGGGGAGCGGGACAGCTCGATTCCTGGATTGCGGAGCTCACCGCCGATGTACAGCGCGGGCGGCGCGTCGCGTTCGCGACGCACCTGGCACACCGTCTGGACGGCAGCGGCGCGAGTGCCCGGTCCATTTCCGTTTGGCGGGCGCTCGCTCAGGCTGCACCGCAGTCGGCAGAAACCGCCTGGGACCTCGCCGCCGCGCTGCGGGGGTCGGGCGACCTGGCCGGCGCGCTCGCGACCCTGATCGGATTCGTCCGCGCCAACGCGGACACGGCGGAGATTCCGCCGCAGCGCCTGGAGGCCTGGATCGGCAGCCTGGAGCAAACCGACGAATTCCTGAAGTTGGTGGGCGAGCTGACGGCGCGGCCGGATTGCGACTTCGCGACGTACACGGTCCTGGGCATGACCGCGGCGGCGGCGAAGCAGACCGAGCTGGCCGAGCGCCTGTTTCAGTCGTCGCTCGACGCCCGGCCCGACGTCGTGCTGACGCAGGTCGCGTGGGCTCGGATGCTGCTGGCGGCGTATCGCTGGGAGGACGCCACGAGCCACGCGCAGGCGGCGCTGACGCAGAATCTGCAATTGGCCAGTGCGCAGGTTGTGCTGGGCGAGGCGTACGCGGGGCTGGACGAACATGAGCAGGCCGAGCGGGCTTACAAGGCCGCGCTGGAGCTGCGTCCGCGCGAGGCCGGTTGCATGTTGGCGCTGGCGCGACAGTACCGGCGACTCGACCACTGGCTGGCGGCGCAGCGTTACGCACAGGAGGCGTGGTCGGCGGATCGCACGTGCGCAGCCGCGGTGGAGGAACTGATCGAGGCGTACCTCGCGTCGGGCAAGCTGGAGATCGCCCGCGCGTGCCTGAAGGACGCCGAGGACGCCGATCTGCCGCCGGACACGCTACGGCGAATCCGCACCGCGGTGCGCTACGCGGGGGCGTACATGGGGCCGGAGTATCTGGCGGAGTTGCAGCGTCAGTACGCCGATGCTCCGGGCGACGTGACGACCGGTCTGAAGCTCGCCGCCGTGCTCTATTTGGCGGATCGGGCGGATGACGCGCTCGCGGTGCTGAACCGTCTGCCGGCGCAAGGTGCGGACCAGGAGCAAGTGCTGTTCGTGTCGGCGCGAGCGCACCTGCGGCGTCTGGAGCCGGCCCAGGCCATCGCCGAGTTGACCGAATTGGCGCGGCGCTATCCGCGGCGGCTCAGTCATTTGACGCTGCTGGCCAACGCCTGCCTGGCCGACTTCCGGGTCGCGGACGCGCGGGTGGCGCTGGGCCGCATCCTCGCCCTGGACCTGGAGCCGGAGCAGCGCGACCGATACCGGGCCCGCCTCCTGGCGACGTACGTCGACTTCCGGCAATACGACGCCGCGCTCGGCGTCTTGGAAGAATGGCTCGGAAAGGAACCCACCTCCGATCTGTGGCTGCGCACGAAGGCGCAGGTGCTAGTGGCGGCGGACCGCAACGACGAGGCGATCGAGCTGGTGACCGGCCGCCTGACGCCCGTGGCCGAGCGCTTCCAGAAGCTGCTCGACGAATACAAGAGTACGGAGGAGCGGCTGCGCGACCGACGCGGCGCGGCCGATGTGGAGGCGGAACTCAAGGGGGCCGAGCGCGAACTGAACACGTGCCTCGAGGAGCTGTATGCCCGGCGGAGGGAGTTCATCGATGTGTGTGTCGACGCGCAGCGCTATGACCTGGCCGAGCGCGAGGTACGGGCTTGGCTGGCGGCGCAGGGTCCCGACCCGCGGCTTCAGGAGTGGCTGGTCCACGTCCTGCTGGCAGCCAAGAAGCCGGAGGATGCGCTGGGCGTGCTGAAGGACTACGCGGCGCGCGGCCGGGCCGACGCGCTGCGGGCGCTCACGCTGCGCGGGCGGTGCTATGCGGCCCTCGGGCGGGCGGATGACGCCGTCCGAGACCTGGAGGCGCTGCTTGACGAGGAGCCCGTCAAAGGCAACGCGGCCTTGCGCGGGCAGGTGCGGCAGGAGATCGTCGCGCTGCTGCTCGAGGCGGAGGATTACGCCGCGGCCATCAGCCGCTGCGACCGCTGGCTGGCGGACAGCGAAGGCGACCGCGAGACGGAGCTCGACGTTCTGACGCTCAAGCGCCTGGCGCTGCAGCGCGCGGAGCGTGAGGATGAGCTGATCGCCGTCAGTCAGCGGCTGCTAGAGGCTGAGCCGAAGGACCCCGGCCTCAACAACGACCTGGGCTACACCTGGGTCGAGCGGGGCGAGAACCTGACCCAGGCGCTGGAGATGATCCGCCGGGCGGTCGCCGCGGAGCCGTTGAACCCGGCCTACCTGGATAGTCTTGGCTGGGCGTGGTACATGCAGGCGGATTTCGAGGCGGCGCGGCTGTATCTGGCGCGGGCGGCGCAGCTCGAAACCGGCCGGGATCCCGCCATCTACGATCACCTGGGGGACGCCGCGTACCGGCTGGGCGATCGGGAGGCGGCCCGCGCGCACTGGGAAAAAGCGCGGGCGCTGCTGGAGGACAAGGCGGGGGCGGGGCGGATGGCGACGCGGGCGGGCCTGATCGTGGCGCTGCGCGGTAAGCTGCTGGCCCTGGAGCAGGCGACGGCGCCCAACGTGGCCCCGACCGCCGCCGAGCGCGTGTCGAAGGACAAGCCGTGACGACGCCGTTGGAAGTCGCCCGTCAGGTTGTGGCGGAGGAGGCGGAAGCGCTGCGCCGTTTGGCCAGCAGCCTGGACGGCGATTTCGACGCGCTGCTCGAGACGATTCGCGCCGCAGCGCCGCCCATCGTCGTCAGCGGCCTCGGCAAGAGCGGCCACATCGCCCAGAAGATTGCGGCCTCGCTCACGAGCACCGGGACGCCGGCGGTCTTCATGCACCCGGTCGAGGCGTTGCACGGCGACCTGGGCATCGTGACCGAGCGACAATGCTTGATCGCGCTGTCGCGCAGCGGCAACACCGACGAGATTCTCCGCCTGGTCGCGCACTTCCGGCGGCTGGGCGGACCGGTCATCGGCGTCACGCAGAACCCGAAATCGCGCCTGGCGGAAATGTGCCGGCACGTGCTCTGCTTGCCGGACGTGCCAGAGGCGGGCCCGCTGAACCTGGCGCCCACGACGAGTTGCGTGCTTATGCTCGCGGTGGGAGACGCCCTGGCGATGGCCTTGCTGCACCGCAGCGGTTTTCGGGCCGAGGACTTCGCGCAGTACCACCCGGAGGGGGCGCTCGGGCGACGCTTGCTGCTGCGCGCCGGCGACCTGATGCACGCCGGCGATGCACTCCCGCTCGTCGCGGCTGGGGCTTCGTTCAACGAGCTGGTCGTGGAAATGACGCGTAAGCAGCTCGGGCTGGCGCTCATCGTCGAGACCGACGGGCGTTTCCTCGGCACGTTCACCGACGGGGACCTGCGGCGGGTGTTCGAACGGGTCGAGGACCCGCGGCGGATCGACGCCCGCACCGCGTACGCCCGGAGCCGGCGCGCGGCGGGGGCACCGGCGGTGGCCACCTCGACGATCCGCGCTACGCGCGCGGCGGTGGATTGTCTGCACATCATGCGCACGGCGCAGATTACGAGCCTCGTGGTGACGGACGACTCCGGCCAGCCCGTCGGCGTGCTGCGGCTGATGGACTTGCTTGGGGCCGGGCTCGGGTAGCGCCTGTGTAAATGAGTTTGGTCTTTGTTTGCACCCCGGCTATACTGCCGGCCGTTATGGACGCCCACGCCTTCCTTGAACGCCTCAAGGTCTCGCGGCACTACCGCGGCCAGATCGCCGCCGCGCGGTGCCTGGAGGCGCGGGCGGCGGAATATGGCGAGCCGACGGCGCGGCTGCCGGATGCCCTGTGCGCGTTGTTGCGAAACGAGGGCATCGAGCGGCTCTACTGCCACCAGGCCGAGAGCTACGACTCGCTCCGTGGCGGCCGGGATGTCGTCATCTGCACGGGTACCGCGTCGGGCAAGAGCCTGTGCTACCACCTGCCGGTGCTCGCCGAATTGATCGAGAAACCCGACGCGCGGGCGCTCTATCTGTTTCCCGCCAAGGCGCTGGCGTACGACCAGCTCGGGAATCTCCAACGCATGGTCGAGGACGGTGGGCTGGCCGAGGTCGCCCGGCCGGCGTGCTACGACGGTGACACGGCGACCCACAAACGCCCGGGCATCCGTCGCGCCGCCAACATCCTGCTGTCGAACCCGGACATGCTGCATCAGAGCATTCTGCCGTATCACGCCAAGTGGGCGGCGTTCCTGAGCCGGCTGAAGTACGTCGTGCTCGACGAAATCCATACCTACCGCGGCATCTTTGGCAGCCACGTCGCGGGCGTCGTGCGGCGGCTGCAACGGTTGTGCCGGCATTACGGCTCGTCGCCACAGTTTATCTGCTGCTCGGCGACGCTGGGGAACCCGCGCGAGCTCGCCCAGCGGCTGACCGGTCGCGAGATGCAGTTGATCGACCGCGACGGCTCGCCGCGGGGCCGCCGCTGGTTCGTATTGTGGAACCCGCCGTGGCTCGAAGAAGCGACGAAGGTGTCGCGTCGCAGCGGCAACGTCGAGGCGCAGGAGCTGATGCGGGCGTTGGTGGAGGACGGGGCGGGCACGATCACGTTCTGCAAGGCCCGGGTCGTGGCGGAACTGATCTACAAGTACGTCGTGGACGGGCTACAACGCCGGCGGCCGGACCTGGCGCGGCGCGTCAGGCCCTATCGCGGCGGCTATCTGCCGATTGAACGGCGGGAGATCGAGGAGAAGCTGTTCTCGGGCGAATTGCTGGGCGTGTGCAGCACGAGCGCGCTCGAGCTGGGCATCGACGTAGGCTCGCTGGATGCGTCGATCATCGTCGGTTTTCCGGGCACGTTTTGCAGTCTGTGGCAGCAGGCGGGGCGGGCGGGCCGGCGGCAGGACGAAGCGCTGTCCATCTTCGTGGCGTACGACGACCCCGTCGACCAGTACCTGATGCGGAACCCGGAGTTTGTCTTCAGCCGGCCGCTCGAACACGCGATCATTGACCCCGACAACCCGCACATTCTCGCGGCGCAGCTGGGGTGCGCGGCGTTTGAGCTGCCGCTGTCGTCCGAGGACCTGGCGGATTTCGCGGGGGCCGCGGGCGACGTCGCCCAGGTGCTGGTGGACGACGGCAAGCTGCGGCTCACGTCCGACAAGTACTATTGGCACACGAGCGAGTTCCCGGCCGCCCAGACGAACCTCCGCACGATCAGCAACGCGACCTTCGCGATCGTCGATACCACGGAGGGCCGCAACGAGGTCATCGGACAGGTGGATTCCATCTCGGCGCCGGAGTTGGTGTATCCGGAGGCGGTTTACCTGCATCAGGGCGAAAGTTACCTCGTCCGCGAATTGGACTGGCCCGCGCGGCTCGCCCGCGTCGAACGCCTCGACGCCGACTACTACACGCAGCCGGTCATCGCGGACGAGTGCCGGCTCGGGCAGGAGCGGCTGCGCGGCGAGTGCCGCGGCGGCCAGCGGTTCTTCGGCGACGCGACCGTCAAATGGCAAACGACCGCGTTCCGCAAGTTCAAGCTGTACACGCAGGAGCTGATCGGACAGACCGTGCTCGACTTGCCGCCGCAAGAGATCAACACGACGGCGTTGTGGCTTCAGCCGCCGGCACACGCGCTGGAGGCGGCGCGCAGCGGGGGCTACAAGGTGTACGAAGCCCTCGGCGGCGTGCGGAACCTGCTGATGGTCTCGCTGCCGCCGCTGGCGATGTGCGACCGCTACGACATCGGCGGGATCGTGAACTCGTCGCAGCTCGGCGTCACGACCATCATCCTCTACGACCGGTATGAGGGCGGCGTCGGCTACGCGCGGCACGGGTATGAATGCTGCGAGGAACTGCTCCGGATGGCGTACGAGTTGGTGGCCGGGTGTCCGTGCGAGAATGGCTGTCCCGGCTGCGTCGCGCCGCCGAACCTGCGGATTCCGATTCATCACGATCCGGATCTCGGATACGGGTATGCGATCCCAGACAAAGCGGCGACGCTGACGCTGCTGCGGGCGTGGCTGCTGTAGGGGCGAGGTGCGGCGAGGCCGCACCCTACGGGTCCGTGCGCCAGTGCGCTTACTCGATCAACTCCTCGTCGCTGAGCTTCGGAATCGGGGCCGTCGAGAGCAGCGCCCGCCAGAGATGCTCTGTTACCTCCTCCCGTCGGCGCATCTGCGCGATCGGCAGCACGTCCTTCTGGTCGCCACGCAGGAGCGTGACGTTCTGGACTTTCGGTGTCCTGTTCAGCACGACGAACGTGCCGGTCTCCATCGGATAGCTGCGGATGGTCGGCTTGCGGCGGCCGATGCGGTACTCCATGACCTGAATGATCCCCGGCGCCATGCGGACGTACGTTGGGCGGATGCCCGTCCTCCAAACCCAAGTGATCAAGGCGCCGACCCCCATGGCGATGATGTAGCTGAACCCACTGAGGTTGAAGTGACGCGCCGCGATCAGACCCGTGTATTGCAGCCCCCAGATCACAGCGACGATCCCGAGCAGGGGAATGAAAAACAGCTTGCGGTACAGCAACTGGGTCGCGGTGATAATGTAGGGCTCGAAGCGCAGGTCGCCGATCTGCGGGACCGGCATTGTACCCAAGCAGACGACGCGTGCGCCTTCGGCCGGACCGCCCGGTGCGCCTTCGAGGATCGTCCGCAGCGTTTCCGGGCGTAACTTGGGGCCGGACAGCGAACGCCAGCGGGACTGCAACCAGCATGCGAGCGGGTCCGTTTCCAACGCGGGCTGCTCGGCGAGAAACCGCGCCACGCGGGCGCGGCGCGCGGCAGCCTGCCGCCATGCAATGGTAAGCAGGAGGACGGTGACGCCTAGCAGCACCAGTGCGATGAGTGCGCCGGATCCGCGCGGCAGGAACACGAATGCCAGCACAGCAGCGATGCCCAGAGCCGACACGACTCCGATGGCGGTCCAGGCTTTCGCGGCGCCGTCGGGCGGCGGCGGGACGCGGATGATCTGCGGCGGCGGACGCGTGGCCGCAGGGGCGGCGGGCGGCGCGTTGGTGTCGGCATCGGCGGGCACGTCGCGTAGGTTACGCGGTATGAGAGGTCCGGCTCAAGGCGGTCTTGGAGGGCCACACCGGGACACGGCGTGGCGGCGCGAGAACGTGCCGCCCGCGAGGTTCCCGGGGTGTACCGCAAGGCCGTGGCGATCGGCGCGCCGCCCCGCAGCATGGGGTTGGACCCGGCCAGCAGAGCCCGAAGCACGAGCGCGGGGTTGCCGGAGGGCGTTGCGTTTCCGGTTGGCACGCGTCGGCCGGAAACCCGTCGCTGGCGCTCTGGGCTCTGATTCCCGCTACCCGCCAAGGTCCGGCGGCACACCCAGTTCCCGCGTGGCCCCGTTGACCGGGCACGCAGGGCACGCGTACCCTGTAGCAGCGAAATGTTCGGCTGACAGATCCACATGCTTGGTGGAGGCTGACCAATGATCCGCATGGCGATCCTCGGCATCGTGACCCTGCTCGCCGGGAGTGTCGTAACCGCGCAAGACGCACCGGCCCCGCCGGCGGCGGCCCAACCCGCGTCGCAGCCGGCCAGTGCCCCCAGCGAACGTACGCCGATCACCGCGCGCGTGATCGAGGTGCGCGGCGACGTGAAGCACGCGCCGCTCGGAGCGGAGGACTGGAAGTCGTGCGAGGTCGATGAGGAATACCCCGAGCAGACGGTGATTCTCACGGGCTTGCGGTCGTCGGTGAAGCTCCAGATCGGCCGCGACGACACGTACACGCTCCTCGTCGTCGAGCCGGCCAGCAAGACCCTGCTGGTCGAGGCCTACACCACCGCGGACGCGAAACGCGTCAACATCGGCGTCGGCTACGGGCAGATTCGCGCGGGCGTCGCGGAAGGCGGGCTCAAAAGCGAGTTCACCGTGGCCAGCCCCGTCGCCACGCTCTCCAAACGCGGCACGTGGAACTTCGGCCTGTTCTATGAGCGCGGGACCGACCGGTTCGAGATCTTCCTGTTGGATTACGGGCTCGTCGAAGCGCTGCACAAGCTGACCGGCGAGCGGCGGCTGGTGCTGCCCGGGCAACTCGTGACGGAGGCCATGCGCCGTTGGGCGGACGAGGCCCAGCTTCACCGGAACGTCTCCATCGGAGACTTTCTCGGCCAGAGCGACGTCATGGTAGCGTTCAACCGCCTCCAGCAGGACGGTCTGCGCGTGCTAAATCCGGAGGGCGGCCAGACAGTCCTGCTCGACCTGTCGTCGGCGGGGGCGCAGCAGCAGTTCGCCGACATTGCCCGCCAGAATCTGCCCCCGCTTCCGCTGCCGGGCGCGGTGGTTACGCCACCCGCGGTGCGCCGCGCGCGGGCGGAGGGCTTTTTCGGCACCGGCCGCGGCGACGAGCTAATCCCGGTCATCATCGATAAGACCTCGCCGCTGGCACAGCGGGGCTTCGCGCAGCCGGGGACCTATCAGTTCCCGCGTTCGGCGCTGGAAGGGTGGCTGCAGCAGCAGGGCAAGAAGTAGACAGGAATCCTGGCCGGCCAGCTCGCGCGGGAAGGGATTCCCGCGAATCTGGGTGCGAGAAAGGATTCTCGCACCAGCGTTGAAGAGGCCGAGGGCCTTTCGGCTCCCATGTCGGTCCCGGCGCGCCGGGAGGGCCGACGCTACCGCCGTGCTGGGCCGAGAGTCCTTTCTCCACCCTGGAGGTGCCCGCACGATGGCGCTGCGTTTCACCAAGATGCACGGGCTTGCCAACGACTACGTGTACGTCAGTCTCTTTGACCAGCGTGTCGACAACCCGTCCGCCTTGGCCCAGGCCGTCAGCGACCGCCACCGCGGGATCGGCAGCGACGGGCTGATTCTCGTCGCGCCGCCGGAGGTGCCCGGCGCGCACGTCCGCATGATGATGTTCAATGTCGACGGCTCGCGCGGGCAGATGTGCGGCAACGCCTTGCGCTGCGTCGCAAAGCTGGCGTACGACCACGGCTTGGCGCGGGCCAATCCGCTGCGCATCCAGACCGACCGGGGCGTCCTGGCGGCGGACCTGACTCTGGACGAGAACGGCCGCGTGCGTGAGGTCCGGGCGGACATGGACGTGCCCATCCTAGACCCCAGGCGCATTCCTGTGACCGCCGCCGGCGAGCGGGTCGTCCAGCAGCCGCTGTCGCTGGAGGGCGTCACGCTCGCGATGACGTGCGTCTCGCTGGGCAATCCGCACGTGGTCTTCTTCGAGCCGGAACTGGCGCGCGTCCCGCTCCGCGAGTGGGGGCCGCGCATCGAGCGCCATCCCGTGTTTCCCGAGCGCACCAACGTCCACTTTGCCCAGGTTGTCCGGCGCGACTTCGTCGGCATGATCACCTGGGAGCGCGGCTCGGGCGTCACGCAGGCCTGTGGGACGGGGGCCTGCGCCGTATGCGTCGCGGGCGTGCTCGCCGGCCTCACGGACCGCCGGATCACCGTGCGTCTGTCCGGCGGCGCGCTCCGCGTCGAGTGGGACGAAGCGACGAATCACGTCTTCATGACCGGCCCGGCCGAGGAAGTGTTCACGGGCGAGTGGCCGGCGGGCTAAGGCAACCGCGGAGACGCCGAGCGCGCAGAGAACGCTGAGGACACCCAACTGAGTTTGAGTCTCTCAGCGTGCTCTGCGCTCTTCGCACTGCAAACGTCCGGGATCTTTGCGCGCGGCGCAGGTTTTCTGGCGCTCTACGGCCGACACGGGGGTCGGCCGCTACATTGGGTCGCGGGCGCAGCCCGCACCGGGCCTCCGCGGTTCTCGGCTCTTTGTCAGGGGGCCGGGCGCGCTTGCTGGGCGGCGCGGAGACCCTGGCGCGCGGCCGCGTCGTCGGGGGCCAGCTTCAGGGCCCGCTCGTACGCGGCGAGCGCTTCGCCGGTCCGCCCTTGCTGGCGCAGGAAGCTCGCCAGCTTGACGTACCCCTCGGCGAGGCCGGACTTGCGCTGGACCACCTCCCGCAACAGCGGCTCGGCCTCCCCCGGGCGTCCGAGTTGAACGAGCAGATCGGCCAGCTCATAGTGGTACTCGGTCCACGTGCGATAGTTGACCGGCGCATATTCGAGGCCGAGGCGATAGTTCGTCACCGCCCCCTCCCGGTCACCGAGCTTCCACAGCATGTCCGCGCGTCGGCCATAGCCCTGATAAAGCTCCCGGCGTGCTGCCGTGCATAGCCGATACTGCTCGGCGGCGTCGGCCCAGCGTCCCTCGCGGCGATAGAGGTTGCCCAGGCTGTAGTGCCCGATCGAGCAGCGAGGGACGAGCTTGACCGTATGTTCCCAGAGCGTGTGCCCGTTCTTCCAAACGGTCGCGCATTGGCGCCACGTGCACGCGCCGAGCAGGGCGAGCACCAGGCAAGTGGGCACCGTGGCCGCTACGAACGCCGTGCGCGTCCGCCCCAGCCGCGCGCGGGCGAGGTCCACACCGGTGGCCAGCGCGAGGAAGAGGCCGATGGCGGGGATGTATACGAAGTGGTCGGCCACGAAGGCGAACTGTGTGTAGTTGAAGGGGATCAAGCCCAGCATCGGGGAGACGGCCACCACGTAGTGTCCCAGTCCCCATCCGACGTGCGCGGGGATACGTCGGCGCCAACGCCACACGGCGGCCGCGACCGCCAACGTACCCAACAGCGCCGCGGCGAACGGCCACCAGTTCCCCGCCACATCCCAGCGCGCGTACACGGCCGGAAAATGCACCGGCACCAGGATCTTGCCCACGTAAAACCACAGCGCCCCGGCGGCAACCAGCGGCCGGAGGACGGGCTCCAGCGGCACCATCGACACCCGGGCGATGCCGGCTTCCACGCGGTGCGTGACGATCCCGGCGGCCACGCCCAGCACGATCATCGGCGCCACAGCGACCAGGCTCCGCGCGGACCAACGCCGACGAATGAGTCGATCGCAGAGCAGGGCCGTGATGGGTAACGTGACGCTGGCAGTCTTGCTGAGCAAGGCGGCCACGAAGAGCAGCAGGCTCGCGGCGTACGACAGCCAGCCTCCTCCGCGAATGCGCCGCACGAAGCAGGCCAGCGACAGCAGGTAGAACAGCGTGGAGAGCACGTTCTTGCGCTCGGTGGCCCAGGCGACCGACGCCACGTTGATCGGGTGTAGCGCAAAAAGCGCCGCGGCGAGCCAGGCGACCCACGGTTTGACGCCGAGCAGCCGCAGGACCGCGATGAGCAGGGCGGCGTTGACCGCATGGAGAACCAGGTTCGTCAGGTGATAGCCGTACGGGTTGAGCTTCCACGCGCGGTATTCGAGCCAGTAGGACGTGAAGACCAGTGGATAGTACTGCCGCTCAGTCTGCCAGGGGTTCCAGATGCGGCGCAGCCCGTCGGGGGCCGCGACGTCCTCGTTTTCAGTGATGTGCCCTGGGTCGTCCCAGGAGACGAAGTCGTTGTGCAGCGTCGGCAGGTAGGCGACCGCGGCGGCCAGCGCCGTCAGGAGCGCGAGCCCCCACCAGTGCCACCAGCGCGCGGCGACGATGGGCAGCAGCTCCAGCGGGGGAGGCTGGGCCGCCGCCGGGGTGCGACGGGGCGAGGCGGGCGGCTTCTTCGAGCGTGGGGCCACGCGCGGCAGCTTATCGCGCTGTCAGGCCGGCGTCATGCCGAGGCGGGAGCGGCCTGGGGCGCGTCGGGGGGTAACTCCTTCTGGGCCAGATGGGCGTAGCCCAGGATCGCGGTGAGCAGGTTGTTGAAGTCGTGGGCGATGCCGCCCGCCGGCCGGCCGACGGTCTCGGTATTCTGCGATTCGTACAGTTGCTCCTGCACCCGCCGTCGATCCTCGCTCTCTTGCAGCAGCAACTCGTGCTTTTCGTGCACCTCGTGCGCAGCCAGCTCGGCCCGCAGCCGGGCGCCGGCGGTCTCTGCCGGCACCCGCCGCGGGCGCCGACGCGGTTCGCCGGCTACCGGCCGGCCAGCAGCCGCGTGATCAGGGCCGGGCGGATCTCGTCGAGACTTCGCACGGTGCACGCGGCCCCGGCCTCGAGCAGTGGTTCGGGCGGCTGGGTCCCGCAAAGCGCAACGACGCTCATGCCGGCCGCCACGGCCGCCTGGATTCCGACCGGGGCGTCCTCGACCACCGCACAGCACGCGGGAGGCAGGCCGATACGCCGGGCCGCCAGGAGAAAGCAGTCCGGGGCCGGCTTGCCGTGCTGGATATCGAACCCGTGCACCGTCGCCGCGAAGTAGCCCGCCATCCCACCCTCTCGGAGCACCAGGTCGAGGTTCTCCGGCGGGCCCGACGTGGCGACCGCGAGGGCCAGGCCGGCCGCGTGCAGGCTCTCCAGCAGGGCGCAACAGCCGGGCATAAGGGGCACGCGGCCGGCGATCAGCTCCCGGTAAATCGCCTCCTTCTCGGCATCGAGTCGGCCAACCTGCTGCTCACTGATTGATCCGCCCCAGATGATCTGGATGATGTCGCGGCTGGGCCGGCCGAAGACCTGCCGAAAGCGCTCGGCCGAGACGTCGAGGCCGCCACGAGCCGCCAGGACCTGCCAGCTCTGGTGGTGGGCGGCGGCGGAGTCGACGAGCACCCCGTCCATATCGAAGATCACGCCTTGGGACATCGCTGTTGGTATCCGTGCGCCGCGGCGGCATGCGCGCGGATAAGACTACCAGCGTCCCTGGGGCGACGAAAGCCGAAAAAGCACCGGCCGCGGTGCGCCCTTCGCAGGACTCTGCGGTATCTTCTGCGGCGCGGATGTCGCCCGCACCCTGCTGCGATGCGGTGCGGTGCGCCAGACAGTCCTGGAGGTGTGACGCGCATGAAGGTGGCCGGCCCGCTCCTGCGCTACGTGCTCAACATCAACACGATCTGGGGGGCGATGATCGTGATTTCCTTCCTGCTGTGCGTCGTGCAGCACTACCTGCCCACCACGACCACGATCGGCGCGGGTCGTTTTTGCGAGGGCGCCAACGCCGTGACGATCCGCGTGACCGATTCGAAGAAGCAGACGCAGAGCTTCGCATACGCGCTGGTCCTTCGCGCCGGCGAGCTGCTCATCGCCGATGCCGATCGTGTGGTGCGCAGCGACCGGCCGTGGCTGATCTCAGCCACCCGCGCCGGATCCGCGTTCCTGCTGAAGTGGGATACAGGGGCGTACGGCACCTATGAGGTCGCGGTCGGCGACGCCGTGGTCGGGCAGGGCCGGCTGGTCACGCTGCAATCATTGACGGATGCCGCGTTTGACTACGCGAAAAGCGGCTTCGACGTGGCCCTCGGCCTGGTAGCGGCGATGGTGCTCTTTCTGGGCCTGATGAAAGTCGGCGAAGCCGCGGGCATCGTGCAGCTCGTCGCGCGGCTGTTTCACCCGATCGTGCACCTGCTGTTTCCCGACGTGCCGCGCGATCATCCGGCCAGCGGGGCGATCGTGATGAACATGACGACGAGCGTGCTCGGCTTGGGGAACGCCGCGACGCCGTTCGGGTTGAAGGCGATGTTGGAGCTGCAGAGTCTGAACCCGAACCCGAAGGTCGCGAGCGACTCGCAGGTCATGCTCCTGGGCTACAACACGGCGGGGTTCGCGCTGCTGCCGACGACGCTGCTGGCGCTGCGGAAGTCCGCGGGCTGCCTCGACCCGTTCGAGGTCATCGGCACAGCGATGGTGGCCGGGGCCGTCGCGACCGTCGCGGCGATCATTGCCGTCAAGCTGCTCGGAATGCTCCGCGTGTTCTCGAAGGAGACGGCCATCGCGGAGCAACTCAGGGAGGAAGCGGCGGCGGGCGCGGCGGGCGACGCCGGCGCGGGGGATAAGCGATGACCGGCGGCACGCTGTTCAAAATCGTGGTCGGGCAGATTTCCCTGCTGACGATCCCGCTGATCTTCTTCCTGATCGTCGGCTACGCGCTGGTCCGGCGGGTGAAGGTCTACGAATCGTTCGTCGAGGGCGGCAAGGAAGGCTGGACGATCTTCCTCAAGATCCTGCCCTACATTGTCGCGATCTTCGTGGCGATCGGCATGTTTCGCGTGTGCGGCGCGCTGGACTTCATCTCCGAGGTCCTGGGGCCGCTCACCGCGCGGATCGGCATGCCGCCCGAGACGCTGCCCGTCGCCCTGCTCAAGCCGCTGTCCGGCTCGGGCTCGCTGGGCATGGTGGCCGAGGTGCTGAAGCACGACCCGAACACGTTCGCGGCCAAGGTGGCGTCGACCATGTTCGCCAGCGGCGACACGACGTTCTACATCATCGCCGTCTACTTTGGCTCCGTCGGGATCACGAAGGTGCGGCACGCGCTCGTCGCCGGGCTGATCGCCGACCTGGTAGGCATTCTGGCGGCGATCGGGGTTTGTCATCTGGTCTTCAAGTAGAGGCAGGGAAACAGGGTTATGAGCGCGATACGAGCACGTCGGACCAGTCTGCTGTTGACGCTGTTGCTTGTGCCGCTGTGCGGCTGCGCGCTATTGACCGGCGGGCGCGAGCGCGTGCTGGCGCGCCAACTCGACGAGATCCTCAACCGGCGGGCGAGCACCGGCGCGATCGTGACGGCGCGCGTCGTGGAATTGCCCGCGGGCCGCGAGGTGTATGCGCTGAACTGCGACGTGCCGTTCACGCCGGCGAGCAACATGAAGATCCTCGTGAGCGCGACGGGCTTGGACATGTTCGGGTTGGACCACACGTTCAAGACCTACCTCGCGGTCGACGGCGACGACCTGTGGCTCATCGGCACCGGCGATCCCGGGTTCGGCGACCCGCGGCTGGCGAAGCGGCGCGGCGCGACCGCGACGGGCGTGTTCGACGAGTGGGCCGCGGCGCTCGAGCAGCGCGGGCTCACGCGGATCGCGGGCAGTCTGTATTACTACGACGGGGCGCTGGACGCGGAGTGGGTCCATCCGGCCTGGGGCGCGAGCGTGCTGCACTGGTACGGGGCGCCGGTGTCGGGGCTGAACTTCAACGACAACTGCGTGGACATCACGATTGAGCCCACCGAGGCCGGCCAGCCGGTCCGCTACGCGGTCGCCCCGCCCGTGACGGACGTCACCGTGATCAACGAGTGCGTCACCGCGGACAAGCACGAGCCGACGATCGAGAAGCTGACCGGCAGCAATATGTACAAGCTCGGCGGGACGTGTGCGAAGACGGAGGAGCTGAAGAGCAAGCCGGTCGAGAGCCCGGGGGCCTTCGCGGCCGACGCGCTGCGGACGCACCTGGCGGCGCGCGGCATCACGATCGCGGGCGAGATCAAACGCGCGGACACGCCGCTGGGCGGGACGATCCCGCCGCCGACGGACACGCTGGTGGCCGTGCACGAGACGAACATGCGGGACATCCTGGGGCGGATCGACACGAACAGCCAAAACATGTTCGCCGAGGCACTGTGCAAGCTGACGGGGCAGGCGTACGCGGCCCGCGAAGGCCGCAACGTCCCCGGCTCATGGGCCGAGGGACGGCAGGCCGTCCACGCCTTCCTGCGGCGGTGCGTGAGCGACGATTCGCGGCTCGTCGTCGCGGACGGCTCCGGTTTGAGCGAGCACAACAAGGTGACGGCGCGGTTGCTCACGGACCTGTTCGCGGCGATGTTGGCGCGGCCCGACGGGGAAGCGTACGTGGACAGCTTCGCCAAGGGCGGCGTGAACGGCACGCTCGAGCAGCGTTTCGCCGGGCTGGAGGGGCACGTGTTCGCCAAGACCGGCTACATCGGCGGCGTGCGGGCGCTGAGCGGGTACGTCAAGACCTACGGCGGCGAGTGGCTGACGTTCTCCGTTATCTACAACAACATCCCGGGCGCGGTGGAGCCATACGAAGCGCTGCAGGACGAGGCGGTGAAGCTGCTGGTGAGCTGGCAGGACAGTCGGTAGCGGGCGGCGTGCGCGAATTGCGAATGGCGAATAGCGAGTAACGAGTTGAGCGAAAAGGGGGCCGAGGGGGCAAGGGGCGAAGATGTTCTCTGTTCTGTAAAGGGCCTGCCGTGGGGTGCCTCAGGGGTCGCGCGGCCGACTACGTAGTACCACGTAGCCGCTTCGCGGGCCTTCGCGTATTCTACTGGGCTGAAGGCGGTGTTATCCTGGCTGGCCGTCGTCGTGACCGGCTCGCTCGCCGCATGCCGTCGGCACTCGCGATGAGTGGTGCAGCGAGATTTGTGATGGTGTGTTCGCCGCAGCGGCCTCGATAGGCTCTCGGGCCGGTCTGCTGCTGCACCGGCCCAACTCATCTCTCGTAAGCGGGCCGACAGGGCCATATGGAGCCAGGGCCAGCCGAGCCGTAACCGGCGCTGCGTGCTGGCTTTGTGGCATGCCGCGCACCTGGAATTCGTGGCGAACCACGCTCGGCGCCCGGCATCCGCGAATGCCGCCGGCGGCTGCCAGTCGTTACGGGCGCTGCCTCCCAACCCCCGGTTTCTTCCCCGCGGAGAGGACCGGAGGAAAGGCCGGCCACGGATCGAATGCGTCGTCCGACACTCTTAGCGAAGGGCGAGTATATCGGGGGCAGATCAACGGAAGCTGCCTTGTTTGGGGCGTAGGGTTGCAGTAGAATACAAAATCGCGGTAGGGTCCTACGAGAAAGAATAGGTTCGTCCCGATGGGGCGATCGCCGTATTTGGGCGCTAGCTCGACGGCGCTGGTCGTAGGCGCTCACTTCAAAGGAGAACGTTTATGAGCTGTTCGCGCAAGCTGTCGCAGAGTTTCGTGTGTTGTGGATTCGTGCTCTTGTTTCTGGCCGTCCCTGTCCGTGCGAACGAGCCGCCGACGGCGGAGCAGATCGCGCAGTACAAGGCCGACGGCACGTGGGCCGAGCGGCTGGCGAACGCGTACGCCATCGGCAACCACAAGGCCGCTCCGGGCCTGGCGGAGCACGCGCGCTGGCGGGTTGAGCAGTTGATGAGGCAGGCGGAGGGTTTGCCCGCGCTGCGCACGCCGCCGCCGGCCTGGCAGGGCGGATTGCCCACCTCGGGTTCGCCGAAGGTGCTCGTGCTGCTGGTCGATTTCCCCGACTGGCCGCACTACGCGAACCAGACGCAGGCGGACGTGTACGACAAGTTTTTTCAGGACGGGGTCGGTAACTACCCGTACGAGAGCGTTCGCAACTACTTCGAGCGTGCGTCCTATGACACGCTTCACATTCAGGGCAACGTTTTGGGCTGGTACAGGGCTCAACACAACCGGTCTTACTATGAAGCGATGGGCATGTGGTACGCCAACGAAGCGGTGATCATGGAAGCCCTCGACTATTTCAACGCCCAGGGCCACGATTTCACCCAATACGACAATGACGGAAACGGAACCATCGACACCCTTTACTGCAAGTGGACCGGTCCGATTGGCGACTGGGCCACCCTGTGGTGGGCGTACCAGACCAGTTGGTGGGTCAACTCGAGCTACAGGATCGACGGGAAGCGCATCAACACGTACGTTTGGTCTTGGATCGCCGACAACCAGGGCGACGACTTTGACCCCCACACGGACATCCACGAGACCGGCCACGCGCTGGGTGTGCCGGATTACTATGACTACGACCCCGATGTTGGCCCGGGCGGCGGCCTGGGCGGCCTCGATATGCAGGACGACAACGTCGGTGACTGGAACTGCTTCTCCAAGTTCCTGGTCGACTGGCTGACGCCCACGACGATCGTCACCGGCTCGCAGACGCTCACGCTGAACCCATCGGGAACATCGCAGGACTGCGTACTGATCATGCCCGGGGCGGTACCCGGCCAGGTTTTCGATGAATACTTCATGGCGCAGTACCGCAAGGGCTCCACGGGCAACGACCCGGCAACCTACCCGACGGGCTACGCGATCTGGCACGTCGATGCCACGCTGGACGTTGGCGGCACGGACTTCCTGTACGACAACTCCTACACCGGCCACAAGCTGCTGCGACGCATGGAGGCGGACGGGCTCGAGGAAATCGAGACGGGTAATGGACCAGCCGACGCCGGCGATTTCTATGTCCCGCCGACGGTCTTCGGTCCGACCACGTTTCCGAGCAGCCATGACTACACTGGGGCACCGACCACCGTCCTGGTCGACCAGTTGACGACGCCAGGTGCAACGATGGGCGGCCGCTTCCGCTTCTTCGGCGCGCAGGCCGCGGGGGCGACGCTCGTGGCCGAAGGCTGCACGCCGGGGAATCTCGTCCTCGACCCCGCCGAGACGGTGACGGTGAGCTTCGCGCTGCACAATTTCGGCCCCGCCATGACCAACCTGGTGGCCACGCTGCTGCCAACCGGTGGCGTGATCGCCCCCAGCGGGCCGCAATCGTATGGGGCCCTCGCCACCAACGCGACGGCTTCCCGGAGCTTCAGTTTCACCGCGGGCGGAACGTGTGGCGGTACGCTGACCGCGACCCTCGCGCTTCAGGATGGTGCGAACGTGTTCGCGCCCGGGACCTATACCTTCACGCTCGGCGCCCTGCGCCTGTCGGAGAACTTTGACGGTGTCACGCCCCCCGCGCTGCCAGCCGGGTGGGTCGCCGCGCGCCCGACAGGTACCGTAGCCCTCTGGGCCACAACGGCGGCCGCCGCGCAGACGACCCCCAACTCCGCGTTTGCGGCGCTTCCGACGGAGGCCTCCGACAATCGGCTGACCTCGCCCACCTGGACGATCCAGAGTTCGGGCGCCCGACTGGCCTTCTGGCACAAATACGAACTGTTCCTGGTTTACGGTGGGGACAACTACGTGGGCTATGAGGGCGGCGTGCTCGAAATCTCCATCAGCGGCGGGGCCTTCACGGACATCCTGACCGCAGGGGGAACCTTCGCGACCAACGGGTACACGTACACGCTGGCGGACGGGTTCAGCAACCCACTCTCCGGTCGTCAGGCTTGGTCCGGTAGCTCGGGCGGCTTCATCGAGACGGTCGTCAACCTGCCCGCGGGCGTGGTGGGGAACACGGTCGCGTTCCGCTGGCGATTGGGCTCGACTTTTTACGGCGGTCAAACCGGCTGGTGGGTGGATTCGATCCGAATCCTGAACGATAACGTGTGCTGTCAGACGGCGGACACCGGTGCCTGCTGTTTCCCCGATGGCTGGTGCGCCGACGTGACTGAGGCGCCGTGCACCCAGGGAGGCGGCCTGTGGCACGCGGGTACGACGTGTGCGACGTATGAGTGTCCGCAGCCCGCATACGCCTGCTGCGTTGGTTATCCGCGGAGTTGTGTCGAGTTGACCGCGGCCCAATGCGCGGCGCGGGGCGGAACTTTCCACGTCGGCTCGACCTGCGCTTCGGTAACATGCGAACAGCCATATTGTGCCGTGAGCAGGTTGAACCAGGGCTTTATGTACGTCAGCCGCGTGACGGTCGGTACGATCGACAATGTCTCGGGCGACTCGACCAATGGATATGCAGACTACACGTCGCTGTCGACGAACATGTTGCCTGGCGTCGGCTATGCAATCACTGTGAAGGACGGCCCGCCGTGGTGGTCCGCCGACCAGTGCGGCGTCTGGGTGGACTGGAACCGCAACGGCACGTTCGACCCGAACGAACTGGTCACCATGACCGGACCGGGCTCCAGTGGGCAGTTCACGGGTACCATCACGCCGCCGGTCGGCACCCCGCCCGGCCCCGCGCGGATGCGTATCCAGATTCTCTATTACTACACGCCCACGCCGTGCGGCACGATCTCGTATGGTGAGACGGAAGACTACACCATTAATATGACCTCGCTGGAAGGCGCCTGCTGCATCGGCGGCGCCTGCTCCATCACGACCCAAGCCGCCTGCACGGGAACCTGGAAGGGGCCCGGCACCGACTGCTTCCCGAATCCTTGCGCACCGCAGGATTACTGGCTGCAGGTGGTGAGCGATGTCCCCACGGACCAGGGCGGCACAGGCTATCACCAGCAATGGTATTCCTACCCGCTAAACTGGTGGAACCAGTGGTGGCCGAACGAGTTCGCGCTCGATCGCGAAAAGGAGGTCACGCTCAACTTTGATACCCAATTCACGGGCGATCCACCGGTGGTGGCGGTCAACTACGCGGCCGAGACCTGGAGCAATCCGGACGCCCCGCCGCTGTCGTGGGATGACCAGTTTGTCGTACGCGTGCCGGTCGATCCGCCGATCACGGCGCCGGGCCAGTACACGCGTATAACCCGGCTGCCGTTCTGCCCGCGCTGGGTGTCGATGGATGTACAGGGCACGGACTTCGTGATCCAGGGGACCATCACGCACGTGTGCCTGCCGCCGGCCCTCGGCGCCTGCTGTATGCCGGATGGCTCGTGCAGCCAGACTACGCAGGCCAATTGCGTCGCCGGCGGAGTGTGGCACAGCGAATGGATGAGCTGCCAGCCGAATCTGTGCCCGCAGTCGGGTTGCAAGGGCGACACGAACTGTGACGGCGGCATCACGTTCGCCGACATCGACCCGTTCGTGGAAGCACTGGCCGGCGAGTCGGCGTGGAACGTGCATCACCCGAGCTGCCCGTGGCTGAACGCGGACTGCAACAATAGCGGCACGGTGACGTTCGCGGATATCGATCCGTTCGTGGCGGTGATTGGGCGGACGTGTCCATAGGCGCGCGGCGCGGCGGACCGGCCCATGACTGGGCCGGCTCGGTTGAGGGGCGATGGCTGGCGCTGCGCGTTCGGGACGGCCCCGTCCTCGCGGACGGGGTTCGGATCAGGCGTTGCGGTCGCGGCGGGCGGCGTTGACGAGGGGCCGGGACGGTATAATGCGCGGCGTGTCTGTGCCGGCTGACGCCGGAACAGGGCGGTTCGCCGCCCGCAGGAGAATCACGCGCGCCGCGCGGCCTGCTGTTCCGCCGGCGGCCGGTCCGCGAGACGTGCGCGGTGATAAACCACCTTCCGCTCGAAATCCTCCCCCAGCCCAGCGACACCTCGTGCGGCCCAACGTGCCTGCACGCCGTGTATCGGTACTACGGCGACGCGATCGGGCTGGAGCAGATCATCGCGGAGGTGCCGACGCTGCAGGACGGCGGGACGCTGGCGGTGCTGCTGGGCTGTCACGCGCTGCGGCGGGGGTATCGGGGCACGATCTACACGTATGACTTGCAGGTGTTCGATCCGACGTGGTTTGCGCAGGCGGAGGTCGAGCCGCGGGCGGGGACGCCCACGCCACCGGGTGCGGTTGATCAGCGGGCGGGGACGCCCACGCCACCGGGTGCGGTTGATCAGCGGGCAGGGACGCCCACGCCACCGGGGGCGGTGGACCTGAGTGCGAAGCTGAGCGAGCAAGCGCGGTGCGAGGACAAGCGCGACGCGCGGCTGGCCACGTTCACGCAGGGATATCTGGAGTTTCTGGCGCTGGGCGGGGTGGTGCGGCTGGAGGACCTGACGACGGCTCTGATCCGGAGGTACCTGACGAGCGGGCGGCCGATCCTGACGGGCTGCAGCGCGACGTACCTGCATCGGACGAGCCGCGAGTTCGGGCCGCAGGGCGTGGCGGACGATATTCGCGGGCAGCCGCAAGGGCATTTCGTGGTGCTGTGCGGGTATGACAAAGAGACGCGGCAGGTGTTGGTGGCGGACCCGCTGCAACCGAACCCGCTGTCGGCGACGTACATCTACCTGGTGGGGATCGAGCGGGTGGTGGCGGCAATCCTGCTGGGGATCGTGACGTACGACGCGAACCTGCTGATACTGGAGCCGCCGCGGGCGCCGCTTCCTGACGGGCGCGGTTCGGAACCTGGGCGGGCGCCGCTGGCGTTGCGGCCGGACAAAGGACAATAACGTGTCCAACCTGATCGTCGTGGACAATGTGAAGACGTGGCCGCTGAAGATCCCGGACGTGCCGATCATCGCGGCGCGGGATTACCTGACGGACCCGCAGTACAGCGAGCTGCGGAACCTGAAGGTGTTCAACCTGTGCCGGTCGTATCGCTACCAGAGCACGGGGTACTACGTGTCGCTGCTGGCGACGGCGCGGGGGCACAAGGCGTTCCCGAGCATCACCACGATCCAGGACATGAAGACGGTCTCGATCGTCCGCATCGTCGCCGAGGACCTCGAAGACGTGATGGAGCGGAACCTGCGGCCGGTGAAGACGAAGAAGTTCACGCTGAGCATCTACTTCGGGCGGAACCTGGCGAAGCGCTACGAGGAGTTGAGCTCGCGGCTGTTTCGGCTGTTCCAGGCGCCGCTGCTGCGGGCGGAGTTCATCTGCGACGACGGAGTGTGGAAGGTCGACAGCGTGGGGCCGATTGCGGCGAACGAGATTCCGGAGTCGCACCAGGATTTTGTGGTGGATTCCGCGTCGCGGTTCTTCGCGCAGAGCCGGCTGCCGCGGCTGCGCCGCGCGACGACGCAGTACGACCTGGCGATCCTGTTTGATCCGATGGCGGAGCGGCCGCCGTCGAACCGACGCGCGCTGGGACGGTTCGCGCAAGCGGCCAAGCGGCTGCGGCTGGGGGCCGAGCTGATCAAGCGCGAGGATTTCGGGCGGCTGGCGGAGTTCGACGCCCTGTTCATCCGCGAGACGACGTCGGTCAACCACCATACATACCGGTTTGCCCGGCGGGCGGCCGCCGAGGGCCTCGTGGTCATCGACGATCCGGAGTCGATCGCGAAGTGCAGCAACAAGGTGTACGTGGCGGAGCTGATGGCGCGGCACGACATCCCGACGCCGCGGACGATGATCGTGCACCGCGACAACAAGGACCGCATCCACACGGAGATCGGCTTGCCGTGCATTCTGAAGGAGCCGGACAGCTCGTTTTCGCAGGGCGTCTTCCGCACGGACGAGCAGGATCATCTCGACCAGGCGGTCGAGCGGCTGCTGGAGAAATCCGACCTCGTCATCGCGCAGGAGTACGTACCCACGCCGTACGACTGGCGCATCTGCGTCCTCGACAACGAGCCGCTGTTCGCGTGCCGGTATTACATGGCGGACGGGCACTGGCAGGTCGTGCGCATGGTCGGGCACCGCGAGCAGTGGGGGAACGTCGAGCCGGTGCCGCTCGATCTCGTACCGCGCCAAGTGCTGAGCACCGGCGTGCGGGCGGCGCGGCTGATCGGCGACGGGTTCTACGGCGTCGACGTGAAGCAGTTCGGGAAGAAGGCGTATTTGATGGAAATCAATGATAACCCGAACGTCGACGCGGGCTACGACGACCTGCTGCTCGGCGACGACCTGTACGACCGCATCATGCGCGTGTTTCTGGCACGCATTCAGAAGAAGAAAAATGGCGCCGCACCGGGAACCCCATGAGTAGTGCGTTTCACCTCTTCGAACGCGTCGGCGTCGAGCTGGAGTACATGCTGGTGGACCGCGAACGGCTCGCGGTGCTGCCGGCGGCGGACGAGCTCCTGCGCGCCGCCGCGGGGGAGTACACGGCGGACGTGGATGCAGGGGAACTCACCTGGTCGAACGAGCTGGTCCTGCACGTCGTCGAGCTGAAGAGCACCGGGCCCGCGGCTTCCTTCGACGGGCTGGCCGATTACTTCCAGCGCGACGTGCGGCGGATGAACGAGATCCTCGCGCCGCGCGGCGGACAGCTCATGCCCACGGGCATGCACCCGTGGATGGACCCGCTGACCGAGACGAAGCTCTGGCCGCACGACTGTAGCCCGGTGTACGCCGCGTTCGACCGGATCTTCAACTGCAAGGGGCACGGGTGGGCGAACGTGCAGTCGTCGCACCTGAACCTGCCGTTCTGCGGCGACGAGGAGTTTGGGCGGCTGCACGCGGCGATTCGGCTCGTCCTGCCGATCTTGCCGGCGCTGGCCGCCAGCTCGCCGATCGTGGACGGGCACGCGACGGGCGTGGCGGACACGCGGCTGGAGGTGTATCGCTCAAATTCGCGGCGGATTCCGTCGGTCGCCGGGCACGTGATCCCGGAGCCGGTGTTTACGCCGCGGGATTATCAGCAGCGGATTCTACAGAAGATCTACCGCGATTTGGCGCCGCACGATCCGGATGGGATCTTGCAGGAGGAGTGGGCGAACGCGCGCGGGGCGATTCCGCGGTTCGAGCGGGACACGATCGAGATTCGCGTGCTGGACATCCAGGAGTGCCCGCAGGCCGACCTGGCGATCCTGAGGTTGGTTGTGGCCGTGCTGCGCGCGCTGGCGGCCGAGCGCTGGACTTCGTATGTCGAGCAGTGCAACTGGCCCGTGACGCCGCTGGAGGAGGTCTTTCTCGCGACGATCGAGGAGGGCGATCAGGCCGTCGTCGGCGACGAGGACTACCTCCGCCAATTCGGACTGACGGAACCGAAACGCTGCACGGCGGGCACGCTATGGCAACACCTGGCCGAAACGGTGCTGACGCCGGCGGAACGCGAGTCGGGCGAATTCGCGCCGCTAAAGGTCATCCTCCACGAGGGTTGCCTGGCACGCCGCATTCTCAAGGCGTTGGGCGGGCAAACGGACCGCGAACAGATCGCGGCGGTGTATCGCACGCTCTGCGCGTGCCTGGCCGAGGGGCGGATGTTCCACGCGTAGCGGCCCGCGCCCGCGCGCGGGCGGGGTACCCCGTTTTTGAGGCCGCCAGCCGAAGGTGATCAAGATGCTCATGGGGGGAGACCGCTAAATGAGCGCCTTCGGACCGTTGCGCGCGAACGTGGTTGTTATTGGACGATGGCGCGCAGTGGGGCTCGGGACGCGGGGAAAGGCAACCGCAGAGACGCCAAGAGCGCCAAGGACGCAGAGGGGCCAAGGTGGTAGTCATCAAATCCATAAACGAGCTGTCAGGCGTCAGCTTTCGGGCAGACACCCCGGCGGGGAACGTCCCCGGGGCGCGGACACGTCAAGTATGCACCACGGAGACACGGGAGGAACGGAAAAAAGCGGGCTTGGCGGAGATAGGCGGGGAATGGTGGAGAAAGTCAGAAGTAGGAAGTCAGAAGTCAGAAGT
>CAIWOY010000353.1 GCA_903914415.1 uncultured Phycisphaerales bacterium | reverse complement strand
GTGACGACGCCGAAGGGCGCCCGCTCCATCAACATCAGGCCGTCGTCCCCGCTCTTGGCTTCCGGCACGAGCGCTTCGGTGCCGGGCGTCTTCCGGGCCACCACCCGGTTCTTGACCAACTTGTCTTCCCAACGCCCCATGCCCGTCTCGGCCTGCGCCTCCCGCGCCAGCGTCTCGGCGTGCGTCAGCATCGACTCGCGGATGCTCGCGATGATCTTGTCGCGGATCGCCAGACTCATGGCGTCCAGCGCCGCAAACGCCTGCGCGGCCGCTTTGACCGCCGCGTCGAGCTCCGCAAACACGCCCGGCGGCGGCGGCGCTGCGGACGAGCTGCCGGCGGCACGCGGCGCTGGGGCCGGTGCGCTCCCTCCCGCCTTGGACGCGGCCGGCGACAGCCCCTGCATCAGCCGCCGGGCGATTTCGTCCACCTGTTGGTCGGTCAATTCAGCCATGTCGCGGTTCTCTGCCGGCCTTTCGTCGCGCAGCTACCGTCCCCCCTCTCAGGGGGGACCACAGGGGGGTGCACCACGTAGCCGCCGCACGACGCCGGCGGCCGGCGCGTCACCCTCCCCCAACCCCTCCCTGGGAGGGTGGGGAGGGTCTCAGGCCCCTTGCCACTCCGTCTGCCGGTGCTTGGTCTCCTCGGTGCCCTTGTGGTACTTGATCTCGCCGCGCACCTCCCAGTTGTCCACGATCGCCATGATGACCGCGTCGCACGGACGCTTGTCGGTCATCTGCGTCTGCCGCGCGGAGCTGCCCGTGGCGAAAAGCACGTATTCGCCGAGCCCCGACCCCACCGCATCCACGGCGACCACGTGCGGGCCCGTCGGTTTCCCATCCAGGTCGACCGGCTGGACGAGCATGAAACGCAGCCCGTCCATGCTGGGTTCCTTGCGGGTCGCTACGACCGTGCCCACTACTTTCGCGAGTAGCATCGTCAGACTCCGCCGCGCGGTCCCGACTGGCGCGACTCGCCGCCATACGACTCGTGCGGTGCGTCGAGAACGCGCCCTACGCCTGTTCGCCAGCCACACCTGCGTACCGCTCGTGGCGGCCGGCGCATCGTGCCCGAACCGGTGTCGGGCACGCCCGCCAGCAACGCCGGTGCGGTGACGCCGCGTGGCTAGTTGTGCTGCCGTTCGGCCCGCGCCTGATCCGCGCGGCCCAGCGGCAACACCAGGTCGACGTTCGTGTGTGGACGCGCGATCACGTGGACGGCGATGATCTCGCCGACGCGGGCGGCAGCCGTCTGCCCCGCGTCGCAGGCGGCCTTCACCGCCGCGACATCGCCGCGCACGATCGCGGTCACGTATCCGCCGCCGGTCTTCTCGTACGAGACCAGCTCGACCTTCGCCGCTTTGACCATGGCGTCGGCGGCTTCGACCATCGCCGGAAAGCCGCGCGTTTCAATCATGCCTAGTGCTTCTGCCATCTTCGCGTTAACTCCTATTCAAATTCGCGTTGTGTGCGTAGGGACTATACTCGCTTTTTCTCTTCGGGCTTGCGGCCGCTCACGCTCTCGACCGCTTGGACGGCCGCCCGGTAGCCCACGTCGATGTCGCGCTCCTCCCCGCCGAGGTAGAGCCGGCCGAAGCTGCCGAACGAGCGGACCTCGAGGATGTTGATGTGGGCGGCCTTCTCCGCCTCGTTGGCCGCCAGCGCGGAATACGCCGCCGGCTCGCACTCGAGGATGTACAGCGTCTGCCCCGGCAGGATCATGTTGCCGTGCCGCGTGCGGTTGATGAGCTGCGTCTGGTAGTCGTCCAGCCGGCGAACGACCTGGCTGGAAGCCACGGTCGGCTTGATCCGGTCGTCCTCTTTCAGGTCGAGGGCGCTGAGGATCGCCCGGCCCGCCTGCCGCACGTCGGCCTGCGAATCCGAGTGAATCTCCAGCATCCCGTACAACCGCTCGATGATCTGCATCCCCGGCGTCACGCGCGTCGACTTCAGCGCAATGTCCGTGATGCGGTTGATCTCGATGCCCGGCGAAATCTCCACGAACAAGGCCGCCTGCCCCGCGATCGGCAGGTAGCCCTGCGCCACGGTGCCCAGGAACGCCGCATATTGGGGCTGAAGGCTGTCCAGAAAAACGTACGCCCGCAGATCTACCTTGCCCATGCGTGCCTCGCTCGTTAGTTGCCGGAAACCGTCAGACCTTTCGCTTCCTTTATGATCCGCACGCTCGCGCTGGCGCCCAGGCGGGTCGCCCCGGCCCGGATCATCGCCTGCGCGTCCTCGAAACTACGAATCCCGCCCGCCGCCTTGACGCCCATCTTCGTGCCGCAAACCGCCCCGGCCATCAGCGCCACGTCGTGCGCCGTCGCCCCACCCGGCCCGAAGCCGGTGGACGTCTTGACGAAATCCGCGCGTGCGCGTTTGGCCGCCAGACACGCTCGCACCTTCTCTTCGTCCGTCAGCAGCGCGGCCTCGATAATCACCTTGCAGATCGCCCCGCCGTCCAGACACGCCAGCGTCACGCCCCGAATGTCCCGATAGACCAACTCGTCCTCGCCGCCCTTCAGCGCGCCAACGTTGATCACCATGTCGATTTCTTCGGCCCCGTCTCGAATCGCCCGGCGGGCCTCGAGCGACTTGACCTCTGGCACGTGCGCCCCCAGCGGAAATCCCACCACCGAGCAGACCTTGACGCCCGAGCCCTTCAATCGGTCGGCCGCCAGCCGCACGTAACACGGGTTTAGGCACACGCTCGCGAACTTGTATTGCAGTGCCTCGGTGCACAAGTCATGTACCTGCTTCGGCGTCGCATCGGGCTTGAGCAGCGTGTGGTCGATGTACGCCGCCAAATCCTGCGGCAGCGATCCCGCCCCCGACACGTGACCGACGCGGGCCGCACCCATCCCGACGAGTTCCCGCAGGTACTCCGGATTCGCCTGGGCGCAGGCCTGGCAATACACGCAGGCCGGATTGGCACAGCTTGAGGCGCACGCCGAACTGGCGGCGGCCGGCGCCCCGCCGGCCGCGCCGCCCGAAAGTTCACCGATTCGTCGGACGATGCGCTCGAAGTCCGTCTCGGTCAGTTGGTTCATGCTCTTCTCTGCAGCCTTCTCGACGCTCATCTCCGGACGCTCCCCCTGCGTCTTGTCCGCCGGCCTCTCCGGACCTTTGTCCGGGCCGCGGGCCGGCCGCCCCGGCTCGATCATCGCCACCCGTCGCAGGTGCCGCTCGGCCGTGCACTCCGTCGCCAGCCACAGGTCGACGATCTGGAGCGCCAAGTCAGGCCCGACCAGGCCGGCTCCGAGCGTCAGCACGTTCGCGTCGTTGTGCTCCCGGCTATTGCGGGCCGTGGACAGGTCATAGCACAGCGCCGCCCGCACGCCGGGCACCTTGTTGGCGGCCATGGCCGAGCCGATCCCGGCCCGGTCCACCATGATCCCGCGCTCGGCCTGGCTGTCCGAAACCCGTTGCGCAACCAGCCGCGCAAACACCGGATAATCGACGGGCTGCGTGCCGGCCGTGCCGCAGTCTTCGACCGCGAGCCCTTGCTGCTGGAGGTGCGACTTGATCGCCTCCTTGAGCTCGTAGCCCCCATGGTCGGCTCCGACTGCGATCCGGCGAATGGTACTGGAATCGGGCACGGTCCAATGTCACAGGACTAATGGGGCGCATATCTCTTCGGCGTCCGGTACCGCACCCGCCGGGTTTGCTCCTCAGCGGGGGCGTCGTCTGGCGCTCACACACTCGCAGGCCCGCGCCGGGCCCATATCGGCGCAAGACGAGACAGTTTATCTGTGCGGAAGCAGCTTTGTAAAGCCACGCGGCCGCGTTTTTCCCGGCTGGGCGCGGGCCTTTGCCGCCAACGCCCCCAACGAGATTCGAACTCGTGTCGCCGGCTTGAAAAGCCGGTGTCCTAGGCCTCTAGACGATGGGGGCCGGCCTTATTGTCGCGACGGAGCATCATAGGCCCCGACCCGCTCGCGTCAATCGACAAGCGGTCCGACCACCGAGTCAGGCCGCGCCACGGCTCAGGCCGCCGTACAATACCCGCCGCCACAGACTTGTCGCCTGTGCTGGACGTTGCGACCATGGACCAACGCCGTGCCCATTTCTTCACCTTGCACGAGTTGCTGGTCATCGCCGCCCTGGCCGCTCTTGGCGGCGTCACCAGCAGCACTGTCGGCATGTTTCGCGAGACCCTCCGCGCCGTCTTCCCCTTCCCCGGCGGCATGCAAACCCTCGCCGGAATCCACGTGCTGTGGCTCGTGGTCGCCATCGGCATCATTCCCAAGCCAGGCGCCGCTACTGCCACCGGCCTGCTCAAGGGTGCGGTCGAGTTCCTGTCCGGCAACCCGGCCGGCCTGTTCGCGCTGGCCTACTCCGGCGTGCAGGGCCTGGTGGTGGACGCCGTCTGGTTGCCACTCGGCCGCCGTGATCGCCGTCTTGCCTACCTGCTGGCCGGCGGCTTCGGGTCAGCAAGCTACGTCCTCGTGCTCGCGGTGAGCGCCTCATTGCCCGGCCGAGGCGTGGTGCGCAGCGGACTCGCGGTCGTTGCGGGCATCGCCTTCGCCAGCGGCGTCGTGCTCGCCGGCGTGCTCGGGTGGTGGCTAGTACAAACGCTCCGCCGCGCGGGAGTCGTGGGCAGTGGCACGGCCGCGACGGCTGCTGAGCGGCTCCAAACGCCCGCCGCGGCGGAGCAGATCGAATCGGAGAATGGCACAATCGTCCGTTTGGAGCATTTCGGCTGGCAATTCGCCGACACGCCCGCCCCGGCCCTGTGCGACGTGTCGCTTGCCATCCGGCGTGGGGAATTCGTGGCCGTCACCGGCCCCAGCGGCTCGGGCAAGAGCACGCTGGCGTTTGCGATGTGCGGACTTCTGATCGGGCGGCACGCCGGCGCGGCGCACGGGCGCGTACTTGTGGCAGGCCGCGACGTGACCGCCACGCCGTTGCACCGCGTCGCCGAGACCATCGGCCTCGTGCAGCAGAACCCCGACGCTCACTTTGCGGCACTTACGGTCAGCGACGAGATCGCCTTCGGCATGGAAAACCGCTGCTGGCCACCCGATGAGATCCACTGCGCCAGCGCCGCTGCGCTCGACCTGCTAGGCATCGCGCCGCTGTGCGCGCGCAGCCTGGCGACGCTCTCCGGCGGCGAGAAGCAGCGCGTCGCTGTCGCTTCCATGATCGCCGGGCGGCCCGCGGCGCTCGTGCTGGACGAGCCGACCGCCAGCCTCGACCCGGAAGCCTCGCGGGCGTTGTTTGCGGCGCTCGCAGAGCTGTGTCAGCGGACGAAGCTCACGGTCGTGATCATCGAGCACAAGCTCACGCAGCTCTTGCCGCACAAGCCGCGGCTGATCTGCCTGGAGGGCGGTCGCGTGCTTGTCGACGTACCCGCCGGCGTGGCGGAATCGGCCTCCCGCGTTTCGAGCGCCGCGGCGAGTCACGCGGAATCTCACCTACCGCCGACCGCGATCTCGCAGGAACCGCTGGCCGAGATGTCCGACGTGACGGTTCGCGTGGACGGCAGCACCATCCTGGACCGCGTTGCCCTGCGTGTGCACCCCGGCGAGGTCGTGGCCGTGCTGGGGCCCAACGGTGGCGGCAAGACCACGCTCCTGCACTGCCTGATGGGGCTCGTGAAACCGGCCGCCGGGGTGATCCGCGTGCGCGGCGAGGCGGTGTCGTCC
>CAIWOY010000352.1 GCA_903914415.1 uncultured Phycisphaerales bacterium | reverse complement strand
GAGACGGAAAGCAAAGCGGGGATGGAGGGTTGGCGGAGATTGGCGGCGGGTGGCGGAGATGGGCGGAGAATGATGAGTGAAGAGTGATGAGTTGGGGGCGAGGGACCCAGGGACCAAGGGGCGCGCCGGCCTGGCGTGCTTGACCCGCCGGGCTGCCGGGCGGTTCCCGCGTTCCTACCCTTACGCCCCCGCGCCGCCCGCGCTATACTGCCATCGCCCCCGGTGCCGCCGCCCACGGTGGGCGACGGCCTGATCCCGAGCGCCATGGGGAGCATAGCGTGTCGAGCTTTCCGGCGGAGGTTCGCAACCTCGTCGAGCACTTTGCCCGTAACCGCGACGCCCTGCGCAGCCCCGCTTACAACGAGGCCCAAGCTCGCCAAGAGTTCATCGACCCCTTCTTCAAGGCCCTCGGCTGGGACATGGACAACGAGCACGGCCTCGCTGAGGCGTACAAAGACGTCATCCACGAAGACGCGATCAAGATCGGCGGCGCCACCAAGGCCCCCGACTACTGCTTCCGCATCGGGGGCACCCGCAAGTTCTTCGTCGAGGCCAAGAAGCCCGCGGTCGGCCTCGATACCGAGCCGGAGCCCGCCTATCAGCTCCGGCGGTACGCCTGGACCAGCAAGCTCCCGCTCTCGATCCTGACCGACTTCGAGGAATTCGCGGTCTACGACTGCCGCATCCGCCCGGCCCCGACCGACAAGGCGACGACGGCCCGCGTGTTCTACTGCACCTGCGACGAGTACGCGGACAAGTGGGACTGGATCGCCGGGCTGTTCACCAAGGACGCGGTCCTCAAGGGCGCGTTCGATAAGTACGCTGAGTCGAGCAAGCGCAAGAAGGGCACCGCGGAGGTCGATGCCGAGTTCCTGCGGCAAATTGAGGCCTGGCGCGAGACCCTCGCCCAGAATTTCGCCCTCCGCAACGCCCGGCTCTCCGTCCGCAACCTCAACTCCGCCGTCCAACGCACCATCGACCGCCTCGTTTTCCTGCGCATGTGCGAGGACCGCGGCGTCGAGACGTACGGACAGCTTCAAGCGCTGGTCAACGGCCAGGCGATGTATGCGCGGTTAGGCGAGCTGTTCCAGCGCGCCGACGAGCGCTACAACTCGGGCCTGTTCTACTTCACCGCCGAAAAAGGCCGCGAGGCGCCCGACACCTTCACCCTCGGCCTGAAGCTCGACGACAAAGTCCTCAAGGACATCATCAACAGCCTCTACTACCCCGAAAGCCCTTACGAATTCTCCGTCCTCCCGGCCGAAATCCTCGGCCAGGTCTACGAGCAGTTCCTCGGCAAGGTCATCCGCCTTACCGTGGGCCACCACGCCAAGGTCGAGGAGAAGCCCGAGGTCCGCAAAGCCGGCGGCGTCTACTACACGCCGACGTACATCGTCGATTACATCGTGAAGAACACCGTCGGGAAGCTGCTGGAGGGCAAAACCCCGGCGGATGCAGGACCGGACGTAGCGTCGCCCCCCCGTGGGCGACGTAGCAGTCGCCCGTCCATGCGCGGCCGCAGCCCATCTGCGAAATCCGCGGCTCGCCCCCTGCGAATCCTCGACCCCGCCTGCGGCTCCGGCTCCTTCCTGCTTGGGGCCTACCAGTTCCTCCTCGACTGGCACCGGGACTGGTACGTCAATGACGGGCCCGAGAACCATCGGGATCGCATCTACCAGGGGGCAGGCGGCCAATGGCGCCTCGCCATCCAGGAAAAGAAACGTATCCTCCTGAACAACGTCTACGGCGTGGACATCGACCCGCAGGCGGTCGAGACGACCAAGCTCTCGCTGCTGCTCAAGGTGCTGGAGGGCGAGACCGCCGAGACGATCGGCAGCACGCTGCGCCTGTTCCATGAACGCGCCTTGCCCGACCTCGACAAGAACATCAAGTGCGGCAACTCGCTCATCGGCCCCGACTTCTACGACAGGCAGCAGATGAGCCTGTTCGACGACAACGAGCGCCTGCGCATCAACGCCTTCGACTGGGAAAAGGAGTTTCCCGCCGTTTTCCCGAACCCCGAAACCCGAAACCCGGACCCGGACCGGGGCTTCGACGGCGTCATCGGAAATCCGCCGTACGTTTTCGCGCGCGACGAGGGATTCACCATCGCCGAAAAAGAGTACTTCTCGCGATTCCGACATCAAAACTACCAGCTAAACACCTTCACGCTGTTCGTCGAGCAGTCATTTGTCCTAACCCGGCAAGGCGGGTGCCTCGGCGTCATAATCCCAAACAACTGGCTTTCAATCAGCACCATGGCGCCGTTTCGCGATTTCGTACTTGGGTCGGGCAAGGACATCATCGTCGTCAACCATCTCTTCAAGGTGTTCTCAGGGGCAAACGTCGACACTTCCGTACTCGTACTTGTGAAAGGCCCGCCGACTTCCGTTACGCTGGCTGAGGCAGCAGAGCCGTACGCGGTGACACTCGTAGCGACGGCACCCTCTGCCGAGATACGCGAACGGCGGGTCATCCCGTACGGGCTGTACCGGAACCGGCCCGCCGCCGCCCTGCTGGACAGACTTGACGCAATCTCGATAGCGCTCGGCGACGTTGCCACCGTCAAGGCTGGCCTGAAGGCGTACGAAACGGGGAAGGGAACCCCGCCCCAAACCGACCGGATGAAGCATGACAGGGTCTACCACTCAATGACCCGTCTCGACTCGACCTATCGACCGTATCTTGACGGACGCGACGTGTGCCGATACTCGCTCGCCTGGTCAGGGGAGTACTTGAAGTACGGTTCGAACCTCGCTGCGCCCCGTGACGAGGCGCTCTTCTGCGGAGAGAGAATCCTCGTGCGCCAGATTCCCGCACGTCCCCCGCATAGCATTCACGCTGTACCGACCAGCGGTAATGAGGTTCACGACATCAATAGCATGGTCGTCAAGTGCCACGCGTATCCGACGCTGTACGTGCTAGGACTCATCAATTCGCGCCTCCTCACGTTTTGGTTCGCCCTTCGCCTTGAGAAGTTCCAGCGTGCCATCTTCCCGCAGTTCAAGGTAAACGAGTTGTCCCTGTTCCCAATCGCAAGACTCGACGCCGAGCGCGAGACGAGCCGACCACGCCTCGTTGCCCTCGTCCAGCAAATGCTCGACCTCCCCAAATCGCTGGCCGCGGCGCAGACGGCCCACGAGAAGACGGTCATTCAGCGCCAGATCGCCGCCACCGACCGCCAGATCGACCAGCTCGTCTACGAGCTCTACGCCCTGACCGACGCCGAAATCCGGATCGTCGAAGACCCCACACGTCCGTAGGTGTCACTGTACAGTTCCCACCGCGCCGTCTGTGATGTG
>CAIWOY010000351.1 GCA_903914415.1 uncultured Phycisphaerales bacterium | reverse complement strand
GCGTGATCGGGTCCATCACCCCCTGTACCAACCCCACCTCCACGATCATCTGCAATACGATCGGGATGGTGGCGGCGGGCAACGCGGTCGTCTTCTGCGTGCACCCGACCGCCAAGACCGTCTCGATCCACAACATCGCGCTGCTCAACGAGGCCATCATGCGCGCCGGCGGTCCGCCGAACCTCGTGTGCACAATCACCGAGCCGTCGATTGCGGCGGCCCAGGCGGTCATGAAACACCCGGGCATTCGCCTGCTGGTCGTCACCGGCGGCGAGGGCGTCGTCCACGCGGCGATGCAGAGCGGCAAGCGGGCGATCTGTGCCGGACCCGGCAACCCGCCGGTCGTCGTCGATGAAACGGCCGACATCGCCCTGGCCGCGCAGGGGGTCGTCCGCGGCGGCTCCTTCGATAACAACGTCATCTGCGTGGACGAGAAAGAGACGTTTGTGGTGGAGTCGGTGGCCAATGAGCTGCTGGCCGCCATGAAGCAGAACGGGGCCGTCGTGCTCGACGCGGCCCAGTCCCGGCAGATGGAGAACGTGATCTTCAAGGAGCGGCACGGGCCGTGGGCCGCGGGCGTAGTGAACAAGGAGCTGATCGGTAAGAACGCGGGGATGATTCTCGGCCTGATCGGGGTCAGCGCGGGGGACGACGTGCGGCTGGCGGTGATGGACGTGCAGGCGAGCCATCCGCTGGTGTGGACGGAGCAGATGATGCCGGTCATGCCCGTCGTGCGGGTCGCCAACGTGGACGAGGCCATCGACCGGGCCCTCGCGACCGAGGGGAAACGCCGGCACACCGCGGTCATGTACTCCCGCAACATCGAGAAGCTCAGCCGCATGGCGCGGCTGTGCAACTGCAGCATTTTCGTGAAGAACGGCCCGGCCTACGCCGGCCTGGGGGCCGGTGGCGAGGGCCACTCGTCGTTCACGATCGCCAGCCCGACCGGCGAAGGTCTGACCGGGCCGCGCAGCTTCTCGCGCGAGCGGCGCTGCGTGGTCGTGGACCAGTTCAGGATTATATGAACACGCCGCCCGCCATCGCCGTCCTCGAATTCGACAGCATCCCGACCGGCGTTTGCGCCGCGGACGCGATGGTGAAGAAGGCGCACATCGACGTGCTGCGCATCGGCACGGTCCAGCCGGGGAAATACATCGTCGTCATCGGCGGCACGGTCGCCGACGTGGCCGAATCGCGGCGCGAGGGGCTGCGCATCGGCGGCGAGCGCCTGACGGACGAGATTTTCCTGCCCGACGTGCACGCGCAGGTGTATGCGGCCATCGGCGGGCAGCGGCAGGACAACACCGGCGACGCACTCGGCATCATCGAGACGTCGGCGATCCCGATCAACGTCGCCGCTGCCGACAAGGCCGTGAAGACCGCGGAGGTGACGATCATCGAGATTCGGCTCGGCGACGGGCTCGGCGGCAAGGGCATCACGCTCATGACCGGCCTCGTGCACGACGTGCAGGCCGCGATTGCCGCAGGAATCGCGGTCGCGGACCGGCCGGGCGTCACGACCCGTCATACCGTGATTCCGATTCAGGACGACGCGCTGCGGGCGCGGATTCAGGCCGCGACGGAGCTTTATCCGAGCGGCGACGGGACGCGGGATCAGCCAACCGCTGGAAAACGCGCGAGTAGGAGATAGGCGAACGTCATGCTGTTGGGCCGGGTGATTGGGACCGTGGTGCCGTGCGTGGTCTGCGAGGGCCTGACGGGCGTGCCGTTTCTGCTCGTCCAGCCGCTGGACCGCAACGGGAAGCCGAAGGGCGAGCCGGTTGTCGTGGCCGACTCGACCCGCATGGCCGGGCCCGGTGAACTGGTCACGTACGAGGGCGGGCGCGAGGCCGCGCTGGCCCTGGACCCGTGGTTTGTGCCGGTGGACCACACGATCGTGACGATCGTGGACCAGGTCAGCCGCGAAGGGTGGCCGCAGCCATGATCCTCGGACGCGTCAAAGGCGAGGTGGTCGCCACGATCAAGCACCCGGTCTACGCGAACCGCCGGATGCTGATGCTCGACCGGATCGGTCCGGACGGCAGCGAGTTGGGCGGATACCTGGTCGCGATCGACTCGGTGGACGCGGGCGTCGGCCAGATCGTGCTGGTGATCGACGAGGGGAACTCGGCCCGCCAGGTGATCAACGACCCGCAGGCCCCGGTCCGCTCGGTGATCATCGGCATCGTGGACGACATCACCGTTGATCCGGCCGCAGCGGGAACGTAGCATCCGGTTCTGCGGCCGGTACGAGCCGCGGTCATAGCGGTGCTACGAGCGACGTAGGGTGCGTCCTCGACGCACTACATAGGCTGTGAGCATGCCCCAGCCGACACCCCTGTCGCAGGCTCTCCACGATCTGGCCGAGCTCATCGACACGTGCGCGCTCCAGCAGGGGCAGTACCACGTCGTGCGGGGCAATGCGCTGCAGGAACTCGCAAGGCGGGCCCGGCGGGTCGTCGAGATGTTTACCGCGGGCGGCTTGGGGGAGGGCCCGACCGAGCGCGGAGACCCGGGCGGGCCAGCGTACCAGGCGTACCAGGAGGCCGCGCGACTCGTACGTGCGGCGAGCGATGCATCCAGTTGTGGCGTGGACGTGCGGCTCGGAGCCTCGCCCGCGGCCCTGCACGAGCTGTTCGAGCGTGCGGCCCGCGAGGCCGGAGGGAAGGCCGCTAAACCGCAGCAGCCGGCAGCGGATGAGCGGGGGGCGAAACGGCGGGCACACGCGGAACGTACGCCGCCCGGCAGGGGGAGCGTCAAGGCGCCGCGTGCTGTCCGGCGGGTTCCGAAGCATCTGGAGATGATGGGCAAGGCGGCCAAGCTGTCCGAGCTGATCCAGAGAGAACTGCAGGACAACGTAGGGCGGACGATCACCGAGATGTGCCAAACGGTGGGGGTCAGCCGCGAGACGTTTCAGAACTCGAAACACTTCCGAGCGACCCGTCTGGCGTGGGGGAACCTGAGGAACACGCGCCGCTCGCAATGAGGGTGCAGAGCCGGGGGAACACTTGTACGGTCGGACAGCGTGAATCATATTATGACTATATAATGACCGCATATCTGACTATACATGCGCGCACAATGCTTTACGGGATAGTATATTACAGATTACATGCTGGCTGACCGCTTACTTAATTATGACCCTATTTGCTAGTCGCCTACGCTCTGCGCATGGCCGCGGTAACGCGGAAGCACCCGGCGGCGGATCGGCAGGAGCCTCGCCCTCCCGAGCGCAGCCTTGTCCCACTGCTTTCACGATCTTCGCTTGACGTAAGGTTCGTGCGATGGCTGACTTGGGGAGACGCGGCCGCGGATCGGTGGCGTGCGGAGGTTGGCCATGGACGGCTTTCAGGCGGAGTTGTGGCGGCGCCTGCCGCTGGCGC
>CAIWOY010000350.1 GCA_903914415.1 uncultured Phycisphaerales bacterium | reverse complement strand
TCACCGGCTGGCCGAGCTTCGTGTCGCCAAAGTAGGACGACTGGAGGCCGGAAGACCCGATTTCCCAGACGCTGTTGAGATTCTGAAAGGACTGCGTGAGATCCGCCCGCGCCACGCTGACCGCAGCCGCGAGCAACACTGCCACGAGTAGGTTCGTACGCATCTTGAGCTCCTTTCCGTGCGCCCTGCGGCGCCAGTCGACGAGGTCCCGATTGTCTGGCGAGATCCAAAGCGGAGAGGCGGGTCGAACCTGGCATTCCCTCGATGGACTACAAAACCCTAGGACCTCAAGCGACCCGGTTTCCGCGCCCCGACGAAAGAACCCGCGCTCACTCACCGGGTGGCCATCTTTCTCCGACCTCCCGCGGCGCCTGCCAATAACAACTGTGACGGCCCGCCACCTCCACGCCTCGCTCCGCCGTCCCTCGCGGCCCCGGGCGCCGCCACAAGTCCGACGCCCGAGAACAACACGCCGCACGCCGCATCGCGCAACCTGCACGGCGTACCGCATAACAAAGAGTGTGAAATAAACCCGCGCGCCGGCAAGCGCTCGCCCGCCCCGACCGCAACAAGCTGCCGGCCGCGCCCCCGGCCGCCCAAGGACGCCGCTTACTTACTCGGACTTTGCAGGGAGACCCCGCCCGCACGGGCACGCGTCTGCTTCCGTCAGACGCGCGCGGGCTCCAGCACCGTCAACGGAAGCAGCCTGATAGCCGAGAGTTGAGAGCTGCCGGCTACCGCTCGAGCCACTCCACCCACAGCTTGCACTTTGGGAAGTCGACCGTTACCGACTTCATCTGGCGGAACATCGGCATGCCCAGCAATGCGTCGATCTGCACCCCCAACAACGGGCTGAGCGTCTTGTCCAGCGCGTCCAGCCCCAGCCCGCCGTAGTTCTCAAATGTCCGTCCGGCCAGGACGAGCCTGGCACCGGAGCCGAGCGATATCTCAGTCTCCTGGCCGCCCCCCACGCCGAGGCCCACTCCGGGGCTGAACGTTTTGACCTCGCGGTCCGGGAACAGCCGGCGCAGGCACGACGGGGCCAGCGCGATGACGTCCGCCCCCGTGTCCAGCAGGCTGACGGCCGGCCCGCCCTCGAGCAGTGCCGGCACCATGAGCTTCGCATCGCCCACCAGGCGCAGTTCGGCCGCGGTCCCGGCGCCTGACTCGTCCCGCGACCGCGAGACCACCAGTTGCCCCCCGGCCCAATCCAGCGTCATCCGCCCTTGCGCGAAAATGCCCGTGCCGATGATCCCGTCCGCCGCATTCATGATCGCGCCGCGCACGTCGAACGTCCGCGTCATGACGCGCCGGCCGACGATCGTGCCGATCCGCAATTCGTCGACGAGCACCTGGCCGGTCGCCTGCTTTCCGGACACGCCGCGCACCGACGCTTGCGCGACGGACTTGAGTCCGAGCTCATCGGCCAGCGTCTGGTCCAGCGCCACCATGATGCTGCCGCCGGTGTCCACGACCATCCGGTACGGCCCGTGGCCGTCGATCAGCACGTCGCACGCCGGCAGGTTGAACAAGACCAGCGGCGTCAGCGGGGCCGCGCCGTATTGCGCGATCTGATTCAGCGGCTGCGGGCCGACGGCGTCCAGAAAGGCAGCAACGCCCTCGATCGACTCCGGCAAACAGGTTTCCGGGTATCCATTCTTCGGGCTCGCCAGCCGCTCGGCCTTGCGCACGAGGTCGGCCAGCCCGGCCAGCTTGCCCGCGGAGAAGCGCACCGCGAACACGTGGTAGTAATCGTCGGCCGTCTTGGGGCCGAGCCGCTCCAACCGCTGGGCCCACTCCTCCGCTTCCGCCGGTTCGCCCCGCGACAGGTGGATCGCGATTTGCAGCCGGCATCCGACCGTGTCGGCGGTCCGCAGCGGAAGACGCTCCGCCAGCCGCTCGGCGTCCGCCAGTCGCCCGCCCCGCCAGAGCGCCCGTGCCGCCAGGCCGCGCAGCTCACCGTCGTCCGGGTGCTTCTCGCGTACGCGCTCGGCCAGCCGTAGCCCCGCCGCCCAATCGTCGGCCCGCCAGCACGTATCGAGCGCTGCGCGCAGTGCCGCGGCCGTCGGGTCGGCCTCCGCGTGCCGCACCGCCGCCGCGACCTTTTCCTTCCAGGGGTTCTCGGGTTCTTCGCCAGTCGCCAGGAACAGCATCGCCGCCATCGTTGCCAGGGACGGAATCCACATCGGTCGCCTCGACTTTGCCCGCGCCCGCTAAACCGTCTATTTCACCACGAAGACACGCAGGCACCAAGCAGAAAAAACGCCCCCGGCTGGCAGAGCGGTCACGAATCGCTTGCTGCCTGGCCCTTCTCTGTGCCTTGGCGTCTTGGTGGTTTTCTCTCACGGCTGGCGGCGCCGGCGACCGCCGCTCTGCTCGCCATTGTCCGGGCTGCCCTTGCCCGGCCCCTTCGACCGCGCAGCCCGCAAGCCGCGCGACTCTGCCTCCCGCGGAGAGGAGTAGTAGCGCAGATTGCTCGGCGCGATCTGCTTCACCCAGCCCGAATCCCGCTCGTGGTACACGTCGCTGTTGATGCTGCCGCACACGACCGTGTCCGTCCGATCGCCGACCGCGCTCTTCAGAAACGCCACGATGTCCCGCGCGGCCTGCGGCACGGCGCCGAGCAGGTCGGTGCCGTGCACCGGCCCTTCCCGGTAGACCTTGACCTCGACGCCCGCCCCGCGCTTCTCGAGCGTGTACGGCGCATCCCGTTGGTCCTCCGTCGCGAGCACCAGAATCCGCCGCCCCGTGATCTGGCCGATGTCGCCCGCCGCATCCATCCCGAAATCGTTCAACCCGGGCGACAGGCAGACGATCGCATCGACGCTGCGGTCCTTGACCGCGTACTGCAACGCGACGCTGGCGCCCGCGCTGGCCCCGACCACCGCCAACCGCGCCCGGTCCACGTGCGGCTGCTTGGCCAGCCAGTCGTAGGCCCCGCGCAGGTCCTCCTGCATCTCCTTGAACAGCTTCCAGTCTCCGTCGATCGCCCGCTGCCGCGCCTCAGTCGTCGCGCTCTCTCCGTGCCCGCGCAGGTCCAGCGCCAGCACCGCGAACCCCGCCTCGCGCAGCGGCGCGATGAGCGGCTCCCAGGCCTTCCGGTCGCTGCGGTGCGTGTGCACCAGCATGACCGCCGGGAAGTCGCCCGGCCGTCCCTCCGCGGGCGCGTAGTAGTCCGCGCTGATCCGCACGCCATCGCCCGCCAGGAACGAAGTCCCCGTCGGCTCTCGTGCGGCGACGATTCCGGACCCCGCCAGCGCGGCCACAATGACCAGGCCCCCGACCCCGCCGCGGCGTTGCCACGCCATAGCACACCCTCTTCCATACATTGCTTGCCCTCCCTGGCAACATGCCCTGATCTGAACGCGCCGAATTGTACCGCGCCGGACTGGCCGACCGCCAGCCGCGTACCGATAATGCCCGCGCGACGGGAGTGCGCGGGAATTGTCTCGCGGCCGGAACGGTTCTAACCAATGGACGCTGCCGGCGGACGGCGGCGACGCGTAATGGGCAGCGCGGACAAGCAGTCATTTGAGGCCCTGGCGCTCCCCCACCTGGACACGGTTTACCGGGTCGCGCGGCGCCTGGCGCACCACGAGCACGACGCCGAGGACCTCGTCCAGGAGACGTTCCTCAAGGCGTATGCGGCCTTTGACCGCTTTCAGGTCCGCGAATTCGGCATCAAGCCGTGGCTACTGAAGATTCTGACCAACACGTTTCTCAACCGCCGCCAGCGTGCGGAGCGCGGCCCGCGGTCCACCGACCCGCAGACGCTGGACGAGACCCAGGCCGACGAGGCCTACGCCGGTCCGCCCGACTTGGATTACGAACATCTGGACCAGGAGGTCAAGCAGGCCCTGGACCAGCTTGCCCCGGAGTTCCGCACTGTGCTGCTGCTGTGGGCCACGCTGGAGTTCAGTTATCGGGAGATCGCCGACGCGCTCGACGTGCCGATCGGCACGGTCATGAGCCGGCTGCACCGCGCGCGGCAGCAACTGGCCCGCGCCCTGCACGATTTTGCCCGTGAGCAGCGGCTCCCGGGCGTGAAGACGCAGACATGAACCCGTCCGAGATGCGAAAACACCTGGCCGAATACGCCGACGGGGAGCTCGACCCCGCTCAGCGAGCCGAGATCGAGGCCCACCTGGCCCAGGACCCCGCCAGCCGCGCCGACGTGGCCCGCTGGCAGGCGCTGCGACAGTGCGCGCACCGTGCGCTCGTGTCGGAGCCCGTCCCGCGCGGCCTTGAGGACCGCGTCCGGGCGAACTTACAGGCTTCGCGCCGCGTGCGCAGCCGGCGGCTGTATCGTCTCGGATTACCCGGGCTGGCGGTCGCCGCCGCGGTCGTCCTGGCGCTGTTTGTCTGGCCCGGGAGCGAGGCGGCGGCGACAAACGTGCAGGTTTCGGGCTTCGCGAGCGTGTACCGGCGCTGCGCTGTCGAGCGCCGCCACGACACGCTGAACGTGCGCGGCGACGGAGGCTGCAAGACGCTCGCCGAGTTGCAGGCCGAGGCGCCTCTGGCCGCCGGCCTGCCCGACATCCCCTCGCATGGGTACCGGCTGGACGGCGCGTGCTGGTGCGGGCCGCCGGAGTGCAAGGAATGCGGGGCGCGCGTGTTGCACGCCTACTTCCGCCGCAGCGACGACCCGAATGACGTGGTGTCGGCGTTTGCGGTGGATTGCGCGATCACGCTGTGCACTTGCGGCGGCACGCCGTGCCCCGGGTGCCAGCGCGGCACGGCGGAGTTTCGCGACGGCACCGATGGCGACGTATCGCTGGTGTGCTGGAAGCGCCAGAAGATCAGCTACGTGCTCGCAGGGCGGATGCCGCGGGAAGAGCTGACCAAGCTTGCCCAAGGGGAAGTGACGCCCGCCAGCCCGCAGTTTGCTCGCACCGTCCCTTGAGGCCCTGAAGCCCCCGCCCGTCTCTGTGGCCTCGGGTTTTGTGCCTGTGACACCGGTCTCCGACCGGCGTCTGCGCCCCGTAAACCGATCGTAACCTCAATTGGCGTGTGCAGTTGTCTGGGGCCAAGAGCGGCACCCCAGGCCACAAAACGCACCTTCCGCAGTTCTTTGCGCACGCGTGTGGCGGACCTCACGCTGGCATACACGGCCAGACCGCACGCGATCCGCTCCAAAACCAGGGACCAGACATTGGATGTCGTCGCCCGCGTCCGCCCCAGGCCCGCCGCAATGAGTCTCATGGGAGTGTCGTCCTGGCTGGTTTCGTCAACTTCAACCTTGGCCAGCAAAGATGTTTTTTTCTGCTGCCATAACCCGATTGCGCACGGGGGGATACCTCACCGATGAGCGAGTCAATCTTGACTTCGTCAGAAACAAGTGCCTATAAGAAATTGAATGGCTCGAATTGGAGGGTCCGCCAGCGTCGGTGGGTCCGCTTGCATTTCCAGGGCGAGAGGAGTGTCATCATGTGGCGAGCAATGTCCTTCTGGGCGGGAATCTGTGTGGGCATCGTCGCGGTCCCGGTGTTTGCTGACGGACCCGGCGGGTACGGCAACAACCCATACGCGTGGATTCACGCCGGGGGATATGAGACCGATGAGGATGTCCTTTTTGACGAGGCCACCTTCGACTGGACCTGGGGCGCATCGCCGGTGATTGGCTCGGCGTACTGCCTGGGAGACATTCGTCAGGCCCAGACGGCGACCGCCAAGGCCCGCAGCAGGATCAACTACCATGACCCGTTTGGCACGGGCACACTCTCCATCGGTGGCGATGTGGAGACCTGGAAGCCGTTCCTGGTAGGCTCAGGTTCGCTCCCGGCGGGCACTCAAGTGCCCGTATCGCTGGGCGTCGGCTACGCCGGCACCCTGCAGGCCTTGGAGAGCGTCGAGGGCAAATACAGCTACTGCCGCGCCAGCGGCGCCCTGACGCTCTATGACGACAGTGCCGCGGTATTGGCCGCACGAGCGGGCGAAGCCGAGGTCGAATGCGAGCTGGACGAAAGTGTACGCCATTTCTCCACCGAGACCGACGGCGTCTGGGACGGTTTGCTGACGCAGGGAGTGGACGGCAACGGCGATCGCATCTACTCCCTGTCGTACGAGGATCTGATCAACTTCACCGCGGTCGTCGGGCAGCGCTATTGGCTCTACTTCGATCTGGCCACCAGTGCCAATAGCTCCAGCGGCAGCGCTTTGGGCTGGGCGGGCAGCGCGACCTTCGCCCAAGCGAATTTCTCGAACACCGCCACATACCAGCTTGGCAGCACCGCGGACGTGACCTTCACCATTGTGCCCGAGCCGGCCACGCTGGGCCTGCTGACCACCACAGGGCTGATGCTGACCCGACGCCGTCGGACCGGGTGACCGATCCGCTGCCGCAGGCAACGAAGCTGCACGCGGGCCGGATGCCGAGGGAAGAGCTGACCAAGCTCGCCGAAGGGAAAACGACGCCCGCCAGCCCGCGGTTCGCTCGGGCAAGCCCTTGAGGGGGTGCAGCACCATAAGCGTTAACTTAACGATTGCGGTTTTTAGCGGGACGCGGTACGCTGCTCGGCATGAACGACACGGAAGTCAGCGGACGCGCCGAGGACTGGAGGCTGTTGTGTCGGTATTTTCCGCCCGGCTGGGAGGCCGCGGCGCGGTCGTTAGAGCAATTTCACTTTTCCCCTTGCGCCGGGAGCGCGCACGAACTTATAGAGAGTCGCAGCACAAGGAGGTGTTGCGATGCCGACGTATTCGTTGGATCTACGGCAGCGG